>NZ_LSRW01000021.1:0-199253 GCF_003104955.1 Steroidobacter cummioxidans | reverse complement strand
GCAGCGTCAGATGTGTATAAGAGACAGATCCTGAAACTCGCGCCCGAGTGCAAGTTCAACAACTGCCTGCACCTTCGCGAACCTGGCTGCGCAGTGCTCGCCGCCGTGGCCGAGAACACTCTCTCGGCGCGTCGTTATGAAAGTTATAAACGCCTGCTCAACATCATGCGTGGGCTCGCGCCGGAATACGAACGCCGGCGCTAACCCGCTTCTGTCTCGGACGCTTACTGCCACGCGCTCGCTTTGGTGTCCCCGTTGAGGAACGGCAGTGCCGTGGTCACCAGCTCCGGCGCCAGGAAGATGTCGTAGTGCGTGTGATTGGGAAGAATCGCCAGACGATTCTGCGACAGGTTCTCCCGCATCCAGCCGGCATCCTTCAAACCACCGCCGAGCAGCTGATAGAACTTGATGACGTGCTCGGGGCGATACATGTCCGAGTCGCCGAACACCAGCATCACCGGCATCTTCAGCTTCGCGACATCGGCGGAATAGTCATAGTCCTTGCGCATGAAATCCCCGATCTCGGCGAGCAAGCGCGGGAAGTCATCCGGCTTCGGCGCGACCGCGACGTAACCCTTGTACATGGGCGTGTCCTTCATGAACTGGAAGGCGTCGGCGTTCATCTGCACCTGTTGCGCTTTGATCTCCGGATAGAAGCCGTCCGATGAATATCCCGCGGACACCAGCACCAAACGACGCACCCTTTCCGGATGCTGCACGGCCAGCTTGAAGCCGACGCCACCGCCGAAGGAGTAACCGAACACGTCGATCTGCTGGTACCCGAGCTTTTGCAGCAGCCCGTTCATGTCATCGCCCATGGCGTCGAGATTGAACTTGCGAGTGCCCAGCTCGGTGCGGCCATGACCCTGTAGATCAACCAGCACGACCTGTCGCTGCTTGGTGAGGGTCGGCAACAGCGGCGCGAACATGTCGCTGGAACCCAGTCCGCCGTGCAGGAGCAACACCGGCTCGCCCTTGCCGCGAATCTCGTAGTAATAGTTGATGCCATTGACGGCGATGCGGCCCGATTTGTCGGGCGCGGAGATCGCCTGCTGCGGGCTCGCAGGAGCCGGGCTGTCGGCCAGCGGGGCCGCGGCCGGGGCGATCAGTGCCGTGGCAGCGAGGGTCTTGGTCAGTAAGCGCTTCATTGCTCTTGCTCCAGGGATGTTGTGTGCGTTCTGACCCAAGGACGAGCGTCCCCGGGCGCACCCGACATCACTGAAGCAAGAATCTCGTGGCCGACTCAGGCGCCGCGATCACTGCGGGGAAAGTGCAACCTGTTCGCGTCGCTGCCACAGGCGCCAGACGCCATACGTCAGCAGCGGCAACACGTAGACCGCGATCAACAGATACGCGAGGCCGCGGTAGCCACGCGCGATCAGCGTGACGAGACCGAAGCGCTCGGCGAGCAGCATCGCGATCACGAGCAACACGCCGGCCGCGATGAATCGCGCCCTGGCCGACAAATCCCGCCCGAGCTTCGCGCGCCACACCTGCTCGATGCGCTGATTCACCGCATGCACGCTGCCCGTGCCGCTTTCGAGCAGCGCCGCGAAAATCATCAGCTGGAACGCGCCATGAAACACGGGTGCATCCAATCGCTGCAACAGGAAGTCCGACGGCAACGCCTGCTCGGCGATCTCCGGGTAGTAAGCGACCATGCAGACGAAAAACAGGAACGCCGGAATCATCGCAAGCGGCCCGGACAAGGCCCCGGCGATGATGGCGTCGCGATTGCTGGTCAGATGCCGCAGCACGGGCAAGATCACGACCGCACCGACGATGTTGTAACCGGCGTAAGTCACCCCCGCGAGCAGCCAACCATCCGTCGGCACGTCCAACGCGAAGTTGGCTGAGATTCGATCGCCGAATTTGCCCAGCGACAGCACGACGAACAACGCGTAGACGCCGTACAGGAAGAACGAAACCCACTTGAATAGTTGCTCGACCGAGGTGTTGCCAAACGCCACGAACAACGCGATGCCCAGCATCAAACAAAGCGTGCCCGCCAGCGGCGGCCAGCCGAACAACGCCGCCCCAATGGCGCCCGAGGCTGCGCCGAACACGGCCAGGATCAGGACGATGAATAAACAGTAGGCGACCTCGAAGACCATCCAGCCCCGGCCGAGCAGATGCCGGAAGAAGGTGCGATAGTCGGCGCTCTGCGTGGCTCGCGCGAACAGGAACGTCGCGATACACACGACGCTCCAGATCACGGCGGCGAACACCATCGCGAACAACCCGCCGCGCGGCCCGCTCGGCAGGAAGAACTCGACCAGCTCGCGGCCCGTCGCATAGCCGCCGCCGATGACGACCGCCTTGAAGGCGAAGCCAGGCAACAGATAGCGTTGAAACCAGGACGCTTGCATCAGGCGCGCAAACAGTGATCGAGCAGCCGTTCGAACTCGTCGCCGCCGCGCATCGGATCGGCGACCGGCACGCCCAGTCGCTTGCTCTCGGCGGCCATCAACTCGCGCGCCTCGCGCTCTGACAACTTCGAGGTATTGAGACTCACGCCGCCGCAGCGAATCGCGGGATTGGTGCGCCGACCGAGCCGCAGATTCAGATCGATGGTCTCTTCCAGACTGGGCAAGGGATAGTCGGGCATGCCCATCACATGGGTGCGGCCCGCCTCATGGCACACGATGATGACATCGGGCTGACTGCCATGTAACAAGCCGAGCGATACGGCGGCATAGGAAGGATGGAACAACGAGCCCTGCCCTTCGATCACATCCCAGTGATCCGGCGCTGCATCCGGTGAGAGCACCTCCGCGGCGCCCGCCTCGAAATCCGACACCACGGCATCCATCGGCATGCCGCTACCGGCGATCATGATTCCGGTCTGCCCCGTGGCACGAAAGTCAGCACTCACGCCGCGTCGCTTGAATTCTCTTGCGATCGCAAGCGCGGTGTATTTCTTGCCCAGGGCGCAATCCGTTCCGACCGCCAGTAGTCGCTTGCCACTGCGTTTGCGACCACTGGCGGTCGGAATCCCGGGCGGTGGCGTGCGGACGTCGATCAGACGACGCCCATGACGCTCGGCGGCTGCAACCAACGCCGGCGCGTCGACGAGTCGAGTGTGCATTCCCCCAATCAAATCCAGACCAGCCTCCAGCGCTTCGATCAGCGACGGCATCCAGCTGTCGAGAATGCGCCCGCCCATGTTGGCCACGCCGATGACCATCGAACGTGCGCCTTTGGCGCGGGCCTGCGCCGGGGTGAGCTTGGGCAGACCCAGCGTGACCGCGTCGGGCGAGCACGCCAGCTCGCCGACGCACTGCTCAGGCGCCCAGTCCCTGAGACCAAAGGCGGTTTTCGCGAAGCCCGCCTCGGTGGTATCGCCAAGAAACAGCAGATACGGTTGCGGCAGATCCAGGGAGGTCGAGAGGTTTGCTGTGGTCACGTTCGATCAACTTATCACTTAGAACTGGAAATCTATACTGAGGCCCACGGTTCGCGGCTGCAGCACGGCCAGATCCAGACGCACCGGCTGATTCAATCCGTCCGGGGTCACACCGCCGCCCGTGAACGCGCGCTCGTCGGTCAGATTCTTCACGAATAGCCGCAGCGTCAGCTTATCGAATTGCACGTCGGCGTTGAGGTCCAGCACGTCATAGGCGGGCAGCGCGTACGCAAGATTCTCTTCCGTCTTGACCACTTCGGAATAGCGCTCATCGACATAGCGCCAGCCGCCGCCAATGTTGGCCTCGTGGCCGCCGAACGCGGTGAACGAATAATTCGCGGTGATCGCGCCGCTCCACTTCGGCACGCCCGGCAGCTGCACGCCGAGCGCGTTCGGCAGATCCGGCGGGCTCGACTTCAAGGTTGCGTCCGTATACGACAGGTTGAATCCGAGCTGCAGACCCGGGGTGACCGAGAACAACGATTCGAGCTCGATGCCCTGGCTCTCCGCGTCGCCGGCATTGTCCAGGCCGCTCACGCCGCCGAAGGAACGGCTCTGCTGGATGTCCTGCCAATCGATGTAGAACACCGAAGCATTCAGCAGCGCGCGACCGTCCATGAAGATGCTCTTGAAGCCCAGCTCATAGTTGGTCAGCTCGTCGGCCTCCACCGCCGGCGGCATGCCAGGCACGATGGTGTTCGGACCGCCGGGGCGATAACCCGTTGCGACACGCGCATAGAGCATGGTGTTGTCGGTCAGATGCCAGCGCGGACTGACGGCATATGTGAACACGTCTTCATCGGACTCACCCGGCTGGTTCGCAGTCGCCACGATGGCGCCGCTGCTGATCTGCCGGAACTTCTGATCGTTCGCGGCCCAGCGCAGACCGGTGATGACGTCGAAGCGGTCGTTGATCTTGAAAGTCACATCGCCGAATACGGCGAGCTCCTTGTACTGCGAAGGCAGCTGCGCGAACGCAAAGTACGGCAGGAATCCCTGGATCGGCACGCCATTGATATCGGTCGCATCGACCACCTGCCGGTTCTTGCTGTCTTCCTCGGTATAGAACGCGCCGGCGCGCCACTGGATCGCCCCGTCGCCGCTGGATGCGATCCGGAATTCCTGCGTCCACTTCTCATGATCGAGCTGGATGTTGAACTTGCTCAAGCCTTCATCGAAGGGCGCACCGGGCAACTCAAACACCAGGCTCAGCAGAGGAAACAATGAGCCGTACGTGACGCTTCCGTCCTGCGTTTGCACCGTGTGCGTCTTGGAGTAGCTGGTTGCGGACACGAAGTCGCCCCAGCCCAGGTCCCAGTTGAGGGTCGCCGAGTAGTAATCCACTTCCTTGCTGAACGGCTGTGAGTTCGGCATCGAAGTCGTGAGATCGGGAAGGTCGCGACGGGCGCGTATCGGATCGGTACCGGCCAGCGACAGAGTCACCGTCGAATTCTCATCCGAATCCAGTCGCTGCCACAGACCGTTCACCTTGAGCGTGGCCGTATCGCTGATCTGCCACAGCAGCGAAGCGCGTCCGCCGCTCTGCTCCAGCCCGTTGACGTCTCGTTTGCCCGTGTAGGCGTTGGTGATGTAGCCCGGCGTATCTTGCTGGAAGTAGCTGGCGCGCAGCGCGACCGAGCTGCCCAATGGAACATTCACTCCCGCACGCGCGCCCCAACCCGGATCGTCGGCGCCGCTCACATTGGAGCCTTCCAGACCCGCACGGAATTCCAATGCGTCGGTGCTGGGTTCCTTCAAAACGTACTTGAGCAAGCCGCCCATCGAGCCGGCGCCATACAGCGTGCCTTGCGGGCCACGCAGCACTTCGACGCGTCCGATATCGTACGGCATCAGATCGAGCGCGAAGCTCGTGGCCCGAGCATAGTTGTTGCTTGCACCGAGCGGTGTTTCGTCCACATAGGTGCCAACGACCGAACCCGGTCCCACCGCGGCGACACCGCGCAGCGTAATGCTCGTCTGGCCGGGACTGCCGCCGCCCGTGATATTGATGCCGGGCATGTATGCCGCGTAATCCTGCAGCTGCGTGGCGTGCACGCGGGTCAGCTGCTCCTCAGCGAACGCGCTCACCGAGACCGGCACGTCCTGCACGCTCTCGTTGCGTTTCTGTGCGGTCACGATGATTTCATCGATGACGCCGCTCTGGCCTTCCGCCGCCCGTACGTTGGTCGCACTCATCAACAGCGCCAGTGCGCTGGTCGAAACGCCGATCGTCATCCCACGCGACAGATCAAAGACATCGCTCATGGTCGCTCCCCGTATTGTTGTTGATGACCGCGCCGTTGCGGATTCCTAGCCGTTGCCCCACACACTGCTTGCGCAATGCACGCTGCCATCCTGGTACGTGATGCTGGGGTGGCGGTCCTCTGCCAGAAAAATCGGTCCGTCGAGATCCACGTAATCGCACAGCTGCGCGACCACGAACGCCGGCGCCATGGCCAGGCTGGTGCCCACCATGTTGCCGACCATGACTTGCATGCCGAGGCGTCGCGCCTCATGCGCCATCGCGAGGGCTTCGGTCAGCCCGCCGCATTTATCGAGCTTGATGTTTACGACCTGGAAGCGACCCCGCAGGCCGCGCACGTCGGCCAGGCCCTGCACGCTTTCATCCGCTGCGAGCGGAATGGGACTCTTGAAGCCTTCCAGGTCAGCCTCGCGACCGCGGGGCAGCGGCTGCTCGACGAGCTGCACGCCGGACTCGACGAAGGCCGGCATGATGGCTTTGAGCTTTTCGATGGAATAACCCTGGTTGGCATCGACACCGATCCAGGCATCGGGACGCAGCCGGCGCACCGCACGCACTCGTTCCTTGTCCATCTGCAAATCGCCATCGAGCTTCAGTTTGAGCGCCTTGGCACGCGGCAGCGCTTCTGCCGCACTCACCACAGCAGGCGGACCATCGGCGCTCAACGTGAACGTCGTAACACACGGCCCGACGGCATCCAGACCGGCAAGCCGCCACACCGGCGCGCCAACATGCTTGGCTTCGAGGTCCCACAGCGCGCAATCCAACGCATTGCGAGCACCGCCCGGAGGCAGCAGCTCCAACAACTGCTCACGCGTGATGCCGCTTTCGATGATGGCCCGATGTTTCTCCAGCGCCTCGACGATGCTCTCGGGCGTATCCTTCAAGTAATAAACACCCGCCGCTTCGCCGCGACCTCGCCCCTGCTCGCTTTCCAACGTGACCACCGCAACGGGGACTTCGGTGAACGTGTAGCCCGAGATCCGGAATGGATTGCGCAAACGCAACCGCTCGATCTCGACCTGCATCTGCATGGGAACCGCCGTGCTCATCGTCGCCTCAGTAGTTCACATCGAACGCGATGAGATGGAAGGTCAGCGCGATGTACAGCAGCAGCAACAGCGACAACGCGAGCACGACTGCCCAGACCTTCGCGTACCACTTGCGCTGGCTGCGCACGACGATCCAGGCGTTCCAGCCACCGAAGACCGCGCCGCCGATGAACACGACCAGCGACAGCAACTGCATCAGCCACAGCCACGCATCGGAGCTTTCCGAGAGCAGGCTGAAATCACCCATCATCTTGCCGATCGCGATCGCCCAGCCAATGCAGATCGCGAGCGCTGCAAGTGCTGCGATTCGCACCCAGCGATGCGCCTTGGCATCATCACCGGTCAAACCGTAAGCAACACCGTAGTGCCGACGCACGAGCGCGGAGACCGGCCACGCAAGAGCGGTCAGCAGCAATGAGACCAGCCCAACGATGGCCATCGGCAACAACCAGCCTGGCGAGCGTGAGGCCGGCGTGCGCTCGAACATCATGAACGGCGATACACCGTCGAAGCTGAACCGCACGACCTGCCCATCCTTTACCTGCGCGGACAGCAGGTACTTGCCCTCGACGTCGCGGTAGACGAACGGCTCGATCTCGCGCCATTTGATCGGCACGCCGGCCAGGTTCTGGGCCATCGAGACGCTGATGGTGTGGTCCGGATTCGGGATGACTTTGATCGGGCCTGCGAGGCCCAGCAGGCTGAAGAAGCTCGAGTCCATGCGACGCGAGCTCTCATAAACGCCAGCCATCATGCCGGCGTGTTCAGCGGCAGTTTTCTCATCGACCTTGCCATCCAGGGTCTGGCCCGGCAGATAACGATCGGCGAACTGATCGAACAAGGTGCTGCGGATCTGGTGAGCGGCCGGCCCCTTGCCGCCGCTGTTCAAGGAAACGTACATGCCGACGCCGTCGTCGATGAACAGATGCAGATCGCTGTGGAACCAGTTGGTGTCGCCGCCATGGCCGAGTGCGCGATGACCGTTGTAGTTCTGCTCATAAAAACCCAGCAGCATGCGATGCACGCGCGGCAGGATGGTCAGCGCCGTCGAATGCATCTGTTTCGCGGTGTCCTCTTGAAGGATGCGCGTCGTGCCGAAGGCGCCGTTTTGCAGATGAGCGATCATGAACTTCGCCATGTCCGCACCGGATGCGGCGAGACTGCCCGCCGGCGACACGCCGACGATTTCGTAGGGCTTGGCTTCACCCGAGGACGCCAGCGCATAGCCGCTCGACATGAGCGGTTTCAGCGCCTCGGGCAGCGGCTGACGAAACGTCGAGTGCTGCATGCCCAGCGGCGCGAAGATGTTTTGATCGATGTAGTCGTCGAAGTGCACGCCCGAGACGCGCTGCACGATGTAGCCGGCGAGCGCGGTGGCGTAGTTGGAATAAGCCGGCGTCGTGCCCGGCGCGAAGATGCGCTCCGGCACCCAATTCTTCAGCCGCTCATCGAAGGACAGCACCGAGGCGCCGCCCTCCTCGCCCATCAGGCCCTTCACCTGCTCTTCGAAGCCCGCCGTGTGGGTCATGATGTTCCGTAGCGTCACGGGCTGCCCGTCGCGCGGCGGAATCTTGAAATCCAGATAGTTGTTGACGTCGGCGTCCAGATCGAGCTTGCCCTGCTCGACCTGTTGCATCACCGCCGTCCAGGTGAACAGCTTGGAGATCGACCCGGGACGAAACAACGTGAGCTCGGGATCGACCGGCTTGCGCGATTTGACGTCGGCGTAGCCGTAACCTTTCTGCACCAGGACCTGGCCGTCCTTCACGACCACCACGACGGCGCCGGCGATATCACCGGTCTGCAACGCGTACGGCAGATAACCGTCGAGCCAGGCTTCGACGTTCTCGCGCGTCAGTGGAGCCGCTCCTGGCGGTTCTGCCTGCGGCACGGTTGTTTCGGTCGCAGGGCCCGGTGGCGGCAGCTGCGCCCCTTCCTGTGCCCATCCTAGACTCACCCAGGAAAACAGGGCGGCCAACCACATCACTGCTACGCGTGTACGCATCGCATCCTCACCTGGCTCAGGGGCCGCTTCTTGGGCGGCGGTATTTTCTCCTATTGGCAATAATAGTCCTGATTAGAGAATCGTCAACCCAATCGTGCAAAACAGTGCCGGCGCGAGCCCGAGCCGGCTTCCGGTAGAATTGGCTCGATGAAACCCTCCAAACCCGCCGAAAAGTCCGCCGTACAGCAGCGCACCGAGCGTTCCGCCGACAAGCCGACCCTCGGCCGCGTGCTGCGCGCCCTGCGCTCCCGCAACGATTGGACACTCAAGGAGATGAGCGATCGCACCGGCATTCCGTTGTCGACGCTCGCGAAGGTGGAGCACGACCGGCTCACCCTCACCTACGACAAGCTGTTGCAGCTCAGTGAGCGCTTGAAGATCCGGATGTCGGATTTGTTTGCTGAGCCGAGCGAAGCGTCGGCCCAGCCCGTCACCGCCCGACGCAGCATCGGCAAAATGGAGCGCGCCATCCGCGTCAACACGCCGAACTACGATTATTTCTATTTATGCGCGGAGCTGCGGCGTAAACGGATGATTCCGATCCTGACGCGCATCCGCGCCAAGAGCGTCGAGGAGTTCGGCGAGCTGGTGCATCACTCGGGCGAGGAATATATCTACGTGCTCGAAGGCAAGGTCGAGATCCACACCGAGTTCTACGATCCCATCGTGCTGTCGGCGGGTGAATCCATCTATATCGATTCGAACATGGGTCACGCCTACGTCGCCGCCGAAGGTTGTGACGAGGCGACGGTGCTGGGCATCTGCTCCAGCGCCGAGGAAGAGGATTTGATGGAGTCGCTGATGGAGTTGCACGGCGACGATCAGGTTCGCCTGTCCCCGCCCGAAGAATCGCCGCATGCAGCGCCTGCCGCCAAACCCAAAGCACGCGCCAAAAAGACGGCGGCTTAGCTCTACTTTGAGCCCACTCGGGCGGCGTCCCCGGTAGCCACCGATTCGACTTTTTTCGTATTGCTGACGGGCGGTGCCGGAGGCCACTTGCCCTCCTGCATCATTCTGTACGTCCCCAGAATCTGCGTCTTGTAGAACACGGGAGCGGCCATCGCCACCACCAGTGGATCTTCGATGGACGTGTTGGGGCGAACGCGGTCGGCGATGAAACGATCGATAACCGCTCTGCCGTCGGCACTCAGCGCATCCAATGTCGCGCGATAGCGCGCCGCGGCGACCGCTTCGATACGACGGCTCGATTGCTTCAGCTCCGTGGCGATTTCGACGGCGCTCATCGGCTCGGCACGAGCAGCAACTTCCTGCCATTCGCGCAGTTGCCGATCTGCGTCCTGCTTTTGGAACGCACCATGAGCGCTCGCGTATCGTTGCAGCTGATCGAAGTCTGCCTTTATCAACTGTGACCGGAACTGTGGCGCGTAGTCAGAGAAACTCTCGAAAAAAGCCGCCATGCGCACGTGGTACGGAATCAGTTCCGGCGTTGCTCGCCCATTGATGCTGGTGTAGCTCGATTGCAGCAGCGCATCAACTTCCGCCGGGTTCGTTGGCTCCTGGGCGCGCGCGGTGACCGACGAGAGGGCCATCGCCATCGCTGCTGCGAGAATCAACTCAGCGGGTGCTGGCACGTTGCTTCCCTCCTCCTGGTTGCAGACCGGGCAGGACGAGGATCGATAGTTCCCTATCGAACGGGCGGACTCAAGTCAGCGTTCGTCGCCCGGCGAGTGCGTGAGCGAGCGTGCCGCCATCGACGTATTCGAGCTCGCCGCCGATGGGCACGCCGTGGGCGATGCGGCTCGATTTCACTTTGTGACGAGCGGCGATTTCGGCGATCACATGCGCAGTGGCATCGCCCTCGACGGTCGTGTTGGTCGCAAGAATGGCCTCGGTGACCGAGCCTTCGGCGAGCAGTGTTTCCAATTGGGCGAAGCCCAGCTCGTCAGGACCGATGCCGTCGAGCGGTGACAGATGGCCCATCAGCACGAAATACGTGCCTCGATAACTGCCCGATTGCTCGATCGCTGCGACATCGGCCGGCGACTCCACCACGCACAGCGTGCCGCGATCCCGTGAGGCATTGGCGCAGATCGGACACAGATCCGCATCGGCAAACATTCGGCAGCGCTGGCAGCGCCCTACGCCGACGACCGCCTTCTGCAAGGCGTCGGCCAGCAGGCCGGCGGCGTTGCGATCTTTTTCCAGCAAATGAAACGCCATGCGCTGCGCCGACTTCGGCCCGACGCCGGGCAGGCAACGCAGCGCCTCGATCAGGCGGATGAGAGAAGGTGGGTAGATCATTCGAAATCAAAGGCGCCGGCCAAACGCTGCGGCCGGCGCGCGGCAACAGTTCCGTTAGAACGGCATCTTGAACCCGGGCGGCAGATTCAGGCCACCCATCAGGCTCGACATTCTTTCCTGCGTGGTGCGATCGACTTTCTGCACGGCATCGTTGATGGCAGCGGCGATCAGGTCTTCCAGCATGTCCTTGTCGTCGCTGCTCACGATCGAAGCATCGAGCGTGACCCGGCGCACTTCATGCTTGCCAGTCATCACCACCTTGGCCATGCCGCCGCCCGCCTCGCCCGTGACTTCGAGCTGGGCGATCTCGGCTTGCGCGCGCTGCATGTTCGCTTGCAGCTGCTGCGCCTGTTTCATCATGTTGCCGATATTGCCTTTCATAACTGAACCACTCCGTCATTGATTGTCGGTCGGCCGGATCGACTCGGGCGTCACCGTCGCGCCGAACATTTCTTTCATGGCGCGAATATTGGGATCGTTCTCGATGGAAGAGCGGGCGTTCTGCAGACGATCGTCCGCCGCAGCCTTGAGCTGACGAGCCGGCGTATTCATCGTCGCACTGCCGCCGCCTGCGGTGAATTCCAGCACCACCGGCTCACCGAAGTAAGTGCTCAACGCCTGGCGGAGCTTGTCCTCCATCATGGCCGTGCGGTAATGCGCGCCCTCGGGATCGAGCGACAGGCGCACCTTGCTCCCTTCCTTGCCAAGGAGCGCACAGTTCACCGCGAGCTGACGCGTAATGCCGCCCAGATTCATCTGCGCGACGATCGCATTCCAATCGCTGTCGCCAGTGGCTGCAGCGGCCCGAGCCGGAGGCGCCGATGGCGCCGCATTCGTCGCAGGCGCGACGTTGGCAGCCGGCGCCGCTGAGGGCGCAGGAGCCATCGCAGCTGCACGCACCGCAGCCGGCACACCGCCACCGGCAGCCGATCGAGCCGGCGCAGGCGTCGGCGCACTGCCCGCAGACGCAGTCACGTCCTGGACGCTGAACGCCAACATGCGTAACAACACCATCTCGAAGCCGCCACGCACATCGGGCGCAAGCTCCAGGTCGCGACGACCGACGATGGCGATTTGATAAAACAGCTGCGCATCTTCGGGCGTGATCGCGGCCGCAAGATTCTTATAAGCCTCGACGTCATCCGCTTCGTCGATCTGCAAATCGGGAACGGCCTGCATCAGCGCGAGCTTCTGCAACAGCCCGGCGAGCTCAGCGAGCACTTCGCGATAGTCCGGCGCGTGCTCGTCCAATTCATTGACGCGATCGAGCACCTTGCGCGCATCGCGAGCGATCAACGCTTCGACGATGCCGAACACCTGCGCACGATCCAACGTGCCGAGCATGGTGCGGGTGTCATCGGCGGTCAGCTTGCCACCGCCGAAGGCGATGACTTGATCGAGCAGACTGAGCGCATCGCGCATGCTGCCTTCAGCGGCGCGTGCGACCATGCGCAGCGCGTCCGTTTCGAATTCGATGTTCTCCTGCTCGCAAATGAACTTGAGCCGATTGAGAATCATCGCCGGCGGAAAGCGCTTCAGGTTGAACTGCAAGCAGCGCGACAGCACCGTCACCGGCAGCTTCTGCGGATCGGTGGTCGCGAGCAGGAACTTCACGTGCGGCGGCGGCTCTTCGAGCGTCTTCAGCAACGCATTGAATGAATGCGTCGAGAGCATGTGCACTTCGTCGATCAGGTAGACCTTGTAGCGGCCGCGAGCGGGTGCGTACTGCACGTTGTCGAGCAGCTCGCGCGTGTCATCGACTTTGGTGCGCGAGGCAGCGTCGACTTCGATCAGGTCGACGAAGCGGCCTTCATCGATCTCACGACACGCGCTGCAAACGCCGCAGGGGGTCGGCGTCATGCCGGTTTCGCAATTCAGCGACTTGGCGAGAATGCGCGCGATGGTGGTTTTGCCTACACCGCGCGTGCCGGTGAACAGGAACGCGTGGTGCACTCGGCCGGTCTGCAGCGCGTTCACGAGCGCGCGCATGACGTGATCCTGGCCAGCCAGCTCAGTAAAACTGCGCGGCCGCCATTTGCGGGCGAGAGCTAGATAGGACATGCGGGAACCTTGATGGAGACGGCCCGCGCCGGCGCTTCTCCGGCGCCCGATATCACCGTTACCGTTGCTCCCTTCCGGGCCTGGCGGGGTTCGCGGCTGATCGTCGCGGAGAAACCGACGCGAGCCGCCATAGAAGCCCACGAGAATCGGCAGTTGAAGGCGGCGGAATATAGCAGAAGTATGTACGTACGTACGTACCTGAGCCGCTGAAAGTTTCAGCCTCTGCCCCGATACCCCGGAACGCCCTGATCCGGCAGCCAGAGCCCCTTGGGGGGCTCGCTCGTCTGCCAGAACACGTCTATGGGGATGCCGCCGCGCGGATACCAGTACCCGCCGATGCGCAGCCAGCGCGGTTTCAGCACGTCCACCAGGCGTGCGCCGATGGCGACAGTGCAATCCTCGTGAAAGGCACCATGGTTGCGGAACGAGCCCAGGTACAGCTTGAGCGACTTGCTCTCCACCAGCCACTGCTTGGGCACATAGTCGATCACGATGTGCGCGAAATCGGGCTGACCCGTCACCGGGCACAACGAGGTGAACTCCGGCGCCGTGAAGCGCGCCAGATACTGCTTGTCCGGATGCGGATTCGGCACGCGCTCGAGCTTCGCGTCCTCCGGCGACGTCGGCCAGACAACATTGGACCCGAGCTGCGAGACGTGCTGAGCAATATCAGCGCCGCGCTTCCCTTTTGATGCCTTCGCCAAATCCACTCCTCTCGCTCGAACTCGCCGGCCCGAAGGGCCCGGCAGGAGCTCATCAAAGAATCTCGGACGCGTAATCCGCCAGGCGCGAACGCTCACCGCGGATCAGCGTGATGTGGCCGGCGTGCGACCAATCGCGGAACCGGTTCACGACATAGGTGAGGCCCGAGGTGGTCTCCGTCAAGTACGGCGTATCGATCTGCGCAATGTTGCCGAGGCAGACCACTTTCGTACCCGGGCCGGAGCGCGTCACCAGCGCCTTCATCTGCTTCGCGGTCAGATTCTGCGCCTCGTCCAGAATCAAGAACCGATTGAGGAACGTGCGGCCGCGCATGAAATTCAGCGAGCGGATCTTGATGCGATTGCGCAGCAGATCGTTGGTCGCGGCGCGGCCCCAATTGCCGCCCTCCTGGCTCTGCGTCAGCACTTCGAGGTTGTCCATCAGCGCGCCCATCCACGGCTCCATCTTTTCCTCTTCCGTGCCGGGCAGGAAGCCGATGTCTTCGCCGAGCGGAATGGTCACGCGCGTCATGATGATCTCGCTGTAGCGATTGCTTTCCAGCGTCTGCGCCAGACCGGCCGCGAGCGTGAGCAGCGTCTTGCCGGTACCGGCCGGGCCGAGAATGGTCACGAAGTCGATCTCGGGATCGAGCAGCAGGTTCAACGCGAAATTCTGTTCACGATTGCGCGCGTTGATGCCCCAGATGCTGTGCCGCTCGTTGCGAAAGTCACGAATCAGCTCGAGCACCGCCTCATTGCCGTCGATCTTGCGCACGATGGCTTCGAGCGCGTTCGCATCCTGCTGATACAGGAACTGATTGACGTGCCAGTCGCGCACCATCGGCCCATGCACGCGATAGTAGGTGCGCGTCTGCTCCTGCCAGGAGTGCATGTTCTTGCCATGCTTCTCCCAGAAGTTGGCCGGCAGCTCCTGCAGGCCGGTGTACAGCAGGTCCGCATCTTCGATGGTCTTGTCGTTGTAATAGTCCTCGGCATACACGCCGATGATCGACGCCTTGATGCGCAGGTTGATGTCCTTGGACACCAGCGTGACGCGTGCTTCGGGAAATTCCTTTTGCAGCGCCAGCGCCTGACCGAGGATGGCGTTGTCGGCGCCGTGCCCGGGCAGGTTGTCGGGCAAACCGGCGCTGAGAATCTTGGTCTGGAAGAACAACCGGCCGGCGACTGCCTTCTTGTGGCCGTTGATGTATTTGCCGGTCGGCAGCTCGAGGCCCGCGTCGATCCCCGTCTTGTCCACCCCGACCATGAGCTCATCGAGAAAGCGGCTCACCTGCCGCACGTTGCGTGCCGCTTCCGACAAGCCCTTCTTACCGGCGTCGAGCTCTTCCAGCACGATCATCGGGATATAGATGTCGTGCTCGTCGAAGCGAAAAATCGCGGTCGGGTCGTGCATCAGGACGTTGGTGTCCAGCACGAAGATGCGTCGCTGACCGCGCTTGCCCGGACGACTGCGCTTGTCGCCAGCCTTGGATTCGCTCGTTTCGGCTCTGACCATATGAGGTGTCGTCACTCCTATGAAAGGGATGAGAGCAGAGTAAGGCGGCGCTGTTACAGTGCTTTGGCAGCGGCCAGCACCGCGTCGGCGTGACCCGGCACTTTCACCTTGCGCCATTCCTGACGCAGCACCCCGGCGGCGTCGATCAGGAACGTACTGCGCTCCACGCCCATGAACTTGCGGCCGTACATGCTTTTTTCCTTGATCACGTCGAACAGCTGGCACAGCGCCTGGCTCTCATCGGAGAGCAGCTCGAACGGGAACTGGTACTTGGCCTTGAACTTCTCGTGCGACGCGATGCTGTCGGTGGAGACACCGAGGATCATCGTGTTCGCCTTTTTGAAGGCCGGCGCAAGATCGCGGAACGCTTCGCCTTCGGCCGTGCACCCGGTGGTGTTGTCCCGAGGGTAGAAGTAAACGACCAGATTCTTGCCGGCCGCTTCGCTGGACTTCCACGAGCCGCCGCCAGTGATCGCACTGGAGAACGCGGGGACTTTCTTGCCTACCGCGAGCTTGCCCGAGCCGCCGCTGCTTTTGACCGGCGCGCTCTTGGCTACCGGTGCTGGCCTGGCGGGCGTTTTCTTGACGGTTTTTTTCGCGGCGGGAGACGCTTTTTTTGCCGGCATCAGGTCTCTCTTACCAACTTTAGTGTTGATCCTCGGCCAATACGGCTCGATCGAGTTGGTCTCGCGATCATCGGGATCATTTCGCTCAGGGTAGTCGACACGCTCGGTTGCAGGTTTATCGCCTAAGACTTCACGGGTTCGAGAATGGCGTCGAGGTTGAGCTGGTCGCACAAATCCATGAATTCCTCGCGCAATGCCGCGATGTGAATCTTGCCCGGGATATGGACGATCATCTGTACGGAAAACATTGGCGCTCCGGTGTGAGCGGCGGCGTAGCTGCGCGTGTTCAGCTCGGCGATGTCGATGCCGCGCGCGCTGAAGAAACCGGCCAGGTTGTGCACGATGCCCGGCTGGTCCAGGCACACCACGTCGACCGAATACGTGACCACATCCTTGCGCGGCGGACGCTGATCGGTGCGCCGCAGGCTGACGGTGATGCCGGAGGAATCGCTGAGCTTCTTCAGCTCCGTTTCCAGCTTGGCGAGCGTGTGCCAATTGCCGGAGACCAGCAACAGCATGGCGAACTCGCTGCCGAACGAGCTCATGCGGCTGTCGATGATGTTGCCGGCACAGTCGAGGACCACGCGCGTCAGATCGTAGACCAGACCGGTGCGATCGCTGCCGAGAGCGGAAATGACGATGAACTGCATCGAAAGCCTGACGGAAGGGGTGGGCCGTCAGTTTACACGCAACCTTGCGCCAGTCAGAACGCGAATTCCGCCGCTGGCGTCCGCCCGCTACCCGGCCCCGGCCTCACGTGCGTAACTGCCGTTAGGTTTGGTAGGATCTCGCCCCTCCCCCTTTGAGGATGACCATGTTTAGCGGCAGCATCGTGGCGCTCGTAACGCCGATGCAGGCGGATGGCACTGTGGACAACAGCGCCCTGGACCGTCTGGTCGACTTCCACGTCTCCAATGGCACCAACGCCATCGTCGCCGTCGGTACCACCGGCGAATCGCCGACGCTGAGCGTCGACGAGCACATCGGCGTGGTCAAACGCGTGGTCGAGCGCTCTGCCAAGCGCATCCCCGTGATGGCCGGCACCGGCGCCAACTCGACCCGCGAGGCCATCGAGCTGACCCGCCTGGCGAAGGACGCCGGCGTGGATGCCTGCCTCTCGGTCGTGCCCTACTACAACAAGCCGACCCAGGAAGGCCTGTACCAGCACTTCAAGGCCATCGCCCAGGCGGTGGACGTGCCGATCTTCTTGTACAACGTGCCCGGTCGCACCGTCGTCGACATGAAGCCGGAGACGGTGGCGCGGCTGACCGAATTTCCGAACATCGTCGGGCTGAAAGAGGCCTGCTCGCTGGAGCGCAATCGCGAGTTGCTGAACCGCGTCGGCGGCCGGCTGGCGCTGTTCTCCGGCGACGACGACCTGGCCTGCGAGGCAGTGCTGGCAGGCTTCAATGGGGTCATCTCGGTGACCGCCAACATCGCGCCGCGACAGGTGCGGGCAGTGATCGACGCCGCCCTGGCCGGCAAGCGCGATGAAGCGCGCAAGCTCGACATGAAGCTGCAGCCGCTACACAAGGCGATGTTCCTGGAAAGCAACCCCATCCCGGTGAAATGGGCCGCCGCCCGCCTCGGCCTGATCACGGACACCGTGCGCCTGCCGCTGGTGCCGCTGTCCCGCCAACACCAGGGCCCGATCCTGGAAGCCATGCAGTCGGCGGGAATTGCGTTCGCCTGAACAAGCGTTACTTGGGAACCGGCGCGACGTAGTGTAATCTTCGCGCCCTGACGGAGAGATGGCCGAGCGGTCGAAGGCGCTGGACTGGAATTCCAGTAACATCCTCACAGGTGTTCCAGGGTTCGAATCCCTGTCTCTCCGCCAATTCAACAGCTTGCGCTCGGTCCCCCGAGCGCGGCAATTCGACCTTCCCCTCCGCTGTTTCCATTTTGTTTCCACTCCGGGCATGAGTTTGGCCATCTGATCGCTCGTCCCTCGCCTGGTCTTCGGTATGGCGTGGGCATGGATCTTCAGCGTGATGTAGACGTTGGCGTGTCCCAGATCCCTGGAAACATCCGCGCTGTTGAGCAGATTGCTCGCCCACCGATGGACACGCGGGGTTGCTTTCGCTCTTAGGGCACACCTCGCGCCATCGCTTCTACTCAGCAATCAGCGGCGCCGGCAACTCGATCGTGCGCCGACCTGCCTTCGATCTCGGTTGAGAACGCCCCTCGCCTTTGCGTTCAGATGTTCTCTTCGATGACGCCATCTTCTCCAACCTCCGATGTGCAGCAGATGTACTCACGTGCACAACTTGGACGCCGATGACCGCGCGTGACGAGGCGTGTTACTGGCGAGTTTCGCAAGAAACAGTTGGTTCACCCGGGGGCACGCGCAAGCGATCGGGAGTCTTTGCCAGCACAACGGCAATCTGCAATGTTCAATGTCATCGTTCGTTGTCGTGTCCGGCGGTTTGACGCCTAGTCTTATATACGTTCGAGGCGCGCTTGTTGGAAACCGTCAGCACCGCTGCTTGCGAACATCGCCAGTGTCGGCGACCATCAACCCATTGTGCGTGGAAATTGGGTAGACGGAATGCGATCGACCTGGGCGGTTACGCTAGCGCTGCTGCTGCAATTCCTTCATGTCGACGCGACCGCGCAGTCGGCAAACTCAAATCTCTCCCGACTCCTCGAAGCCGAGCTGTCGCGACTTCCCACCCGATCTGGCATCTACGTCAAGCATCTGAGCACGGGCGAAACGGCCAGCGTTCGCGGCACCGATGAGTTCGAAAGCGCCAGCACCATCAAGCTCGCCACCATGGTGCTCGCCTACCGCCTGGCCGATGAGCGCAAGCTCGATCTGAATCAGCGCTACGTCATCAAACAGGCTGATTATCGCGGCGGCTCCGGCATCTTCAGGCACCACGATCCCGGCATGAATCCCACGCTCCGGGACCTCATTACTCAAATGGTCATCACCAGCGACAACACCGCTACCGACATCATGATCGCCAAGGTCGGCGGCAAGGAAGCCGTCAACCGATTTCTGCGCGATGCGGGTTATCAGGTCTTGCGCCAGAACAACACCACGCTCGAGTTCTTCCGGATGCGTTACGAAGCACTGGATCCCAAGTACAAAGCGCTGAAGCCCGAAGACATATTCGCACTCAACACCGACCTGCCATTGTTCGTCGAGCCGCGACGCGCGTTGCTCCAAGAAGTCACGCAGCGCTCTGCCGAGAAAGACGCCGCTCAGCGCATGCGCGCCGTGTGGAACGACAAAGCGAACTGGTTCGGCTGGGCCACGCCTCAGGAGATGGGCCGGCTGCTCGAAAGCATCGAGCTCGGTACCGCGGCGTCCGAACAAAGCTGCGAAGAAATGAAACGCATCCTGCTCGCGCAGCAGTCCGGCGTCATCAAACTCCCCCACTACCTGACGGTTCCCATCGCCCACAAAACCGGTGAGACCGGCACCGTGACCAACGATGTCGGCATGATCTACGCCCGGTCGGGCACCATCATCATTTCGTTCTACAACGTCGAACTGTCCGGCCCTCGCGCCGAAACAGAAGACGGCATGGGCCGCGTCGCGCGCACCGTGGTTGATTATTTCGATGGTGTGCAGCGCTGAGGCCGATACCAATTAGCTCGCGTCGTATCGAGGATCTGATCTTTGCAAGTTATGCCAAATCTTTGAGGATGCGGCAAACCGCACTCGATTTCGGGTCCAGAGCGGCGCTCTGGATGCTTGCGGATGCGTCGTGGACATGTAACGCTGGATAGCGCGTTATACGCAAGGTGGCAGGCGGCCACGCACACACACCTAACCGCTGATCCTTGACCCTCAGCCGCCGACGGGAACGCCACAAGGCGGAAAGCGGCATGAGCGAACTAGAGAACCGTCGGAAATTGCTGGTCGTTGACGACGATCGTGACCTGGCCCATCTGCTGTGCCAATCGCTGCGCGATCATGGTCATGAGGTAGTCGCGGCAGAGAACGCCGACGAAGCACTGGCGGCCGTGGTTGCGACCCTGCCTGACCTCGCGATCCTCGACATCAGGATGCAGGGCAAGTCCGGCTTGCAGTTGGCTCGGTTGCTACGGGAGCAGTTCCAAGTGCCGTTTGTATTCCTGACGGCAGTGGAGGATGACCACACGGTCCGAGAAGCAACCGCGACCGGCGCGCTCGCGTACTTGGTCAAGCGTCACGATGTGTCCGAATACTTTCCCACCATCGACGCCGCGCTCGCACGCGCAGCCGAGTTCACCCGACTGCGGCGGAGCGAGTCACAGCTATCTAGCGCGCTGCAACACAACCGGCACATCAGTCTGGCAACTGGGGTGCTGATGGAACGGCTGCGGTTGGATCGCGAATCCGCTTTTACTTTGCTTCGCGACGAAGCGCGCGCACGCCGACAGCGATTGCACGAGTTCGCAGAGGAGTTGCTGCGGGCCATAGAAACTATCAATGCACTGAAGCCGGGGAGCAACTCTCGTCACCCGCGTTGACCTGTGAAGCAGATCATTGCCTGGCAGTCCGTGCAGTGCCACCATATGCTGACCTGACGAACCCTATCCTCGTTCGTCCGGTCGGCCGCAAACAGCGCGGCCATCACCGCCTCACACCCGCGGCAATATCATTCGGGGCCCAGCATCTCGCCCTGTAGTACGGCTTCGTGCAATTTCGCGAAGCGCATGTGAGCGAGATTGAATCTTGGAAACCTCTCGTATCCGAAGGCTGCAGCACCCCAGGCGCGCGCACGCCTTGCTTGAATCGCTGTCGTACCGGGACGAACTGGCACCGCCACACGCCATCCGGATTAGCGATTCGACGAATCTGCCCGAGCCACTGCGCGCCCTGATCCTCAACCACCAGGAGCCAGAAACCGCCTGGCTAGCGCTGGCCGATGCGCCGCGAATCTGGTTCCTCACGGCGTCGCCATCGGTTGCACAGTCGCGCGAGCGTCAGAAGCCGGTGCTCAACGTTCGACTCTACAACGAGCGTGGTCTGTTCCTCGAGGCATCGCACTGGGTCTTCACCCAGGCTGCGGGTTGGCAGAGATGCGATTGAGCAAGCCTATGCATATGCACCCACAGCTGTACACAGTGCTCAGCCGGCGAGACGAACACGAGGAGGTGTTCGATGTACTGCCCGATATGCGCCTGACGGCGATCACCAAGACGGTCTTCGATCTGCGTCAGCAGTTGCGGCTATGGTCGATTGGCCTCGACGAACAGCGCGTGCGTGAGCGGATCGGCCTGTTGCGCGAGACGCTCCATCGGCTGCTCTGCGAAACGCGACTCGCCGGTTTCGAGGCCCATGGCAGCGCGGTGCTACTCGTCCTTGAGCAGTTGCCTCCGCTGCAACGCTTGGGATTTCTGCCCGGCGGCATGCTGCAAGCTCTCTATGAATGGTCGCGCCTGTTTCTCGCGTCATTGGCTGATCGCACGGATGCTCGACATGCCGCGATGTTGATCCGGCATCTGGGCGATCGTCGCTGGGATCGACCGGCAAGCCTGGCGGAGCGTCGGAACTTGCTGGCCAGCATGGTTCTCGAAGCGTTTGCCGATGAGCTTTAGCCAGCCCGCTTGAACCCGGTAGTCCAGCACCCTATTGAGGCCGCATGACGATTTCACCCCGAACCACGACACCGTGGCAGCGGCACGTACTCGATGCACTGGGCCCTGATCTGTTTGTCGGCCTCCTCTCGCCTACCGGCATCCTGCTCGAAGCCAATGAGCCGGTACTGTCAGCCACCGGTCTGGATTCGTGCACGGCGCTGGGCCGGCGCTTCGACGAACTGGAATGCTGGTCTTACTGCGTCGAAGTGCAACAGCAACTACGCGAGGCCTTGCAGCTTGCAGCTGCCGGCATCGCGAGCAGATACGACGTGCAACTGCGCGCCGCAGACGGCCAGTTGCTTTGGATCGATTTCTCGCTGCGGCCGGTCCGCGACGAGACTGGCGCTGTCGTTCACCTGGTACCCTCAGCAGTCCTCATCGACGAGCGCAAACGCGCGGAACAGGCGCTCCAAGAAAGCGAGTTTCGCTTTCGCCAACTCGCGGCGAGCGTCGAGGAAGTGTTCTTCCTGACCGATGTGACGTGTAGCGAAATCCTCTACATGAGCCCGGCCTATGAAACGATCTGGGGCCGGAAGTGCGAGGACCTGTACCGCTCACCACTGCAATGGCTTGAAGCGATACACGAGGACGACCGTCCACGCATGGCCGCGCGAGTTGCCGCAACGGTGATAGACGCTTTTCACGAAGAGTATCGCGTTATCCGCCCGGATGGATCGATGCGCTGGGTTCATGTGCATGCGTTCCCCATTCGCGATGATGCGGATCGCGTGTATCGAGTGGCCGGTGTCGCTCGCGATATCACCACGCAGAAGCTCGCTGCCGAAGAACAGGCGCGATTCGAAGCCCGCCTGCATCAGACCCAAAAGCTGCGCGCGTTAGGCACGCTCTCCGGCGGCATCGCGCACGATTTCAACAATATATTGGCCGTCGTGCACGGCTATAGCGGACTGGCCTCCCGCGAGCTGGCAGCCGAACACCCCGTCCAGGATCGATTGGCAACGATCGATCGGGCCGCCCGTCGTGGCACCGATCTCGTGCAACAGATCATGACATTCAGCCGTCCGGAGGAGCGCAACCGGCGCATCGTCGGCCAGCTGCGCTCGGTGCTGGAGGATGCATTGAAGCTGATTCGTTCGGCACTGCCGCCATTGATCGAGCTACACACCGAGTTCGACATCCCCGCGCCCACCGTGGAAATGGACGTAGGCCAGATCAACCAGATAGTGATGAATCTATGTACCAATGCGTCCCATGCCATTGGCAACCATTTCGGGCAGATCAAGCTCGCGCTCGAAACAATGGAACTGACTCAGCAGCAAGCCAGCGCCCTTGCGCCCGAGCTATCGGCGGGACCACACGTGCGGCTGTCGGTCAGCGACACCGGCTGCGGCATGGATGAGAGCACGCTCGCCCGCATCTTCGAACCATTTTTCAGCACCAAGCAACCCGACAAGGGCACGGGACTCGGACTGTCCGTCGTGTACGGCATCGTGAAGGGCCATCGGGGAGCCATCACCGTATGCAGCCGCCCCGACGAGGGAACGACATTTCATATTTACCTTCCGGCCACGCAACGCATTCCAGCCAAGAGCCCGATAACATCTGCCGCAACCGATGCGCCGCGCGGCTCAGGCGAGCATGTTCTATATGTGGACCCCGATGAGTCCATGCTGATGTTGATGAAAGAATTGCTCGAGGCACGCGGCTACCGTGTGTCCGCGTTCAACGATCCAACCCGGGCCCTCGCGTCGTTCCGTGAGCGGCACTCCAGGTATGACTTGGCCGTCACCGACCTGGCAACCCCGACCATGACGGGCATCGATTTCGCAACCGAGCTGCGCCGCATTCGTCCCGGATTTCCAGTGGTGATCACTTCCGGATTCCTGCAACAGGAGCAGGAGCAGGCGGCCCGCTCGGCGGGGCTGGAGGAGCTTCTTCAGAAACCAAGCAGCGTCGATGAGCTGGCCAATTCACTTCATCGCCTGTGCATGCAGCGCCGTCAGCTGATACATACGCGCCTTTCGAAGTCAAAGCCGACCGCGAGCCGAGACGGGTAGGCGCAAATCGGCAGCGTAGTCGCCGGCGATCATGGAATTCCAGTAGCACCCTCACAGGTGTTTTGCCCGTCAGTTCTCTTCCGCGGCCAACCGTCTATTCTCGCCAGTGATCACACTGCGCGCGCGGCCATAGATCAGATAACAGGCCACGCCGATCACATTCCACATCACGAAGCGGACCAGCGTGTGATTGGGAAGACTGATGAGCAGATACACGCAGCCCAGGATCGCAAGTGAGCCGACGACATAGGGCTGCGGGCACCGGAACACGCGAGGCAGCTCCGGCGAACGCTTTCTCAGGATCATCATGCAAGCGGCCACCGCGATGAATGCGATCAATGTGCCCGCATTGGCGAGCTCGGCGATTTCGTCCAGCCGGAAGAAACCGGCCACCGTCGCCACGCAGACGCCAGTGATCGCAGTGATGAGGACTGGAGCACCCGTGCGCGGCGAGACCGCACTGAGCTTGCGCGGCAGCAGGCCATCGCGTGCCATCACGAAAAAGATACGACTTTGGCCATACATCATGACCAGGATCACCGAAGGCAACGCGATGAGCGCGGCCATACCCACCGCCCACGCGGCCATCGGGTGCTGCAATGTACGCAGCACGAACGCGAGCGGCTCATCGGAACCGGCCACCTGCCTGTGATCGACCGCGCCGACGGCAGAGACGGCGACCAGCATGTAGATGAGCGTGCACACGGCCATCGAGCCGATGATGCCGATCTTGAGATCGCGGCCGGGATTCTTCGCCTCTTCCGCTGAAGTCGCCACCGCATCGAAGCCGTAGAACGCGAAGAAGACAATCGCAGCCGCAGCCATTACACCGCGCGTGACGCCGCTCTCATCGACCGAGCTGCCCAGTCCATACGGTGCGAACGGAGTCATGTTGTCCGCGTTGAAGAACGGCAGCGCCAGCAGCACGAACGCAGCCAGCGCGGTGAGCTTGATGACGACGAGCACGATGTTGAGCGTGGCGCTCTCGCGCGTGCCCGCCATGAGCAGCCCCGCAACGGCCAATGCCACGATCACCGCCGGCAGATTGATCAGGCCGCCGGCGTGCGGCCCAGATAACAAGGCTGCGGGCAATTCAACGCCGGCCGACTGAATCCAGCCGACGAGATAACCGGACCATCCCACCGCCACGGTACTGCACGCGAGCGAATATTCGAGAATCAGGCTCCAGCCCACGATCCACGCGGCGGCTTCACCAATGACTGAATATGTATAGGTGTACGCGCTGCCGGCAGTGGGAATGAGCGTTGCCAACTCGGCGTACGCCAGCGCGGCACAAGCACAGACTGCGCCGGCTATCGCGAACGCGAGAATGACGGCGGGCCCTGCTCGGTCCGCGCCAACACCAGTGAGCGTGTAGATACCAGTGCCGACGATGGCACCGACGCCTAGCGCGATCAGGTGAGGCCAACTCAGTGTTTTGCGCAGCGTGTGGCCGCGCTCCAGGGCGTGGCCGGTCGCGATCGGCTTACGCGGGCCAAGGATGTTTCGTGACACTAGACTCTTCTCCTCCCCTGACTGCATCCCTCAAAAACCCGCTGCGCCGCCATCGTCTAACGTTCGGCGGCTAATTGTCTGCGCAGGTCGTCGAGGGTCTGACTGATGTGTTTTGCCGTGAGCTCGGCCACTTTGCGGCCGTCCCGGGCCAACCATGCTTCAAGCAAGCGACGGTGTTCCTCGTTGGCGCGCTCATCGCGCCCCAACGGCTCCAGATGTTTCTTGACGTAGCGCTGCGACAGTACGTGCAGGCGCTCGAGAAAATTCGCGGTCAGCGTGAGCCCGCACGGATGGATGATTGCCAAATGGAATGCGCGATTGAACGCGCCGACATCCACGCTGTGCTGGTCGGTTACCACGTCGAGCTTCGCGAGTGAATCGACAGCGACCTTGCGCTCTTGCTCATTAGCGCGCTCCGCCGCGAGCGCAACCGCCTCGGGCTCGAGCTTCAGACGCAGGGCATATACTTCCTCCGCTTCCGTTGCGGTCAACGCGCGTACGAAGAAGCCGCGGTTGGCCTGCGAACGCAGCAGCCCTTCCTGCTCCAACCGTGTGAGTGCCTCGCGCAAAGGAATCTTGCTGACACCCAGTTCGGCTGCGAGCGCGTCCTGGCGGATCGGCTGGTCCGCGGGGACCAGGCCGGAGAGGATGCGCTCACGGACCAGCTCAACGAGCTGATCGGACAGGTTGCGGATGACTATGCTGCTCATGCGGCGATCATAGCGGTTTCTGATACACGGTCCTGATCGCAGTATAGAAGGTGCGTGCCGCCCGGCCCTGTTCGCGCGGCCCGTAGCTCGACGCCGCCGTCCCGCCGAATGGCGCATGATAATCCACGCCCGCCGTGGGCAGATTCACCATGAGCATGCCTGCGCGAGCGCGGCGCTTGAACTGTTCGGTATACAACAGCGAGCGCGTGCAAATCCCCGCGGACAGTCCAAAGCGGTTTCCATTCAGCGCCTGCAACGCCTCTTCGAATCCGCCGACACGATATACGCCGGCCACTGGCCCGAAGATCTCCTCGTGCGTGAGCTGGCTGTCCACAGGCACGTGATCGAACAAGGTAGGCGCGTAAAAACAGTGATCCAGCGGCTGAGCAGCGCCGCCAAACAGCGGCTTCATGCCATTGTTTTCGAGACCTGCCACTTGGCGGGCGATGAGTTCTTTCTGCCGAGGCGCAGCCAGCGGTCCGATGTGTACTGCCGGATCGCGCGGATCACCCACCTTCAGCGCGCTCACGCGTGCGCGCACGGCGTCGATGAAACGATCCGCGATCGAATGCTCGACGATGATTCTCGACGTGGCCGTGCAGCGCTGGCCGGCAGCGAAGAACGCGCCATTCACGGTGCACTCCACGGCATTGTCCAGGTCGGCATCACCCATCACGATCAAGCCGTTGACGCCACCCATCTCGAGCTGAACGCGACGCGAGCGAGCCGCCGCACCGGCGCGGATGAGATCACCCGTCGCCTGCGAGCCCGTGAAGCTGATCGCATCGATGTCGTCCGCGTCCAGCATGGCTTTGCCGGCCGGGCCGGCACCCAGCAGCATATTGACGGCGCCGTCCGGCAGACCGCTATCAGCGATGATTTCCATCAACGCCGCGGCTGTGGCCGATGAAATCTCGGAGGGCTTCCAGACAACCGCATTACCGAACGCCAGCGCAGGCGCGATCTTCCAGGCCGGAATGGCAATGGGGAAATTCCAAGGCGTAATGGCCGCAACGACGCCCACGGGCGCGTAGTCCACTTCCACCGTGGCGCCCGGGCGCGTGGAATCGTAGCGCTCGCCGACATTGCGCAGCGTCTCACCAGCGAAGAAGTCAAAGATGCGCGCGGCGCGCATCGTTTCACCCCTGGAATCACCCAGTGTCTTACCGGTCTCGCGCGCGATGAGCAGCGCCAAACGATCGACATTGGCGACCAGCGTTCGGCCAATGCGCGCCAGAGCATCTGCACGCGCTTCGATACCTGCAGCTTCAAGTGTAGCGACGGCGCCGCGCGCCGACGTAACAGCTTCGGCTGCGAGCGCGGTGTCGGCCTGTGGCCCGCGAATCAGCAGATCGTCCGGAGCGGCGGGATTGCGCTGCTCGAAGCCAACGGCACCGGCGCGTTCGCGACCGGCGATGTGATGCGTAAGAGTGATCGTTTCAGTCATCGACAAATGCTTCGCTTTCAAACGACGGTGAAACCGGCCCAGAACGGATCGCGGCGGTCGATCCAGAGCGTGTTGAAACCGGTGGAAATTGCCGAACCTTCGATGGACGGAATGATGGCCGGCTGACCTGCAATCGAGGTCAGTTCCTCGACACGTCCGATGAAGCGGCTGCCAATATAACTTTCGTGTACGAAGCGATCGCCCGCACCGAGCCGTCCTGTCGCGACCAGATGCGCAAGGCGCGCCGACGTGCCCGTGCCACACGGGCTGCGATCGATCGCGCGTTCGCCGTAGAACACAGCGTTGCGGCCATCCGCGCCCTCACCTTTCGGCTTGTCGGCCCACAGTACATGACTGACGCCGCGAATCGTTGCTTCGAGCGGATGCACAGGCTCGTATGCAGCACGCACCAGCTGGCGCACGGTGCGGCTCAACTCGACGATGCGCGCAGCACCGAGATCATCGAGTCCCTTGTAAGCGCCTTGCGGCTCGATGATCGCGTAATAATTGCCGCCATACGCGACGTCGATCGACAGCGGGCCGAAGCCGGGCACGTCGATGGCGATGTTACGTTGTGCCAGATACGCGGGGACGTTGCGGATCTTGACGCTCGTCACCTTGAAGCCAACGCCATCGGATGCGGTTTGGTACTCGATGTCGATGACGCCCGCAGGAACCTCGACGCGCAACCGCCCTGGCTTGCGCGGTGTGATGAGGCCGTTCTCCAGACCGAAGGTGAGGATGCCCATCGTTCCGTGACCACACATCGGCAGACAGCCGCTGGTCTCGATGAAAAGCACGCCGCAATCTGCATCCTCGCGCGTGGGCGGATACAGAAAGCCGCCGGACATCATGTCATGTCCGCGCGGCTCGAAGCACAGGCCCGTCCGGATCCAGTCGAAGCGCGCCATGAAATCCTGTCGACGCTGTTCCATCGTCGCCCCCCGCAGCAGAGGCGCTCCGCCCGCGACCAGTCGCACGGGGTTACCCGCGGTATGGCCGTCGATGCAGAAGAACGTATGGCGCATCATTCGACAGGATCCATTACATATATATAACGCTGCAGCTTCAGGCCTTCAGCGTAGGCTGCGTGGCGGCGCATTTCTCCACCATCGCAGTCACCTCTGCACGTCGCTGCCCGCTCAAGGGCAGTCGGGGCATGCGCACGCGCTCGGAACCGCGGCCCATGATCTGCTCGGCGAGCTTGATCGACTGCACGAGGTCATGCTCGGCATCCAAATGTAACAGCGGCATGAACCAGCGATAGATGCGTCGTGCCTGCTCCCAGTCGCCGCGATCCACCGCACGCACGAGCTCGACTGATTCGCGCGGGAAGGCGCTCGTCAAACCGGAGATCCAGCCGCTCGCACCGAGCAGCAATCCTTCCAGGGCAACGTCATCCAGACCGGCCAGCAGTTTGTAGCGGTCGCCAAGGCGGTTGATGATGTCGGTGAAACGGCGCGGATCGGGCGCGCTTTCCTTCACCGCCACGATGTTCTTCAGCGGCGCCAGGCGTTCGAGCGTGTCCAGATCGATCGTCACTCGATAGGCAGGCGGGTTGTTGTACAGCATGATGGGCAGCGAAGTCGCCTCGGCGATCGCCTTGAAGTGCGCGTACAGTTCTTCGGGCTTGGGCACATAGACCATGGCCGGCAGCACCATCAGCGCATCGACGCCGATCTTCTCGGCATCCTGCGCGAACTGGACGGCGCGATCCGTGCTCAGCTCGGACACGCCAGTCACCAGGACTGTGCGCCCTCGCAGGGCCTCGACAGCCGTGCGCAGCACGGCGCGCTTTTCATCGGGAAGCAGCGAGTTGTTCTCACCAACCGTTCCCAGCAAAACCAGACCATCCACGCCATCGTCGACCAGGGCGGTCTGCACTCGCTGGCAAGCCGGCAGATCCAGCGACAGATCTTCGGCAAACTGGGTCGTCACGGCCGGATACACGCCGTGCCACATCGGTTTAGACAAGCTCACTGAACTCCTCCGTTGAAGCTGCATACCGTATACTGTATATGGTCTTCATGACAACTGCAAAAAAGCCAACTCCGAAAACCGCAGTCGTAATCGGCGGAGGCATCGTTGGTCTGGCGTGCGCCGTGAATCTGCAGAATTCCGGTGTCCAGACGACTCTTATTGATCCGCAACGCCCTCACCCAGCCTCCTGGGGCAATGCCGGGCACATCGCGGTGGAACAGGTCGAACCACTGGCGAACCCCGCCACGCTGCGCACTTTTCACAAGCGTCTGTTCTGGCGCGGCGGCGCCCTGTCCCTACCCCCGGCCGACATCGGCACCTGGCTGCCCTTCGCTCTGCGCTTCGTCCAGGCGAGCCGGCCCGCGCAGCATCGAGCCGGTAAAGTGGCCCTCGGCGCAGCGCTATCGGCGGCCTGGCCTGCGTGGCGAAAGCTGGTCACTCTCGCCGATGTTCCTTCGCTCTTGCTGGAAGACGGACACTACGTCGTTTGGGAAACTCCGAAAGGAGCCGCTGCCGGACGTGCCGCGTGGGAGCGCGCCGATATCGGCAGTACAAGCATCCGGGATGTGACAACCCAAGAAATGGACAGCCTTGCTGCACGCATGGCTCGACCGCCCGCAGGCGCCATCCGCTTCAGCGGCTCCGGGCAAATTCTCGATCTGGGCGAACTCGCCAACTCGGTCAGGACACGCTTCAACACGCTCGGCGGTACGCTCTTGCGAGAGAAGGTGCATCAGATACAGACAAGCTCGAACGAGGCGGTGCTGGTTACCGAGACCGGACAGCGACATAGCGCCGATGCAGTCGTCGTATCCGCTGGTGTGGCCTCTGCACCGCTGCTTTCTGGGCTCGGTTATCGTGTTCCGATCATCGCGGAGCGCGGCTATCACATCCACTCGGCCCTGACCGACTGGCCGCTCGGCTCCCCACCCGTAGTGTTCGAGGAACGCTCGATGATCGTGACGCGATTTGCCAGCGGGCTACGCGCCGCCAGCTTCGTCGAGTTCGCGCGCGCCGACAGCTCGCCGGATCCTCGCAAATGGCGGCGACTACGCAAGCACGTCATCGAACTCGGGTTGTCGTTGCACGATCCGCTCTCCGAGTGGATGGGTGCGCGGCCGACGCTGCCGGACTATCTGCCCGCCATCGGCCGCAGTCGTCGCAGCTCAAATCTGTACTACGCGTTCGGCCATCAACACTTGGGGCTGACGCTGGCCGCAGCGACCGGCGAAGCCATGGGCGCGCTGGTACGCGGCGATCACCCTCAATTCGACCTTGCACCTTTCGACATCGAGCGCTTCAGCTGACGAACGGAGAAACATCCATGACACGCGGAATTGGTGGTTCGAACGCTGCGGCTCAATTGGCCGACCTGGCGCGCTGGTCGACACCGGCAGCGCCCATCACGCGCGAGGAGCGGCTCGCCCGCCTCGACCGTGCACGCGAACTGATGGCTGCAAACGCGGTCGATGCGTTGCTCGTCTGCGCTGGTGGCAGTCTGCGTTATTTCGCTGGCGTTCCCTGGGGCGCGAGCGAACGGCTCGTGGCCATGCTGCTCCCCCGCGAAGGCAATCCCATCGTTGTCTGCCCCACGTTCGAGCTGGGCACACTGCGCGCGGATCTTGCCGTGGACGCGGAGGTGCGTCTGTGGGAAGAGGATGAAAATCCTTCGCTGCTGATCGCCGATGCGCTTCGCCAACTCGGAGCGATGCGCCTTGCGGTCGACCCCGCGATGGCGTTCACGATGGTCGAGCATATCCGCAAGGTGGCGGGCTCAGTCCAGCTCGTCGACGGATCCGCGATCGTCGATGGCTGCCGCAGCATCAAATCGTCCGCCGAGCTGGCACTCATGAGGCAGGCAAAAGCGATGACGCTGGAAGTGCAGCGCCGCGCCGCACTCATCCTGCGCGAAGGGATCACAGCAACGGAAGTGCGACGGTTCATCGATGAAGCCCACCGCGCGCTGGGCGCGAGCGGCAGCAGCTTCTGCATCGTGCAATTTGGCCGCTCCACCGCGTTCCCGCACGGGCTTCCTGGCGAATGTTTCCTGCGTGAAGGTGATGTTGTCTTGATCGACACGGGCTGCACGGTTCAGGGATACAACAGCGACATCACGCGCACGTATATTTATGGCCACGCGAATGACGAACAGCGTCGGATCTGGGAGATCGAACACGCCGCGCAGCAGGCAGCATTCGACGCAGTGTCTCCGGGCGCGCCCTGCGAATCCGTCGACGCCGCCGCACGCAAGGTGCTGGAGCGGGCGGGCCTCGGACCGGACTACAAGCTGCCTGGCCTGCCCCATCGCACGGGGCACGGGATCGGGCTATCGGTCCACGAAGCGCCTTATCTAGTGCGCGGTGAGCGCACACCGCTGGCACCGGGGATGTGCTTCTCCAACGAGCCCATGATCGTCGTGCCCGACCGCTTCGGTGTACGACTGGAAGATCACTTCCACGTGACCGAGCACGGCGCGCAGTGGTTCACGCAGCCTTCGCCTTCCATCGATGCGCCTTTCGGCTGACTCAGGTGAGTGCTAAACCCATGTCCCAGACATTCACTACCCGCTCGCGGGTGACTCGTGCGGCACGCTTGGCGGGCATCGGACTCGCATTGCTGATGTTGGCCGCAATACCCACTCAAGCCGAGTCGCCCGCGCATGAAGCCAAGGCCGCTGCCGACGATAAGGCCGCGATCCTGCAAGTCATCGCGCGCATGGAAGATGCCTGGAATCGCGGCGACTTCCGCGGCTACATGGAAGGATTCGCCAACCCGGACGTTGTCTTTGTCTCTCGCGGAGAGTTTCAGAAGGATTGGCAAGGCACACTCGATCACTACATCCGTGACTACGGCGAGTCAGCCGACACGCGCGGCAAGCTGCACTTTTACGACATCAAGATCGAGATGCTCGCCCCCGATGCCGCGCAACTGATCAGCCGCTATCGGTTGGAACGGCCGCGCAACACGCTCGATGGGATCAACACGCGCCTGATGCGTAAGCGCGATGGTCGCTGGGTGATCGCGCTCAACCACGTGTCGGCCAAGCAGGATCGCTAACACGGAGCGGCGCGCAACGCGCGCCACCTCCTCAGCTCGTAGTCACTCTGTCCCCGACTCCGTACGACGAATCAGATCGACGAGGTCGTGCCGCCAGAACTTCGCCCACGTGTGCGTACTGTGGCCGCGAGTATCCGTGCTCGCTTTGATCAGCACGTAACGTCCTTTCGGCATGCGCGCAGCCGCACGCTCGGCAAAGCCATAGTCCGCAGGATTGATGAAATCGTCGCTGGAGTTGATCCAGGTCAGTGGCGTAACGATCTTCTCCAGATCGGGCGACGGATCATAGTTGCGCGATGAATCGATCTGATAGATGACGTCGTTGGCGTCGCGCGTCCCGATGTCCTTTGCGATCCGCTCCAGAATGTATGTATCCGCCTTCTCGCGCGTGTCGTACTGGTTGTGAAGATACAACGGCGCGAAGCCCGCAACCTGCAGCAGACTCACTGCAGTGCGCAGGCCCTGCACGGGCTGCTTCTTATACTTGCCACCCTGCCACGCCGGATCCTGCGTGATCCCCTCGATCGCCGCTCGACGCCACATGCGGTTGTGACCGGCGATCTGCATGGGCATGCAAGCCATCGGCAGCATCGCCTGCACGAAATCGGGATGCTTCACGCCCCAGACGAAGCCGTGCATGCAGCCCATCGAGGTGCCCATCAGCAAGCGCAAGCGATCGACCTTCAGCCCTTCGACGAGCATGCGACGCTGCGCTTCGACCATATCGTCGTAGTCGTACTTCGGGAAGCTCATGCGCATGCCATCGCTCGGCTTCGACGAGCCGCCATGGCCGATGTTGTCGGGAAGAATCACGAACCAGTGCGCGATGTCGAGCGGCTGGCCGGGCCCGAACAGTTCCTGAGCGAACTGCGGCTGCAGAAATTGCCGCCCGCTCCCGCCGGTGCCGTGCAGTACCATCACGGCATTGAGCACCTTGCCATCGGCACCACGCCGCGGCTTACCCAGCGTTGCGTAATGCATTCGCAGCTGTTCGAGCGTCTCGCCGGAGCCGAAGCGGAAATCGCGCAGCTCGACGTTACCTTCGGCGAGCTGAGCCGCATAGTCGATGTCCGCGCTCAACGCCGACGTCGAACACAGCGCCGTGGCCACGAAACCCAGGATCGCTTTCAGGCTCATCTTCATAGATACGCAAACCTCAGTCGAGCAGTGCCCGGATATCCTCGAACAGCTTCCGGGGCACACTGACCCCGTCTTTCAGGCTGCGCGGTCGCGCTTCGTAGCGCCGTTGCGAAGGCAACCTCGCTCCCTGGCGAATGACGCCATCGAACAGTTGCTCGGCTCGCCGCAGATGATCGGCAGCTGCCTCGCCCAGGAATCCGGCCGGATCGATGACGAGGATCAGCTCGCCACCCAGCGGAGAGCACTTCGCGCCGTCGTCCGCAGCCAACGATTCGGCACTCGTAAGATCGCCGATCAAGGGCCCGGCGATCAACTCCACCATCAACGACAATGCCGAGCCCTTGTGCCCGCCGAACGTCAGCATGGCGCCGGCCAGCGCTGCGGTGGCATCGGTCGTCGGCTCGCCGTCGGGACCGACCGCCCATCCCAGCGGAATTGGCTTGTCGGCGCGCCGGTGCAACTCAATCTCACCGCGGGCAACGGCGCTCGTGGCGAAATCGAACACGAACGGGTACGTGCCAGGCCGGGGCCAACCGAACGCAATGGGATTGGTCCCGAACAGCGGCGCCTTGCCACCTGCAGGCGCCACCCATGCGTGACTGGGCGTGAACGCAAAAGCCACCAGCCCCTCATTCGCCAACGCCTCGACTTCGGGCCACAGGGCCGAGAAGTGAACGCAGTTGTTGATGGCAAGGGCAGCAATACCGCTGCGACGTGCCTTCTGCACGAGCAGCGGCCGGCCACGCTCGAAGGCGAGCTGTGCAAAGCCGCCTCGTGCATCCACCCGCACGGTGGCGGGCGCGAAGTCGTGGACTTCGGGAACAGCATCGGGAACGACCTTGCCGAGCTGAATGCTGCGCACGGCGACGAGCAAGCGATAGACGCCATGCGAATCGCAGGCATCGCGCTGACCGGCCACGATCGTCTCGGCGACCACCTCGACGTGCGGTTCCGCCAGCCCGTGTCGACGCAGCACGGAGCGCGCCAGCTCGCGCACTTCATCCAGCGTCAATCTCACTTGATCACTCACGTTCTACACATCCCGTATTCAGTCGCCTATGACCCAGAACAATTGCAGGGCTCACCCTGCGGCGCATTCTCGCCACCATCGGCGATGAACTGCTTCATGCGCTCTTCGAGCACCGGCAACGGCACGGCGCCGATGGCGAGGATTGCATCATGGAACTTGCGCTGGTCGAACTTCGACCCGAGCGCCTCTTCTGCTTCGCGCCGGTGGCGTCGGATCTGCAACTCACCGAGCTTGTACGCCGCGGCCTGACCTGGCCAGGCGATATAGCGATCCACTTCCGTGGTGATCTCGTGCTCGGAGAGCGCCACGTGCTGCTTCATGTAGTCGAGCGCCTGATCGCGGTTCCAGCTGTAGTGATGAATGCCGGTGTCGACCACGAGGCGCACTGCGCGCCACATCTCATAGGTGAGGCGGCCGAAGTTCTCGTACGGCGTTTCATAGATGTCCATGACGGTGCCCAGCCATTCCGTGTACAACCCCCAGCCCTCGCCGTAACCGGAGAAATACACAGCATTGCGGAAGGCAGGACGCTTCGGTCCCTCCAGCGCGAGTGCGCCTTGAAAACTATGGCCGGGCGTACACTCGTGCAGTGCCAGCGACGGCAGCGTGTAGAGCGGCCGTGCAGGCAGGTTGTATGTATTGAACAGGCAGCTCTCGAGACCACCGCGTCCACCGGTGTAAATCGGCGCGAGCGCTTCAGGCACCGGCTGCACGCCATGGCGGAAGCGCGGCAGGAAGCCGATCGTATCCTTCAGCTTCATGTCCGCCTTCTTCACGATGTACGCCGCTCTGCCGAGCAACTCCGCAGGCGTCTTCGCATAGAACTGCGGGTCCGTGCGCAGGAACTCCATGAACTCAGGCAACGAGCCCTCGAAGCCCGTTTCCTTCATCGTAGCGATCATCTCCGCCTGGATGCGCGCGACTTCGCTCTGCCCGATCTGATGGATCTCTTCGGGCGTGAGCTTGAGCGTGGTGAACTTCTCGATCATCGCCTGGTAATAGGCCGATGCATTCGGCAGCTTGGATGCGCTGACCGAGGTGCGCGCTTTGGGAATGTAGTCCTCGCGGACGAACTTGAGCAGCTTGCCGTATGCAGGGGCGACCTGCGAGGAGATCACTTCACGAGCCTGTGCCTGCAACTGCGCCTTTTCGGCGGCTGGGATCGACACCGGCATCATCTTGAAGGGCGCATATAGCGGATTCGTTTCGTCCGCCTTCACGTACGGCTCGATGGTCTTGTCGCGTCCGGTCGCCGACACCTTCGGCACCGTGAATCCTCGCTTCAACCCCGCACGCATGTTCGCAATGTGCTCATCGAAGTACCGCGGCACATCCTTCAGACGACCCAGGTAACGCCGGTACTCGTCCGCCGAGGCATAGCCCTCACGAGGCGTGAACGCGGTCCAGAAGAACGTGTCGGCATTGAACGGCGCTTCATAGTTCTTGAAGCGGATGTCGACGACGAACTCCTCGATGACGGTGCGAAACACCTGCGCGTTGATCCGCTCTTCGGACGAGAGGTCCGCGAGCGGGATCTCCTCCAGCTGCGCAAGGACGTTCGTCCAGTACTTCAAGCGCTCCTGCTGGGTCGCTGCGTCTTCGCGCGGCAGATGATCGCCAGTCGCCTGCCGGCCGCTATCGCCCGGCTCGCGCGCGAACTGTTCCTGACGCCACTCCCATTCGGCGTTGTACAGCGCCTGCAATTTTGCGTCGGCGACACCGACGGCCGTGGAAGATTGTTCGCTGGCGCTAACAGATGTTACCGGCGCAGCAGACACCACGGCCAACGCAAGCGAAGCTGCAATGGCGCGCACGAGATCAATGTTCATGAGATTGCCCTCCGGCAGTGGGTTGTGACGCGTCGGCGGTCTCGATCTTCATGGGGCCGGGCGGAACCTTCCCCTCGGATTTCTGCCGCAAGACCATGTCGCGGATCTCTGCACGCAATGCGCGTGCATCGTAGATGATGCCGTCTTTGACCGTGTATTTGATCCCGCCTACCCGCTCGACCGCGCCGGTCTGATCGTTCAGCCGGATCGTTCCGGTGCCGAACAGCAGCTTGAGGTTGGCGATTGGATTGCCGTCGACGATCACCAGATCCGCCTTGCGCCCGACGCGGACCACGCCGAGCTCCTTGTCACGTCCCAATACCTTGGCGCCCGACTGCGTGGCAGCGCGAATCACTTCGAGCGCGTCGAAGCCAGCCTCGCGCAGCAACTCCATCTCCTGGGCATAGCCGAAGCCGTAGAGATTGTAGATGTAGCCACTGTCGCTACCCACCGTGACCAGTCCGCCGCGATTCTTGTACTCGTTCACGAACTGCATCCACAGGCGGTAATTCTCTTTCCACGCCATCTCTTTCTCGGTGGTCCAGTCGAACCAGTACGAGCCGTGATTGACTCGGCTCGGCCGATACCAGTCCCACAGCGACGGCAGCGTATATTCCTCGTGCCAGCTCGCGCGGCTCATCCGCATGAAGTCGCGGCTGGTGAGGTAGGCGGTGAACGTGGGGCTGAGCGCAAAATTGCGCTCGAGCAGCGTGTCCATCACTTCGTTCCACTTCTTCGAGCCCGGCGGCGAGGTCTGCTGCCACAGGCGCCCCGACTCGGCGAAGCGCATCTGCTCGTCCGTGTTCACATAGTCGACCGGCCAGCGCTGCAAGGCTCGGTCAGGGAACATGGCTTCGGGCAGACCATACCAATGCTCCATGGAGTCCAGTCCATGAGCGGAGGTCTGCAACACATTGGCGTAAGCAACCATGTGCTGGGCGTGATGCATCGTCGTGGGCAGGCCGATCTTCTCGGCCTCATCGAGCGCTGCGTACAGCACGTCCTCTTCGGCCGAGATGAACTTGACCCCGTCCGCGCCGCGACGCTTGGCATCTCGTATCGCACGCCGCGCAGTCTCCACATCGTTCACGGGTTGATCGAGGATTTTGTGGAAGAACGGATACACATCGATTCGCGGTGCGACGATCTCGTTGCGCGCACTGCGCTTCTTGATATCCACGAGCCATTCGATCGGACGGTCGCTGCCGAGGTCGCGGATCTGCGTGATGCCACTGGACAGCCACAGCTTCAGCACGTAGTCGGAGGGTACGTTCTGTCCATCGTTCAGGCTGTGCAGATGACCGTGGGTGTCGACGAATCCGGGCAGCACGTAGTGCCCGGTGAGATCCAGCTCGTAATCGCCCGGTGCGGCGCGCAGCTTCGGATCGATGGCACCGGGCGCACCGATGGAACGGATCTCAGCGATGCGATCGCCGGAGAGCACCAGGTCGAAGGGGCCCTGAGCAGGAGCGCCCGTTCCGTTGACGATTGTGACATTGCGCAGAACGATGCGCGGGTGTGGCCCCGCTCCCTGGGTACGCGGCGGAATCGGATCCGCGACGAGCTCCTTTTTTACATCCGCCGCACCCCATGCAGCGGAAAACAAAACTGTAGACAGAATCAGGCCGCTCAAGGCGGCGAAGGTTTTTTTCATTCCGGCGTTCTCGAGGGATTCTGATAGAAGGGCCGCGCGGAACCAGTCCGCGCGGCCCTGCATGCGCTACGGATTAGAACTTCATCCTCGCGCCGATGAAGTAGCGTCGACCGATGACGTCGTACAAGGACGGATCCGTGTTCGTGTCGCCGGCCAATGCCGTGCCCAGGATCGGCGGCTGATTGTCCAGCACGTTATTCACGCCGCCGATCAGCTCGACACCGCCAGGCATCTCGACCGCGCTGGTGAGATCCACGTACCACTCTTCCGATGCCTTGCGGACCGGCGAGTTCACGCCCGGATACAGCTGCATGCCACCCAACATGCGAGTGTTCATGCGCACCATCAGAGGACCGCTGGCGTAAGTCGCACTCAGGTTGAGCTTGAAGTCCGGCGTGCCGAACACGCCGTTGCCCGTACAACCGCCGCCGAAACGGCCCGCGCAATCCACCGGCTGCTGCCCGGCGAACAATGCGGTGGACCGCTCGAACAGCCAGCCCGCAAGAGCGCTCACATTGAGCCGCGCGGGAGAGCCGCCGAGATGAGCGAACGGCAGATCGAAACCATAGTCGACCTGGGCATCGACACCCTCGACCTTCAGCAGGCCGATGTTGTTGAGCTGCGTGGAGATGAAGCTGATCTGACCGTTCGAGAAGCGGTCGATCGAACGGCACGTCGCCGCGTTCGGGTCCAGACGCGCGAAGCAATCGTTCAGCGTCTGATCGGCGTTGATGCGCGCAATCGCGTCCTCCACCTTCACGGAGAAATAGTCCACGGCGATGTTCAAGCCAGGCACGAAGTGCGGCGTGAGCACGACACCGAAAGTGAAAGTCTCGGACTCCTCCTCTTTCAGGTTCGGGTTGCCGCCCGTGAATGCTTCGAAGCCGACGTTGGCTTGCGTGAAGGTCGGCAGATCCGCCGCTGGCACGCCCTGCGCGATACAAAGCTGCTGCTGCGCCGGCGTCGGATTACGCGAGGCAATACACGGATCCACACCCGTGGCGAAGCCCGTGTTCACGGGGCTCTTCAGCTCGTTGATCGTAGGCGCACGGATCGCCTGGTTCAAAGCGGTGCGGAAGCGCACCCAATCGACGGGAGCGTACTCGAGCCCCGCCTTCCAGGTGACCACGCCGCCAACGGTGCTGTTGTCGCCACCGTAATCGGAGTAACGCGCCGCACCTTCGAATGCCAGCGTATCGGCCCACGGCATGCGCGAGAGAATCGGCACGCGGAACTCAGTGAACACTTCGGCGACATCGAAAGAACCCGCCATCCCGGCAAGCGACACGGAGCCATACTCGTTGGCTACATCGAGCGGGCTTGGATTGAACTCGAAGCCATCCTCACGGTACTCAACGCCAACGGCCACGGCGACCGGGCCCGCAGGCAGATTGAACAGCTCGCCGCTCAACGTCGCACCCGCCACTTTGCGAGTGAACTCTTCATCGCTCGCACGCACCGGCGCGATGAACCCCGCCGCTTCCGCAGAGATCGAGCCGAGGCCGAAGATATTGACGGGAACGCAACCGAGCACCTGCGAACGGCACACCACATTGCCGTTGCCATCGAACGTGGTGTCGAGGCCCAGGCTGAGCCGGGAGCCGGAGATCATGTTAGTGGTGCGGTTGTCGGCACGATTGCGCTGGTACTGGAAGAACGAGTCCCAGTTCCAGTTCGTGCTCAACATCTCGAAGTCGCCACGCAGGCCCGTGGTAAAGCTGAGCGAGTTGCGCTCGTAGGAGTGCACGCGGGGGCCCAACTCGTCATAGCGCCGGCCGGCGCCCTGGATCGAGGCTGTTCCCGTGCCATTGGGATCGAAGATGTTGGCGTTGTTCACGAAGAAGTCGCGCACGCCCGGCAGCAAGCCGGGATTGGTCGCGTAGTTGGGTACGAGCAGGATGCCCGCGCCTGCGCCCGGCGTCACTGGCGTGGCCGAATCCGGCGCTTGCTGGAAGGCGTTGCGCGAGTTGACGAGAAAAGCCTCGCCGTACATCTCGACGCGATCGTTCAGTTGATAACGACCCAGCGCCGTGGCCTGCGTGCGCTCGAGGGGCCGCAGCAAATAGTTCAGATCGGCGTAGTTGTATGCGTCCTGCGGATTGCAGTAAGGCTCGACCATGCCGTTCTCACCGAAGCGCACACCGTTGACGCTGGTGCACGCGCCGCCGGGTGTGAGATCCACGCCGACGAGTTGACCGAGCTGCGAACTGCTCAGACCGATGCGCGTCCCCGGAATGGCGCTCGAGCCGCCGGGCAGCAACTCGTTGCCGACAGTGTCCAACGGCACGCGGGAGAATCTGCGAGCGGACTGATAAACCGGATCGCGCTTGGTGTACGACAGCGAGAACGCTGCGTTGCCCCGCCCTTCGGCAAAATTACCGCCGAACGTCAGGTCGACCTTCTGCGACCCACCGTCACCCTCGAATGTCTCACCGAACTGGTAGTTGACCTCCACACCCTCGAAGTCATTGCGCAGCATGAAGTTCACCGCGCCGGCAATCGCATCCGAACCGTACACCGCCGATGCACCGCCCGTGATGACCTCGACACGCTCGACCAGCGCATCGGGAATGGACGCGAGATCGACCTGACCGTCGGAGTTCGCGGGAATGAAACGCCGGCCGTTGACCAGCGTCAGCGTGCGCGTCGCGCCGAGACCGCGCAGATTGGCTGTGAGCACGCCCGAGCCGCCACCGCTGTTGACGCTGGAGGTATTGCCCGAGGCGAGCTGAGGAAATTCGTTGAGAGTGTTCTCCATCGTCACGTTGCCGGACAGCTTGACTACGTCCTCGCCGATGACGGTGAGCGGGCTCGGTGCGGCCAGATCGCTGCGGATCAGGCGCGAGCCGGTCACGAGAACTTGTTCCACTTCGGCAACCGCCGTATTGGTGGTTTGCGCTTCCTGTCCTATCGCCGCAAGCGGCGCCACCAGACTCGCTCCACACAATACGCTGACGCCAATGGGCAAGATGCGTCGCTTCGAAATCGCTTTGGGTCGTGTGTTTGGCACGAAGATCACCCCTTTCTTGTTGGTCCCCAGGTTCGCTGACGTTTGGGTGCACTCCCCCGTGTCAGCCCGTGGGCGCGCTGAAAGAAACGGTGCAAGGGAACCCCTGCCCCATCAAGTATACGGAATACGATATACTGACTATGACCCGGGCTTGTCAAACGGATTGGCGCAAATGCGCGACCAGTGATCCGCTTGCCGCCAAAACGAAAAAGCCCCCTGGCGGGGGCTTTTCTGGTGTGGGTGTGGGTGACGGATCGCGGTCAGCTCGGCTCCTCCACGAAGTACCCTGCCGCGCGCAAACTCGACACCACGCCGTTGTCTCGCCAGACGAGGTGAATTGGCAGCACCACGAGTGTCGTCTCATTTCGGTTCAGCGCCCGTTCGAGTGCGCTGAGCAGTTTGTTCTCGGCCTCCCGCTGCAGTCGTACGACGTCCTCTGGCCCGAGGAACGGCCAGCTGTAAGCCAACGACTGGGCGTAGGAAGCATCCGCCTCCACCAATGTTTGCAACACGGGCATGTCGCCGGTGGCCCACGCGTTCGCGCGAGCCCGCGCCTGCGTCATGTCGACCTCCAGGCGGTCCATCGTTTCGACCAGATACTTGACCGCATTCTCGCGAGAGCGGCGCGAACTGCTCTTGTCTGGCGCCACAGGTCCCATTTCATACTCCAGCCGCCGAATCGGCACTGTATGGGAGCCTGCAACTTGATAGATCCTGCGCCACACGTCGTCTGCATAGCTCAGGCCAATCCGCTCATAGGCTCGGGCGCGCAACAACAACGCCGCCGCCGTTGGCAGCAGCTTCTCCGTCTCCGGATCCTCGCCGATATATTTGTCTCGCAGCGATAGCCACCGGGCATGGACTCGCCGCGGCAGCACGTCTTTCAATTTGGCTCGCTGAGACTGATAGGGCTTATCGTCCTTGACCCGCAACGAAGCCGAGTACGGCCCGAGCACTTCGTTCGATGCTGCGATCACCGCCTCCACCTGCTTCGATCGCCACACCATGCCCTGTGGGGTAGGCACATACGTGCCAAGAATCCATAACGTATGCGCCCCCTTTGAAACTTTCCAAAGCCCCGGCCCGGGCTGCTCGCCCAGCACCAGCACTTCTTCGGGCACCCCGACGGCAGTACGCGCGTCATCGCCCTCGACCGCATACGCATTTAACAGCACCGTCTGCAGCAAACAGACGAATGCGATGTAGCGAACTGCGATCCTTACGATCCTTCTCTCGGTGCGCATGCAGGACACCATCCAGCCGTTCCTGCGGAAATGATAGCCGAGCTCGTGAGGTGCCGCTCCAGCCATTCTACGATCAGATGCAACCGCGCGATTCTCTGACGCGGCGTGCCATCCCGACTCATGCCGTGATTGGAATCGGGAAAGACAGCGAGCTTGGCCGGCTTGTTCAGCATCCGTAATGCCGTGTAGTACGCGAGCCCCTGCCCAAGCGGTGTGCGATAGTCCTGTTCGTTGTGAATGACGAGCACAGGCGTAGTCACATTGCCAACCAGCGACAGCGGTGAGCGCGAGTGGAACGCTGCCGGATCCAGCCAGGGCATGGTCGAGAACTGCGTGCTCAGCAGGGTCGACGCGTAGTCACTCGTCACGTTCAATGAATACCAGTCGGTGACTGCGCGCTCGACGATGGCTGCTGCGAACCGATCGGTGTGACCGATAGCCCAGCCAGCCAGTAGACCGCCGCCACTACCGCCTGCGATGGCAAGGCGCTGTGGATCGGCGTACCCGGCCGCGACCAAGTCATCGACGATGGCCATCAGATCGCGATGGTCCTCGCCTGGATACGCGTTCTGAATCGAGTTACCGAACTTCGCGCCATAGCCGGTGCTGCCGCGGGGATTGCCGAACGCAACCGCAAAGCCGCGCGATGCGAGCACCTGGAACTCATGGAAGAAACCGGTGCCGTACATCGCATGCGGTCCGCCATGCACATAGAGCACCGTCGGGTAGCGACGACCGGGTTCGAAGCCCGGCGGCATCATCAGCCAGTACTGAATCTTCTGCCCGTCGGGCGACACACTCTCACGCTCCATCAACCCCGCAAACGGCAACGATGGCGCCAACGTGTTCTCATGCGAGGTTACGATCCGCGGCAACGATTGCGCCTTGCCTCGTTCGGCAATGAGAGCAATCTGAGCCGGCTGCGTGGGCGTGGCGAACGTCGCCGCCACGAGGCCAGAACGACCCACCGTAAACTCCGACAGATCCCCCATCGTGTGCGCCGAGCGCCGCTCCACTTGTCGACGCTGTGGGTTGACCCGATACAAATGCGTGGCACCGCGGTCCGCTGAAATGAAATACAACCAGCGACTGTCGGCCGACCAGGCCAAGCGCTCGCCAAGAACGCCGGGCGCGGCGCTGTCGCTGATCATGCCCTCAGTCACACCGCGTGGATGCTCGATTCGAATCGGCTGCGCATCAGGCTCGACCAAAGAAAGCAGATACAGCGAGTAAGGCGTGTAGCTGCGCGGCGTGTCTCCTTCGTCGTAACCGACATAGGCAAGCCAGCGCCCATCGGGTGAGACTCGCGGCGATGTCGCAGGCCCGCGTCGTTCGACGACAGCAACAGGCGGTGCCGATCCGTCGACAGCGACGCTGTAGATATCGGTATCGTCCGGGCGTGCGTCGGCGTCGGGTCGATTGTTCGCCACGAAGTACAGCCGACTGCCATCCGGCGACCAGACCGGCGAGGCGTGATCGTAATCACCTTGGGTGATTCGGCGGCCGCGATGTGGCGTGCTGCTCGTGGCATCGGCGGTCCACAGTTGCACTGCGCGATCCGGACGAAAGCCGAACTCGCCTTCCCGGCGATATAACAATCTCTCGGAGACTCGAACGACTGGCTCTGAGGCTTCCGCTCTCGCCTCGCGTGCGGTGTAAGCAATGCGCGACCCATCGGGCGACCATTCGAAACTGCTGACGCTCTCGTCGCTGGCGGTCAGTTGGCGCGGCTCGCCACCCGACATGTCGAGCGCGAAGACCTGAAAAGCACCGTTGCGATTCGACAGAAACCCGAGACGCTTGCCATCCGGAGACCATCTCGGCGAGCGATCCGCAGCAGTGTGCGCAGTCAACGCGCGATCCTCGCCGGTCGGCGTCACGACGTGGACGTTGTAATCGTAGCCCCGGCCCTCGGCGTTCGCCCGAGCGAGCACATAGGCGATCGAGCGCTCATCCGGTGCAATGCGCGGATCAGCGACGAAGGACCATTGCATCAGGCTGTCCGCGCCCAAGCCGGGAACTCGCGACACTTGCGGCGGTACATCCGCCGCTGCCGTCCACGCTCCGCCGACCAGCAGCACCAGCGCTGCCAGTCGTGCACAAGATCGACTCATAGTTTTCTATTCTCGATGAAGATCGACCGCGACGGCCTCAGTCGAAGCGGAATTGCACTTCGACACCGTAGGTACGCGGCGCACCGAAGGCGGCCACGCCCGATCCAACCAGCGCCCGCAGGTTGTAACCGGCAGTGATATAGCGCTCATCCGTGAGATTCTTGCCGTAGAGCGACACTTCCATACGATCAAATGCGGTGGCGTACGTCACTCGGCCGCTCAGCAACCCGAAGCCGCCCTGCGCCAGATCGGCGTGGTTGGTGACATCGAGGAAATGCTTGGAGCGATAGTCGTAGCCGCTGGCAAACCTGAGCGTACCCTCGCCCACATCATGCGAGTACTGCGCGGCCAGGCTGTATGTGGTCTCCGGTGTCTGCGCAAATTTTCGGCCGGCAAGATCGTTGCCTGACACGTCGTGATACTCGGTGAACTCGGCATCGACCAATCCAAGGGTTGCCTGCAGCGTGAGATTTCTGAGCGGCTGTGCGATCAGCTCCAGCTCCACGCCGCGCACCTCGCCTCGCGGCGCATTGCTCGAGATGAAGTCGATGTTGTTGGGCTGCGCCACGAATGTTTGCAACTGGATGTCTTTGTAGTCGGAGAAGAACGCCGAGCCGTTCAACTGCAGTCGATCCTCCAACCAGCGGCTTTTGACACCGAGCTCGTAGGCCCAGACGGTTTCCGGCTCCAGCGCGCGAAACTCCGGCAGCCGCGAGGCACGCGCATTGAACTGCCCGGACTTGAAGCCCTGCGAGGCGGTCGCATACGCCAGCAGCGAATCGGTCGCCTGGAATGCCAACGACAGCCGCGGCGTCAGCTTGCTCCAGCTATTGTCGATGGCGGGCGGCACAAAGGTGCCGTTGACCAAGGTCATCTCACGCTCGTCGTAGGTGTACCGCAGTCCCGCAGTCGCCGTCAGCCGCGGCGTCAGCTGGTAATCGAACTGACCGAAAGCAGCATAGGAGGCGTTCTTCGGCGCCGTGCCGAAGTCCAGCACCAGGGTGCCGTCGAACACGTCAGTCACCTCGGTGTAACGAGCACGCTCGCGAAAGCCATAGAGGCCGACGATCCATTTCAAGCGCTCATCCGCGGTCTCTCCGAGGAGCTGGAACTCCTGCGACAGCTGCTGCTGATGAAAGGATGAGCTCTGTACGACCAGCCGCGTCGGCCCACCGTCCAGATCGGTGATGAGCTCCTCGTCGATCTCTCGATAAGCCGAGATCGACACGAACGTGAAATTGTCCGTGGTGTAGCGTACATGCCCTGCGATGCCCACGCCGTCGCTGTCGGCACGCCCTTGCAGATCGTACGCACCGGTGAACGGATTGCTGCTGCCTTCGACGAGGGTCGGCCCAGGTCCTACCCGCCGCAATCCCGGCTGACCATCGCGCACGCGATAACCATCGACGCTGAGCTGCAGATCCAGCGAGTCCGTCGGCGTATAGCGCAACTGCAGCCTGCCCGTCGCCGTCTCATGATCGTCGATCTCGCCGCCGGTCAGGGTGTTCCTGGTATAGCCATCGCGCTTCGTACCCGAAGCGGACGTGCGCAGGAATACGTCAGAGCTCAGCGGCACGTTGAGATACGCACCCGCAGAACGCTCGTTGTAGTTACCGACGCTCGCCTTGCCACCCGCGGCGAACTCATCGCTCGGGCGCTTCGAGACGACGCTGATGGCGCCGCCGATCGTGTTCTCTTTCCATACAGCGTGCCTTGCGGTCCACGCAGCACCTCGACGCGCTCGATGTCCAACAGATCGAACTGGCTGCCGTTCATGCGACCGAGATACACGCCGTCGACATAGACGCCGACGCCCGGATCGGCGCTGACGAGCCCATCGTTCTGACCGATGCCGCGAATGAAGATCGGGCCGCCCGGGCGCGTGCCAGAGCGAGTCATGCGCACGTTCGGAGAGAAGCCGCCCACTTCCTGCAGGTTGACGACCTGACGCTGTTCGAGCGCGCGCGAATCGAGCGCGGTGATGGAGATCGGGACGCGTTGCTGCGACTCTTCGCGCCGCTGCGCCGTCACGACAATCTCATGGATGACCGGTTCGGACGTCGTCTGTTGTGCCTGCGCTGGCAACGAGACGCTGAGACCTGTAACAACGGCGCCTGCAATCATCGAATGTCTGGCAGCAGGGTGGAGAATGTGGCCGATGGTCATGAAAGCTCCTGGCAATGGACAGCTTGCTTCGTGTTTGTTTTGGTTGGGGTCGCCGTCGCTCACGGCAGGCTGAGGCGCAGCGTCTGACTGCCCGCCCACAACACCTCGTGACCGATCTTCGCCAGCGACTGCCCATCGTCGATCAACGTAATGACGTGGTTACCGGCGAGCGCGCCGGCCTTGCTGGCGAATGCAGCCGCCCCATAGGGCACGAGAATCTCCGGCTCGCTGACGCCACCGCCGTAAATCAGGATCTGTCCTGGGCGCGGATAGCAGGTGCAATTCTCCGGCGGCAGTGTCTGCGTCGATGGAAACGGCGACCACATGGCCTCGCCGCTCCAGCGCGCGTGGATGATCGGTCGTTCCAGCGGCAACAAACTTTCGAGAAAAGCGACGCTGCGAGGCGCTGCGTCTCGCTCCAGCCGGCCGAGGAATCGACGCGTGCCGATCTGCACGTGAATGGTCATGGGACTCTCTATTGTTTTCTGGGGGTCAACTCGGCGCAGCCGAAGCGGCGCGATGCCAGCTTGCGGTACTCGATCCAATCCGCGAGCAGCTCGAAGTAGCCGGGCGAGTGCTGATCCAGCTCCTTCGGGCCCTGAGGCGTGCTCTCCACTTCGATCATTCCGTGATCGGCATGCGGAAACACAGCGAGATCGATCGGCGCGCCCTGCGACTGCAAGTCGCGGATGATCTGCTGCGTCGACTCGCTCGGCGCCTCGGTATCGTTGCCCGCCAGCACCCACATCAGCGGCACGTTCACCTGGCGCAGCGTCGGCAGCGGGTCGTAATCAAGGTCATAGTCGAAGCTGAACATCGCCTTGACTGCAGGCATGTCCGCGTCGGAGGTATTGGCGAGCTCCTTGGTGTAGTCGCCCGTCAGCGAGTCGAGACTTAAGTCCCGGTACCACTGTTCATGGCCGTAGGCTTCGCGTAGTCGTCGCAGATCATCGAGGCCATCCTCGAACCGCGAGACCATGATGCGGTCCGTTGCCGCCACAACCTCTTGCGCCCGCGCCTGCACGTCTGCACCGTAACCGCGCATTTGCAGCCCCTGCATCACTTCCATGCGATTCTCTTCGCGCAGACTGACTGCCAGTCCGTAGCTGACGATGACGAAGTCGACAGGTGTTCGAGTCGCGGCGAGCGGCACCACCCAGCCCCCTTGGCTCTCCCCCATCAGGCCCAACGGCAGATCAGCCATCTTGGGCATGGAACGAACCTGGCGTACTGCTGCGCCGACATCGTCCGCCAGCGCACCAAATTCGACGGTGAAACGACCGGTCGAGCGTCCGGTGCCACGCTTGTCGAATACAAATACCGCGATATCGCTCAGCGGCAGCAGATGCTGGACATAGTTGTAAACCACCGCGGATCGCGCGCTGCCGCCTGCCTGAAGGACTACGACCGCATGCGGCTTTCGCGATGCCGGCAAATGTAATTCGCCGTACAGCTGCGCATCGCCGCTTGCGAAATGCACTGGCAACACGGAGTGGTCGATCCGCTTCGCCTTCTCATGCGGCCGCGTTCCCCGCTGCACCAGCAGCGACTTCGCGCGGCAGCCAGCGACAGTCACTCGCATTGGCGGCGGCTCGTCCTGCGACCAACCTGGAGCGGACTGGAACTGCGTCGCGCTGATCGCTTTTAGATAACCCGTGCGCCCATCGCGAAGCCGATAGCGCAAACCCGATTCGTCACTCGGCGTGAGGATGAACTGCGTTCCATCCGCAAGCGCATACGCTCCGGCATGACACGCATTGGATGGAATGGTGGGCGCGGCACCGGCGGTTGCGATGCCGAGCGTGAGCATCACGCCGACGGCAACGAGGAATCTCGACATCAGACCTGCGCCCCATTTGCACTATTTGCATTGCTTTTAGGCTAACAGCTGCACTAGCCTTTTTCCGGCGCAGTTGAATCCTCAAACGCCGGATTCAGGCGTGATGCTGGTTGAAATTGCGATTCACTGTGCCGCCGACGCTCAATTATTTCGAACGAGACCCTCGATGACAGACGCAACGCTCGACAACCTCGATCGACGGATCCTGATCGCGCTCCAGGAAAACAATCAACTCTCTGCAGACGAGCTCGGCGAGCGCGTCGGTTTGTCCGCCTCGGCCGCGCAGCGACGGGCCAAACGATTGCGCAGCGAGAAAGTCATTCTGAACGACGTAGCGATCGTCGATCCCAAGGCGGTGGGACAAAGCGCCACCTTCATCGTGGAAGTGTGCCTGGAACGCGAGAACACTGAGGTGGTGGCGAATTTCAACCAACGAATGCGGCGCGCGCCGGAAGTGCAGCAGTGCTACTACACTACCGGCGATGCCGATTTCATCGTGGTCGTGGTGGGCAGAACGCTGGAGGACTACAGCGAGCTCATCGACCAGCTGTTCGTGCGCGATGAGAACATTCGCAAATTCAAGACCAGCGTGGTGCTCTCGCGCGTGAAGGCGACGCTGGCGGTCCCGATCGCGGAGAGTTGATCGGGACCGCGCGCAGCGAGTACGGACATGCGCCGGACTCGCTGCTCAACGTTTGAACAGGATGTTCAAACGTTGACATCGGATCATTAGCGACGACGCTTGCCCGGACCGGCCAGCTCCTTGAGCATGCGATCCCAGTGATCCAGGTTCGAGTAGAACGCGTCTACTGACATGCGCTCGTCCTTGCCGTGCAGTCGCAGATCATCCGGCACGACCACCCAAGTGCCATCCACGCCGTAGGTCGGAATGCCCACTGCGCGAAACTCGGCGCCGTCGGTCATTCCGCTGAGCATGCGAGGAATGATGGGCGAACCCGGAAACCGCGCACGAACGGCATTCGTATATGCGTTCAGCACATCCTTGCGCAGCGGCGATCCTGGCGCGACGGTCTTCACATCGGTGGCGACGATTTCCACTTCCGGATCGTTGACGACGGAAGTGAGGATGCTCCGTACCTCTTCGGCCGACGTGCCAGGAAAGACGCGACAGTTGATGGTCGCCGTGGCCGTCTGCGGAAGCGCGTTGAATGCATGCCCACCCGTGAGCATGGTGGCAACGCAAGTGGTTCGGGTCGTTCCAAGCTCACCCATCTGCGTCTCGATCAGATCCGCCGCGGCCCGATCGGATGAATCGCGCGAGAAGCGACGCATCGCCTCGGCCACTTCACCCGAGTACTGCTTCGAGACTTCGGCGAAGTAAGCGCTGGTAGTCTCGGTGACCAACGGCTCGAACTTGTACGCGCCCACCTTCTGCAACGCCGCCGCGAGCTGATAAATGGCATTGTCCGGTCGCGGCCGTGCCGAATGGCCGCCGATATTGCGCACCGTCATCTCATACGTCATGGACGTCTTTTCGGCGGTCTGGAACGCGAAGCCCAGATTGCGACCGCTGGTATCGAAAGCGCCGTAGCCCGCATCGGTGTTGAGCGCGAATTCAGCGTCGATGAGCTCTCGATGCTGGGTTGCCAGCATGTGCGCCGTGCCGAGCGTGGTCTCCTCATCGCCGGTGAATGCGATGATGAGATCGCGATTGGGGACGAACCCTTCCGCCTTGAATCTCAGGAACGCCGTCGCCAGTGCCGCGACGCCGGCCTTGTTGTCATTGGTGCCGCGACCGTAGAAGTAACCATCCTCTTCGATGAGTTTGAACGGGTCCTTGCTCCAATCCTCGGGGCGCGCGCCGACCACATCCATGTGCGCGATCAGCAGAATGGGCTTCTTGCCGGAGGAGCCATCGCCGCGATAGCGAACCACCAGCGTCACGGTTTCGCCCAGCGGCAGCACGTGCAGGTCCGACTGCGGGAAACCGGCTTGCTTGAAGCGCTCCTCGAGGTACGACGCCAGCACCGGCACCTGCCCCTCACCCGCCACCGACTTCACGCCGACCACGCGCGCATATATTTCTCGAGCTTCGGCGCGATGATCGAAAGCCGCAGCGGCCTTCTTGCCAGCGGCGCTTGCCTGCTCAGGTGCACCGATCAGCACACTGCCCATCGCCAGCGCCGTCGCTGCCAGCGCGATTGTTCGGAAATTCGATTTCAAAGAGTTTCTCCCGTTCTTCTACTGCGCCGGCGGTCCGGCTTCGGTCGCGAGCACCAATACACGAGCGCTGGCATCGAGGCCCAGTTTGCCCGCAACTGCTGGCTGCCGCCGCATCAACTCGAGCAGTCCCGCAAATCCCGCAACACCCGTCGCGCTGATGTCCAATGCCGCACCCTGTGGCGCTGGCAATTTCAAACGAGCGACGGCCGCGAGCGCCGCATCGTCATCGACGGTCATGAATGCATCGACTCGGTGCGCAAGGGCCGGCCAGGCGGCGAGCGACGCTTCACCTACCGCGAGCATCTGCATCCTCGTCTGCAAGTCGCCCGTGATCTTCGCAGCTTCGAAGCGTAGCGCGCTTTCCAGCAAACATCCGGCCGTGTCGGGCTCGACCACGACGAACACCGGCCGTCGCTCGCCGAGCACATCGCTGAAAGCTCCCACCAGACCCGCCGCCAATCCGCCGACGCCGCCTTGTATGAAAACATGAGTCGGCAGCGACTGCGCATCGAGTTGTTCGAGCAACTCGAGCACCATCACGCCGTAGCCCTGCATGACATGCAGCACCGTGTTGTCCAGCGGATCGCTGGTATCGGACACCAGAAGCCAGCCGTTGCTCTGAGCGGCCGCGCGTGCGATGCGCACTGAGTCGTCGTAGTTACCCGGCGTGCGCACCACCTTGGCACCGAGCGCTTCGATCGCCTTCACTTTGTGCTCGAGCGCACGCTCGTGCATGTAGATGACGCTCGAACAGCCGATCTGGGCGGCTGCGAAGGCGACGGAGCGGCCGTGATTGCCCTCAGTGGCACAACATAGCGTCACCGCTTTTGGATCGGGCAGCTGCCGCACTCGGAGAATCGCGGCATATGCGCCGCCTAACGCCTTGAAGCTGCCCTGGTTGAGCCGCTTCGATTCATCCTTGAGCAACAGCCGCCCGAGACCTAGCTCGCTCGCGATACCCGGCAGCGACACTACCGGCGTCGGCGCATATTCGCGCCAGCGGGCGATCTCACCACGAGCCTGCTCGGCGGCGGCCCTGGACGTGATTCTGATCTCGGCGGAGGTACGCTCGCCACGCGAGGCCAATGGATTTAGCGCAAAACGCATTCGGATCGGTCGTCTCTTCTGTGCCAGGAAGAGCGTCAGAATAGACAAGCCCCGCGCGGATCAACGTCGTTATGCCCCCGTCCGCCGCCGGATTTCCGCGTTCACACCATCGCTTGCACGGATTGCCGTTGACGTCGCCACCGCGAGCTTCATCTTCCTTCTCGGCCTACTGCCAGTGGCTAACAATTCTCATCTTCTGTACCTGCCCGCGCCAAACCTTACTTAGAGTGATACAGTCGCCCGCATCGCAGTCGAAAACGATAATTCTCCAGCGGGTAACGGACTAATCATGATGATGCGTTATGTTGGATTGGCTGCATGCCTGTTGCTAGGCGCGTGTGGCGGCGGCGGCGGCGGCGGTAGTGGCGGCGGCACGCCCCCACCGACGGGATCGGAACCTCCGCCTTCGACTTCCGCCTCTGTCAGCGGTGCCGTGCAGAAAGGGCCTTTTCTGGTGGGCTCCACGGTGCTGGTGAACAAACTGGACACCCAAGGCCGCCCCACCGATTCCACAACAGTTACCGAGATCGCCGACAGCATCGGCTCCTTCTCTTTCAGGTCGACCGGCACGGGCCCGGTGCAGATCATCGCGTCCGGTTATTACTTCAACGAGCTTACTGGCAACGTCTCGGGCGGCACGCTGACCCTCAAGGCGTTGTACGACGTCGGTAGCGCCTCCACCCAGACTGCGTACGTCAATATCCTGACGCACTTGATCAACAATCGCGTGCTGCACCTCATGTCAGGCTCTCAGCTCACCTTGAGCAATGCCATTGCGCAGGCCGAGCGCGAGTTCATCGATGCGTTTTCTCCCGCACTCCCGGTCAGCAGTTTGGGGAGCTTCTCGGCGCTCAGTGTTTACAACGTGACGGGCACCAGCGAGGTCGGCAACGCCTATTTGCTGGCGCTGTCCACCGGGTTCTACAAGTACGCCGCACTTCGCTCCGAGGAGTTCGGAACCGCGGTCGAGGCCGAGCTGACTTTGATTCTGAACCAGATCGCCGACGACCTCCGCGACGATGGCGTAGTTCAGCGCGCCGGCTTCATCGATGACTTCACCGATGCCATTCGCAGCCTGAGCCCGACGGAAATTGCCGCGAACCTGCGCCGCCGCAGCATCGCGGATTACCCGTCTGGGCTGGACGTGCCCAACATCTCACGTTTCTTGAATCAATGCGCCGGTTCCGCTGAATGCGCCTGGAGCAACGGTGCACCCATGCCCGCTCCATCCAGGGGCCACGCAGCTGTGCGCTTCGGAAACAAGATGTATGTATTCGGCGGCGTGACGGCCGCCGATGGAAGTGGCGACCCCACCGCGTATTCGTGGACACGCATGTATGATCCCGTGGCCAACAGCTGGGTAGCCAAGACTCCCATGCCCGTCGGCGGTTACGACGTGAAAGCTCACCTGGTCGGCGACAAGATCTATGTCTTGCCCGCCTACGGCGTGAACGGCTTCAGAAACGAAGTCCTGGAATACGATCCGGTCAACGATTCCTGGGCTGTCAAGACGCCGAGCCCCACGTATCGCTACACGTTCTCCAGCCAGGTCGTGAATGGCAAGATCTATCTCATCGCTGGTGAGGGCACTCTCAACGACGGGCCATGGGCCCCCGGCGCGGAATGGGCCTTCAAGGATCATGTCGCCATTTATGATCCCGCGACGGACACCTGGTCCGCCGGTCCCCCCTCGCCAACCACGTTCGCCTCGGCGGGAACTTGCGCCCTCGACGACAATATCTACATCTTCGGCGGCAGAAGTAGCTCCAACGCCGCGCTAGCGACGACCTGGGTGTACAACGTCAGCACCGAGACCTGGTCGGCGAAATCCCCGCTGGCCGCCACGCGACAGGACGCGAAATGCGTCCGTGTAGGCGATTTGTTCTACGTGCTCGGCGGCAGCAATTCCGGCGGACCACTGGAGTCGGTCGAGCGCTACGATCCCGCAACCGATTCGTGGACGTCGCCAACGCGCATACCGACACCGCGTTACTTCATCGAGGCCGAAGCGATCGGCAGCAAGATCTTCATTCCTGGCGGCAGGTCTTGGACAGGCGATCTGCTGGATGCGCTGGAGATTCTCGATACCGCGATTTGATCCCTTGGGATGGGGGGCCGCGCCGGTCGCGGCCCCTGATTTCCTCGCCTCACGCCTCAGCCCCGGCGGCATATCACCGCCGGCGGCTTCTGCTCGATGCGTCGATAGTCGCTGCCCTTTTGCATGCGCTGAATCAGGCGCCGGTCGATCAGGGAATATCCCCTCCATAGGAGATTGAAAAGCTCAGGCGCGCTGTCCGCAATCTCTCTGACTCCAGCCCGCTTCTCGATGGATCGCGACCCCAGTCTCGCTTCCTCACACGACCCCTTGATTCAAAACTCCACATATGTAGACTTATGGCCATGCCACGAGTCCGCCGCCCCTCTGGTCAAACGCTCAGCCTGCTGCGCAGTCTCATCGAAGAGCCGCGCCAGTGGCGTCACGGCTATGAGCTTTCCAAAGCGACGGACCTCATGTCCGGCACGCTGTATCCGATTTTGATGCGCCTGTCCGAGCGCGGTTTGCTCGAGCACAAATGGGTGCCACCAGAAGACGGTGGGCGGCTACCACGACACGTTTATCGTTTGACTGCGAAGGGCTTGGCGCACGCCAAGGAGCAAATCGAGCTGTGCGAAGAAACAACGCCAGCTGCGCGCCGCCCGCTCCGCCACGCATGAGTCGACTGATCTCATTGTGCATGCGCTTGGCGGCCTCGTTGCTCGGCAAGGATGGCAACGAGTGGCTGCAGGCAATGTATGCGGAACTGGACCATGTGCCCGCCAATGAACGGCTCATATGGTCGCTGGGTTGTGTGATGGCAGCGTTGAAAAGGAGATTTCAAAGCATGCGGACCGGAAATTTGCAGATCTCTCGCGGGGTGTTGCTCCTGGAACTGCTGATGTGTTTCCTGCCGATCACGCTCGGCTGGTGGGACGCGGTGTTTGGGCAATCGGGCGTGCTGGGTTTGAATCAGAGCGTCATCGAGCAGCATTTCCTGGCAACGCCGCTCGACCGGATCGTTCTGGGCATGATGATCGGTGCCGCCATCGTCGGCCTGGCGGGACCGATCGGATTGTTTCTAACATCACGCGCAGCGATCACCGGCGCCGGCCTGAAAAATCGCCCGCTCGGCATCGCGATGATCGGCGGCGTGACGATCTTCATCGTGGCATCGATCCTGCTGCGCACGCTCTTCGGGCCCGGCGCCTACGCCGCGACGCCGAGCTTCATCCTGCTGATTGGCCTGCTGCCCGCGCTGGGCATCGCTCATCTCATGTATCTATCACGCGCTGAGACCCAAGCGAGTTAGGCAACCGAGCGATCAACGGCCGCAGCTCCGCTGGCGGCTTCTGCTCGATGCGTCGATATTCGCTGCCATCCGGCGTGCGTTGAACCAGGCGCCAACCGATCAACGCACGTCGCAACAGCGCATGATCGCCGAACACGTGCCAGCGCTTGAGCAGCTCGCTGATCTGCTTCTCGGTGAGCGCCTTGCGACTGGCGAGACGCGACCACAACACCCACAGGCACAGATCCTGAAGCGCAGGCCGCGTCGGCCAACGCAGCAGTCGACCTTGTTCGTCGAACAGACGCGCGGCTCTCTCGACCAGCGCGTAGTCAACGGGAGCCACCGCTGGCGTAGGCATCGTCAAGCGTTGCCTCGCTTCGAGGACTCCCTTGCAGTGCTGATAGTTTCTGAAGCCCGCTGAGCGGGACAGCAGGTTGAGCATTTCGACGTGACTGGGCGGCTCGGCGAGCTTGCCGAGCTGTTCACGGACCGATCTGGCGAACCCCGACAGGTCGGGAATTTGTAAAGACAAGGCGACTTTGGACATGACTCATCCTGTTCGCGCCGTTCTCGTTGAGCGTCGATGGTCGCCGGCTTTCGACAACGGCACGGGATAAGTGCGTGTCTGATGGGAATCGGGCAGGTTTAGCTCCCCTGGACGGGGCGGCGACGCCTCGGTGAACTGCAGACCGTGCGGCGATGATAGCCAGATCGCCGCCCGAACGCGAGGATTCGCCCTACCCTCGCGCCAGACTCAGCCCGCGTATCTCACCGAGCGATGTTGGGTGAGGTCCAAAAACGCCGCGTGCCCGGCATTTCGGGAGCGCGCCCGTCGAGGCGGAAATCGGTTCAATGCTTCGCTCACCCGCCGTGGCGTCCCGAGATCGCTCCAACCACACGGCGGCACGGTGAGGACGCGTAGCAATTCCGGCGAGTGTTGCAGGATGTCGCGCGAGAAATCCAGGGTGGGGGCGCGCTCATAGAGCCCTGCCAAATCAGCAGGATGTGCCAGCAAGCCAGGCGCGCTGGTGATCTCCCACAACTGCGCCACGAGCTCGGGACAACGCTGTTCAAAGGCGCGCAGCAGCGTCTTGCCATGAACGGCGAAGATAAACGAGTTCCACACGCCGCCGCGGGCGATCAGTGCATGCGCCAGTGCCGCAGTGGGTTTCTCGACAAACTCGCTGACCGAACGCAGCTCCTGCGCGCCCTCGCAGTCCGAGACGATATAGCCGAGTTCCGGATCCGCCTCCTCAGGAGAGATGCCGAGCATCACGATCTGCTCGGGCCGGTGGCGGATCTGATCCATTGCCTCCTTCAGACTCTCCCCCAGCACCGCCTCATCGCACACGAAATGATCCGAGGGCAGGACCAGCAAGCCGGCTTCCGGATCGCGGTGAAGAATCTGTAACAGCGGCAACAGGATGCCGATGGCCGTGCCCCGGTTGAAGGGCTGACGAATGATGTTGTTGCTGGGAATGTGCAGATCCATCGCCTGCCACCACAGCCGGTGATGCTCGGATACAACGGCGCAGGTGTGCGCTGCTGTGGTCACGGTTTGCGCCCGGCGCAGGGCGTCGTGCAGTAACGACGCTTCACAGCCAAACGAGCAGAACTGCTTGGGTATCGCTATGCCGGACGGCGTCGTGGTGAGCGATTGCAATCTGCTGCCCTCGCCGCCGGCAAGAATCAGGGCCCAGCGATGGCCCGATGACAATCTCTGACGATACTGCTCGTGAGGCATGGCCCGACTTCTCCGACCGCTGAGTGCTGTCTGGATAGCCTCTCACTTTGCAATTTCGGAAACAGCTGGGACTCACACCGTAGAGTTACGTAAATAAACGGAGACCGACCGTCACAGGCGCGCCGGTCTTCGCGATCACTTCATCGGCACTCACCCCGGGCGCAAGCTCGACCAACGTCAGCCCGCCGCTGCCCTTCTTGTCGCAACGAATGACACCGAGATCGGAGATGATCAAATCGACGCAGCGCACGCCTGTCAGCGGCAACGTGCAACGCTCGAGAATCTTCGCCTGACCCGACTTGGAGGTGTGCTCCATCAAGACGATGACGCGTTTGACGTTGGCGGCCAGGTCCATCGCGCCCCCCATGCCCTTCACCATCTTGCCGGGAATGGTCCAGTTCGCGAGGTCACCGTTCGCCGCAACTTCCATGGCACCGAGCACCGCCAGATCGATGTGGCCGCCGCGAATCATGGCGAAGCTCTCGGCGCTGGAGAAAAAGCTCGACGTGGGCAACTGCGTAATCGTTTGCTTTCCCGCATTGACAAGATCGGGGTCTTCGTCACCTTCGAACGGGAAAGGGCCCATGCCGAGCATGCCGTTCTCGCTCTGGAGCGTCACATCGACGCCGTCGGGAATGTAGTTCGCGACCAGCGTCGGAATGCCAATGCCCAGATTCACATAAAAGCCGTCGCGCAACTCGGCAGCCGCGCGTTGCGCCATTTGCTCACGAGACCAACTCATGCGTCCGCCCTCACCTGCTCCGATCGCGGCCGCGTGGTTCGTTTCTCGATGCGCTTTTCGTAGTTGATACCCTGATAAATGCGATCGACGTAAATGCCCGGCGTATGGATGGCGTCGGCATCGATCTCGCCGGGCTGCACGAGCTGTTCGACTTCAGCGATAGTGACGGCCGCGGCCGTCGCCATGACCGCATTGAAGTTGCGAGCAGTCTTGCGAAACACCAGATTGCCTGCGGTATCGCCCTTCCAGGCTTTGACGATGGCCAGATCGGCACGCAGACCGCGCTCCATCACGTACAGCTCACCGTCGAATTCCTGTACTGGCTTGCCTTCAGCGACGACGGTGCCAACGCCGGTGCGCGTGAAGAATGCAGCGATACCGGCACCGCCTGCGCGAATGCGCTCGGCAAGCGTGCCCTGCGGATTCAATTCCAGCTGCAACTTGCCGGTGAGATACAGCTGCTCGAACAACCGGTTCTCGCCCACGTACGAGCTGATCATCTTCGCGATCTGTCCATTGTTGAGCAGCGTCCACAGACCGAAGCCATCGGCGCCGCAGTTGTTGGAGATCACGGTGAGATGCTTCACCGGCGCTCGCGCCAGCGCCGCAATGGAATTCTCCGGATTGCCCGACAGGCCGAAGCCGCCGGACATGATGCTCATGCCGTCGAACAGCACACCGTCGAGTGCCGCCGTGGCGTCTGGGTAGACCTTGGTGCTCATACGCCATCAGTACGTACGAGCGCACGTTGCGTAGACAAATTAGTCGGGTGCGATAACTTGCAGCTCAGGCTGCAACCGCGCGACGCGCTTTCAACAAGCGATCCTGGCACAGCTCCTGCGCACCGCTCATATCGCGCTCCACGGTCTTGGTGCTGATGCCCAGCTGACGCGCAATGGCCCGATAGCTCATCTCCTCGTCCACATGCAGCGAGAACACCTGACGGTAGCGCGGCGGCAACGAGGAAAGCGCACTGGAGATGACTTCCAGCGCGATGCATCGATCGACGATTTCATCGGGCTGCTGCTCCTCGCCGACCAGATCCAGCGAGTCATGCGGCAAATGCATGCCATGGCAGCGAGCCCGGCGACGACGCAGCTCATCGCGTGCCAGATTGGTCGCGATCTTGAAAAGGAACGCACGCACTTCGCGTTCGCCGCGCCACAAATCGCGCACACGCATCAGTCGCACGCATGTTTCCTGCACGACGTCTTCTGCGTCCTCGGCGCAGTTGAGGATGCGATTCACATATTTGAGCAGCGCCGCGCGATGCATATCGACCAGCTGTACCAGACGCTGGGCCTGGGCCCGCTCCTCGACCGCCACTGGCTCGAAGAATGAGTTGTTCACTTGCTTCCCCCGTGCGGCCGCTGGCGCGCCGTGCTCATTTTGTTGTTCTAGTTTATGATGCAATTGACCGCTGATTATTCGCGTTACGCGAATACAGCCTTGGCCTGAACAACGCGAGCATCACGCCGTCGGAGCTGGGGAATGGATAAGTTCGAATGTATTCAAGCGTTCGTGCGCGTCGCCGAAACTCACAGTTTCGTCGAGGCCGCGCGCCAGCTGAATGTGACTCCGTCGGTAATCACGAGCCGGGTGAAGAAACTGGAGTCTTACATCCAGTCGCCGTTGTTTCATCGCTCGACGCGAGCGGTGACCTTGTCCGAGGCCGGCGCGAATTTCTTCGAGGAATGCGCCGACCTGGTCTCACATGTCGATTCCGCACTCGAGCGAATGCGCGTGATGAAAACCACGCCGACCGGCGTGTTACGACTGCAGGTACTGCCAGGCTTCGCACTCGGACACTTGGGTTCGGCGCTCAAGGACTTCAGCAGCAAATATCCCCAGATCGGGCTCGACATCACGGTCAGCGACGTGCCGGTCAATCCGGTCGACAAGGGCTATGACGTCGCCCTGCAGGTCTTCAAGCCTGCCGCCGAGACGCTGATCGAACGGTCGTTGTTTCCGGTGCAGCGAGTGTTCTGTGCAGCCCCCGTTTATCTGCAGCGCGCTGGCGTGCCGTTGCATCCCTCCGACCTGCTGCGCTTCCGGCTCGGGTTGTACTCGGCGTATCCGACGCGGGATCGCTGGACGTTCAAGCGCGGCGCGGAGGAAGTGTCATTGGTGCTGCCTGCCGCGATCCGGACAAACTCCGTACATATGCTGCGAGACTTCGCGCTCAGCGGCGGCGGCATTACTTGCCTACCGACGCTGGTGTGCGGTGAGGATCTCCTGCGAGGCAATCTGGTCCGCGTGCTGGATGAATATCACATCCCGCCACTCGATCTGCTCGCCATCTACCCGGCCACTCACCGCCGCGCGTTGAAGGTTCGTCTGTTCGTCGAGTTCATCACCGAACGTTTCTCGGGCGAACCCGTTTGGGACAAGGCGCTGCGCGACCAGGCACGCGCCGCGGCCAAACCGTCAAAGCGTGCCGGTGCCGGCGAACGCAATAAAGCGACCCGCCGTGATCACGCCGACCCACAAAAGTAGCGAGGCCATCGAGATCCTTTTCGCCAGCGGCGAGGCATCCTGGCCCGCCCCCCAGTCGTCCACCTTCGGCAGCACGCTCATCCAGAACCAGATCGCGTTCAGGCCTGCGAGCAGGATCAGCAACATCTTGAAGCGGAATGCCGGCACCACCCAGTAGGACATCGGATCGGAGGCGACGAAGCCGATGCCGGTGACCACATTCAGTGCGAAGCCGCCGAAAGCCAGCGGCAGCAACCGATGCAACGGCCCGATCGGCAGCCCCTTCACGAATCCCAGCACGCGCAGATCGATCAAGGCGATCGAGCCGAACAGCAGCGCCATCCCGACGAAGTGCAGTCCCTCGAAGGTCGGGAACAGCCACGGCACATCGCGCATGATCTGCCCATACCAGGACGCTTCCAACCAACGCAGCAAGTCGACGATCATGGGGCCGGCCTCTCATTCGTATGCCATGTAGCGACCGAAGCCGATCGCCGAGATCCACATCAGGATTGAAATCACCGCCAGTGCTCTAGCGGTCACAGGCGCCGCGCCCTGCTGCGCATCGAGCTGCGGTGCCTGGCGCAACACGGTGTTCTTGATGACCACCGCCAGCACGATGCCGATGACGATGCTGGCGAACTTGAAACGAAACGCGGTGCTGTTGAAGAACTTCACGCCGTCGGCCACGAACAGAGCGACGCCGGAGCTGAGATTGACGGCGAACGCGCCCCAGATCAGCGCCATCAAACGATTGAACGGCAGGAACGGCAGCAGCCGAGGCACGCCGAGCACGCGCAGATCGACGATGATCAGCAGCCCGACGAGCAGCGCAAGACCGATGGAATGCAAGGTGAGCAGAATGGGATAGCCCCACACCGACACCAGCACCCATTGCGAGAACTCGGAGTTCTGTAATGTTTCGAGAAGGCTGATCATTGGGCTCCTGACGCAGCGTTTGCTGTGGTCCGCGATACGCTGGTATCAACGGCGCAGGCCGGCGACTGCGGACAAAATAATTTTCTGGTCATGAGGCGCCCGATTGTGCACGCGCCCGGCTCCGCTGTTGGCCGCGCTACTGAGCGGCGGCCGCCGCTTGCGGCATATATTTCTTATGGCAGCCCTCGCACGCTTCGTAGATCGCATTCCCGGCATCCGCAACGCCGTCGATATCCTTCGCCTGTGCCGCCGAGTACGCTCGAGCGGCGGTATCGATCAGCATATGTGAGAAGCGTGCCCACTCGCCGTCGTCGACGGCGCGACCCGGTATCAGCAACAGATTTCCTGACTCAGCGAGCGCCAGCGCCGCTCTCTCCACCGTCACCCACTGCTCATCGGTCGTTGGCGGCTCGGCCGCGGCGTTGAATACCGCGTCGGACGCGGGAATGGTGACAGCAAGCATGATCTGACGATTCGGCCCTATCACTTTGAATGTCGACGCTGCCGACGGCTCGGGTACCGCGTCGTGCCGAACGGGCGCAGGTTTCGAGCAACCCGCCGCGAGCGCGCCCATAACCATCACCAAAGCCGTCGTCCAGCGTCGTGTCGATGAGGGCCGCGTGACCATGACGATCCCCTCAGCTCGCCGGTGTATTTTCCGGTGTGACTTTACGTTCGACGTCGTGATACAGAATCTGCCCCGACGCAGTCTTCGCATACCGCAACGACGCGCCCTTGCTGCCGTCGAGCTTGGGGTTGCCGACGACCGTGATCTTGTCGCCCGGCTTGAACGTGGTGCGCGTCCAGCCTTGCCGCGCGCCAATATTCGGCCCGGAGCTCTCGAAATCCCAAGTGCCCGCCAGCTTCGAGTTCTGCTTGTCCTCGGGCACCAGCACGATGATGTGCACATGGGGCTGACGCCAGTTGTACTCGACTACCGTGCCTTCCCAGGTCCACACCTGCTTCTGATCGAACATTGCAAACGAATGATGGGCCAGCGTTGCCGACGCCGTGAGCAGGGAGGCGATGCCAAGGGCCAGATGCACTTTCATGATGACACTCCAATACAGGAATCTATGCTGTCAGCGTCCAGCCCAACGGGCGCAGATGCTCCAGGCTACGTCGCGCCTCGCGCGTCAGGTCCACACCGGGCCCGCCTTCGCACTCCACGTTGAAGATGGGACGCTCGATGCGCGCAGCGGCGCGATAGATACCGGCGAAGTCGATGGCGCCGTCACCGACGGTCACCGCCTTGCCGGCCTTGTTCCAATCCTTCAGATGAAAGCTCACGATGCGAGATGCGTGTTTCTCGATCAACGCCACGGGATCGGCGCCACCAGCGGCAACCCACGCGACATCGAGCTCGTAACGAATCGTCGGATCGGTATGCGCGAGCATGAACTCGAATACGTTCTGGCCTTCCAGCGACCGATACTCCGGGCCATGCCCGTGGTAGGACAGCCCGATACCCGCCTTACGTGCGATGTCGTTCGCAGCATTGATCGCGTCACACATGCGACGCACGTGGTCCAGCGACTGCACATTGGTTGGTCCTGAGGCCGCGACAACCGCCCATTCGCATCCCAGATCTCGCGCCAGCGGCACATTAACGCGCGTCAGTTGAACGATGCCGGCCGGCGTATATACGGCGTCCTGCGCTTCGCTGATCGGACCGCCCGGGGCACGAAACGCGCGCACCTGATCATTGCCGATGTGCAGGGTTCGTAGCGCCAACCCCAACTCCGCGGCACGCTTGCGAATCAGCTCGGGCGAGTGCCCCATCAAACCCGCGAACTGAATGGCCTCGTACCCCAGCCTGCGTGCGATGCCCATCGCTTCGGAGAATTTGTCCCAGCCTTGCGTCGCCAGTGCATTGAACGTGAAAAACTGAATGCCCAGTTCATAACGACGCGTAGCGGACTTCGACACGCCCGAGTACGTCAGCATCGCAGCGCCCAACCCGCCAATCGCCGTCGCGGCGGCGCTCGCTCCGCCCAAGGCCGCGGCGCCCGTGCAACGCAGAAAGTCGCGTCGTTGCATGCTCATTCTTTACTCTGGACTTGCGTCGGCTCTTCGGCCGTCTTCGCACGCTCCGGATCGCTGGAATCGCAGAAGTACTCCAGCGCATAAGTCTCGGCCGGCGCCTTGTAGTAGGTGAACGAATAGGTGTGCGGCTTCACGAAAATCTTCGGATCGGTCCACGTGAACGTCACTTTCAGTCGCTCGCCGCCGTCGATGAGCTCGTAACGCTCGACCAGGTGCGAGCTCTCGCCGCGCACGCCACCACCCGGCACCATGGGATTGCCACGATCGTTAAAGCCAACGGTGTCCACCACCAGCACGCTGCCTTCCCAGCGTCCGATCGAGTGGCCGTTGGTGGTCGGATCGAACGCATCCATATCGGGATGCGCTCGGCCGTCCAGATAGATGTGACGCGCCGAGGACTGCACCTCAGCCGTGATCGCCAGCTCTTTCTTGGATTGAACCAGATCCAGCGGCGCGGAATCGCCCATGATGAAGGGCGTGCCGAGCGGGTGACACCAGCGCGAGGCGTACGTCATGATCATGCCGTCCTCAACCTTCGGCCGGCTCGCCTCGGACAGACGTTTTCCTTCGGCGGTCAACTCGGCCGGGCCCACCTTCTTGCTATCGTGCTTCAGTTCCCAGAAGCCGGACAGGTCGGGGATCGCGCCTGCCGCGAATGCGTTCGATGCGATGCCGGCTGTACCGATTGCGGCCAATGCCAGCGCCTGCACCAGCGAGCGGGACCGTGCTTTGTTCTTGACGATCATGGTGTCCTCGATGACTGGGGTAGCCGGCTGGAAAGCTGGATATCGCGCGACGATGATCCGACGACGATGCCTCTTGCGCCCTCAGCTTTGCGCCAGCCTCGATCCGCTTCGGACCAGTACGATTGCTGCCGCAGTGTCACGTGCACGGTCACCGTCTTCTGCTCGGCCGGTGCCAGCGTCACCCGCTCGAATCCGACCAGCGTCTTCGGTGCCATGGGCACCGGTGCTTTCACCGGGCGCTCCAGGTACACCTGCGGTACATCGGCCCCGGCAAGCTTGCCCGTGTTGCGCACGGTGAAGCTCACATCGAAGCCATCGCCACGCGGCGTGACGTTCAAGTTCGAGTAGGCAAACGTCGTGTACGAAAGACCGAAGCCGAATGGATGCAGCGGCGCGATCTTGTGCTCATCGAAGTGACGGTAGCCAGTGAAGATGCCTTCGGAGTACACAACCTGCTTGTTCACACCGGTGTAGCGTTCGGGATGCTTGGGATCGAACGCCGCGACATCGGAGAACTTCTTCGGGAACGTCATCGCCAATCGGCCGCCGGGATTGGTTTTGCCCAACAGCACATCCGCCGTTGCCCACCCGCCTTCCTGGCCCGGATACCACAGATACACGATGCCCTTGACCCGATCGCGCCAGGGCATGTCATGCGGACTGCCGCTGTTGAATACGACGATGGTTCGCGAGTTCACTCGTGCCACGGCCGAGATCAGCTCGTCCTGATCGTTTGGCAATCGCAGCGCCTGATCCGGATCGTCGAACTCTCCACTGCGTGCCCACGCGAAAATCACAGCAGTGCGCGCTTCCTTCGCAGCTGCGACAGCCTCGGCGATGTTCTGCCTGCGCATTGCCGGTGTGACCCAGGCGAGGCGGACCTGCAGTTTCGATTCGGGCTCGGCCTGACCTTCGACCTCGATGGCGTAGGCCTTGCCCGCGACCAGATCGACGCTGTACTGCGCGTTATCCAAGCCATCCTTGGTCGGCACGACGCTCGAATATTTGCGAGGAATACCATGGCCGAAGCGCACGGCCGCCGAGTAGGCGCGCGGCTGCCCATCGATCTTGAGCACGCCCGTGCCGCCCCAGGTGTGAACTTGCAGTGCATATGTACCGCTCTCAGTCACCTTGAGCGTGCCGCGCCATGAATAACCCTGCCCGATTGGCAAAGCCTGGTTGCCGATGAAGTTGACGCCTGCATCGACCCCCATCGGCGTCGAGTCGGACGCACGACGCATCAACCCGGCCCCCTGTCCGCCCTCCGGTGTGAGGGCCGCTGCTGGAATCGCAACGCCTGTCAATTCGTCGCCCACGACGTGTTTCATCGGCGCGCTCGAGCCCAACGAGCGCTGCAACGCCTCGCGCGGAGATATAAAACGTGACTCGAAGCCGGAGATGCCCGGCCCAATCGCCAACTGATCTGCCGTTGGCCCGATCAGCAGCACGTCACCCGCAGCCTCACCGCTCAGCGGCAGAATGTTTCCTTGATTCTTCAGCAGCACGGCGCCCTCACCCGCCAGCTTGCGAGCGAATGCCGCGTGACCTTCAACATCGATCTCGGTGGGCCCGGGCACTCTCGTCCCGTCGAGGAAGCCAAACTTCTCCATTTGCGTGAGCACGCGTCCGACTGCCCGATCCAACGCATCGCCACTGACCTGTTTGCCTTCGATGGCCGCCTTCAGTCGCGGGCCCCACTTCGCGCCTTCACGACCGGTGGGATATTGGGGACCGACGCCGGGCATCTCCATATCCAAGCCTGCGACGATGGACGGGGTGCTCCGATTCGCATGCCAATCGGACACGACGAAGCCATCCCATCGCAGCTCATCGCGCAACAAGCCGATGAGATTGCCCTCGTTCTCCGCATTCCAGAATCCATTGGTCTTGTTGTACGAGGCCATCACCGAGGCCACACCCGCTTGCAGCGACGCTTCGAATCCCGGCAAATAAATCTCGTGCAGCGTGCGCGGGTCGACGATGAAATCGAAGCCGTCGGCACCAAAGATGCCGCCGCCCTGATTGAGCGATTGATTGTTCGCGAGAAAATGTTTGGCATTTGCCAGGGTGCCGGTGGACTGAATGCCCCCGATCTCGGCCGCCGCCATCTGACCGATGACGAATGGATCCTCGCCGAAGCTCGTGACATTCCGGCCCCAGTTCGGCAACCGGGACAGATTGACCATCGGACCGAGCAGCACATCGTTGCGAGTGGCGCGCGATTCACGCCCGAGGATCGCACCGTACTGCTTCGCGTAATCTCGACTGAACGTCGCGGCCAACGTGATGGGCTGAGGCAGCGCCGTCGTTTCGTATCTCACATAGACGTTGGCGGGACCATCGGCCATCCGTAGCGGCGGAACGCCAAGACGCGGTACGCCGGCGATGTAACCCGCGCCGCCGTTGTAAGCGGGATCGCGTGATCCCTGCACCATCGTCAACTTCTCATCGAGCGTCATCTTCGACACCAGTGCCTGCACCACCGGTGAGAAGACAGCACTCGCGTCCGGGGTGCTCGCATTCGCCGTCGCGGCCACTGACAGCGTTGCCAAAACAAGTCGCAGCGCGTTCGCTCGCATCGACACTCCGTTTGAGAAAATTGGCGGTCCATGCCGGGCGCATACACGCCCGGCACGAACCACCCAGGGGAACTCGTTACTCGAAGCGGAAGCCGAAGGTCAGGCCCCACTCGCGCGGCCGGCCGAGCGTGCCGTTGTCCATCTGATCCGTCGGAATGTAGAAACCGTTGATGCGGTAATACTCATTCGTCAGGTTCGAGCCGAACAGCGACACATCCCACTTGCCATTGGGCGGCGCATACATGATGCGTGCGCTGAGCAGGCCGTACGCAGGGATCACCGACTTCTGGATGTCAGCCGCCGTATCCACCTCATCCTGCCAACCGTAGTCGGTGCGGAACGTCAGCGCGCCCGACGTGAGCTGCATGTCGTACTGAGCGCCGATGCTGTATGACTTCTCCGGCGCATACGGGAAGCGCGCGCCGAGCGGAATCGCCGTCGACGTACCCAGATCGGTGTACTCCGAGTCGAGCCAGCCCGCGCCGTAGTTGATGGTGAAGTTGTCAGTGACCAGCACCACACCCTCGATCTCGATGCCCCTCACTTTCGCCTCGCCGGCGTTGGTCGTGGTCGGGAAGCGAGGAATGATTTCTTCGCTGACCTGGATGTCCTGGTACTGGCCATAGAACACCGAAGCATTGAGACGCAGCCGTCGATCGAACAGATCCGAGCGCAAGCCGATCTCGTAGTTCTTCAGCGTTTCCGGATCGAAGCCGATCGCCAGCCCATTGACGTTGTTGACGCCGCCCTGGTTGAACCCTTCGGAGTACGTCAGGTAGGTCATGATGTCCGAGGTCCACTGATACTGGAACGACAGACGCGGCGCGATGTTGGTCCACTTGTCACCCAGCGCCGTGCCCGCGCGAGCCGGACCGCCATCGGTTTCCACACTCAGCACGGGTGAACAGCAAGCAACCGGCACAGGACTGCGCGGGGTGTACTGCGCGTTCGTGACTTCGTCCTCGTTGTAGCGCGCACCGGCCGTGATCGAGAACTTGTCGGTCACGTCATAGGTCCACTCGGCGAACACCGCCCAACCTTCGGTCTTGGTGTACGACAGCTGATCGATCACCGGCGCGAAGAAGAACCCACCGATGTATGCCGACGCCAGCGCGTTGCGAACCGGATCGACTTCGCGCTTCAGATCGTTCGCCAGCCAGTTGATGCGGCGGCCGTAGTTCTCGTTGTTGTAGTAGTACAGGCCGTTGGTGCCGTGCAGGCGCTCGCCGCTGAACAGGAACTGCAGCTCGGCGGTCGTCTCTTCAGGCTCGCTGTAATTGGCACCGTCGAAGATGCGATAAGGCGTACCGTCGAAGTCCGCGTAAGCTGTGGTCTTGAGCTCGCGACGGCTGCCGATGCCCTTCAACGCCCAGGTATCGCTCATCTCGTAGTTGATCTCGGTGGAGAACGACTTGACCTTCGTGTACAGCTCGGGGCCGTTGTAATCGCTGGCCGTCTTGCGCTGCCCACGGGCGCCATAGACGTAGTCCTGATTGATCGGCAGGCCCGCAGCTTCATACAGACACGGGAAATTCGGCGCGCCGCCCGGGAAGTTCGCCGGCGGATTCGGATCGCCGACGCACACAGGATTCAGCGCCCACACCGTCGAGGGATTGCCGTTGGTGCGCTGATCGTCGTAACCCGCGGCCACCCGCCAGTTGAACGAGTCCGACGGCTTCCACAGCAGGTCCAGCCGGCCGGTCGTGTCGTTCTGGCTGCCAAAGCGCTTGTCGATGGTCGTGCTCGGCACGAAACCGTCGCGCGACAGCTTGGCTGCGGTGATCTTGGTGAGGAACGTCTCGCTCAACGGAATATCGATGTTGGCGGACACATCGAAGCGATCGTACGAGCCGATCGACGACTTTACGCGACCGCCGAATGTATCCTGCGGGCGCTTGGTGATGTATTGAATCGCGCCGCCGATGACGTTCTTGCCGAACAGCGTGCCTTGCGGGCCTCGCAGCACTTCGACGCGATCCACCTCGACGATGTTCATCAGTGTGCCGGCGCTGGCGTTCGATGCGATGCCGTCCACGTAGACGCCGACGTTCGGCAGACCACGCATGCGGAAGCTGCCGCCCTGCCGACCGAAGAAATTGGTGCTGGCGATCACGACGTTGGGCACCATACGATTCAAGCCTTCCGTCGTATCGATGCCACGCACCTCGAGGTCTTTCGTGCCCATCGCAGTGATGGAGAGCGGCACTTCCTGCAAGCTCTCCTCACGGCGGCGGGCCATGACCATCACCTCTTCCAGGCCGCTACCGGACACGCCAGTGTCCGTCACCGGAGCAGCGGCATCCTGCGGTGCGGCGGCCAGACCCGACGATGCGGACAGCAGCGCCAGGCCATACAGGCTCATCGATTTTCTTGGCAAGCGAAGCATAGTTTCCCCCATGATCAGCAGATGTTTTAGGAGCGACTGAAAACAAAACGTATGGCTCGCTCCGCCACCGACATTCTGGTCGGCGATGTTTTTATGCTTCAGCCAGTGCAGCCTCGATCTTGCGAGGTGCGGTCTCACGCAGAAACAAACTGACCACGACGCCAGCGCACAGGCCAATCAGCGCCATCGTGAGCACGTGCTGAATTCCATAGGTTTGCGCGACATTGCCGGCGATCGCAGGCGCGATGCCGCCGCCGAAAATCTCACCTGTGCCGATGATGATGCCGGCGGTTGAAGAGATCAGACCGCGTGGTGCCGCTTCAGCTGCGATCGGGCCGGTGATCAACCCCAGCAATCCGAAACAGAAAAAGCAGCAGATGAACAGCAGTGCAAACAACAGCGCCGGATTCGGACCGACGTGCATGAAGGCATATAGGAATGCGGCACCCAGCACGAAGCCGGAAACCGCGACGAGCTTTCGGCCCAGCAGATCCGAAGCCCCCGGCAACACGACTTGCCCCAGGAACCCGCCGAAGCCGATCGCCGAAGTCACAAAGCCCATCTGCACCGTCGTGAGCTTCAGATAATCGACCAGATAGTTGGGCACCATGGCGCTCAACACGAAGATGCCGCTCATCGCGCACATCAGCGCGACCATGCCAAGCTTCACGTTCGGATGTTTCAGCAGATCGCCGAGCGGCGCGCGCTCCGCTTTCGCATTCACACCGACCGTCGCCGGCTCACGAATCAAGCGCCACATCAGCACGCCCAGGATCAAGCCGGGGATCGCGACCAGCACGAACACCCACCGCCAGTTCACGACCTGCAGCAGCTGCGTGGCAATGATGGGACCAAGCGCAAGGCCCAGCAGCGGAAACGCACTCTGTTGTACGCCAAGATTGAAACCGCGCCGGGTCGGCAATGACGCATCGGCGGTCGCGGCGAAGCTGGTGGGACAGAACGAGCCTTCCGTGATGCCCATCAGCGCGCGAATGACGATCAAGCTGGTCAGACCTTGCGCGAATCCGCTCAGGCCCGACAGCAGCGAGAAGCCGATGATGGCTGGCACCAGGATCTTGCGACGACCCAGCCGATCGGACAGACCGCCCGCAACGATCGCGAATACGCCCCACGCCAGACCCAGCGCGCCGATCAGATTGCCGAGCGCCTGATAGTCGAGGCCTAGGTCCTGCATCATCGAAGGAAACAGGGGTGCGATGATCCATCGGTCCAGCCCGACCAGACCGAAGGCCAGCGTCAACAGCGTGACGGCCTTCCATTCATACGACGTATCCCACTGCGCTTGCGAATTGGTCATCGCTCTCCCCCCGAAGCTGATTGGTATGGAGGGCGGCATGACCTGCGCCGCCCTGCTCTATTCGTTGTCGGCGCAACCGCGATGCGCGGTTATTCGAAGCTGCCGCCCCACTTCCAACCGTCGGCGGGCCGCTCGATCTGGTTCAGGCGGATCTTGTGATCGGTCTCTTGCCGGCCGGGCGCGCCAGTGACGATCACGAAATCGCCAGGCTTCAAAGACTCGCGCGACGCCTGGCCGTCTTTGGCGAGCGCGCCGGCCGCAGCCCATTCCACCGCGTAGCGCACGTCCTTACCGTCGGGGCCGGGCGCGAGGATGATGATCATCGAGTGCGGATTGCGGAACATGAACTGCACCACCTTGCCTTTGATGGTGACCGACTTGTCGATGTAGTAAGTCGCCGGGAAAGAGTGATGAGCCAGCGAGGGCCCGGCGGCCGAGAGCAACGCGGCGGCAATACAGCCGCTCACAATGCGTGCGAACGAAACCATGGTGTTTCCTTTTCGAAGCGATCTGCTTTCGGATAAACGAAACACGGGCACGCCTGTCGACAATTCTTGTCCGGGCGCAGGCGGCTGGCACGTATTAACAGCGGGCAATCGCGCCCCTACCCGGAGATCGACGATGAAATATTTGTTCGCAGGCGCGGCCGGCCTGCTGCTGGCCGCCAGCGTCGGCCTGGCCGGCAGCGCCAATGACCTGCCCGCCAACAAGATGCTGGTGGAGCAGTTCTTCCGCGCCGTCGAGTCGCGCGATAAGCAAACCGTGATGAAAATCGTGCGCGAAGACTACATTCAGCACATGCCGAACATCCCGTCCGGGCGGGCTGCGATTCTCAACTACATCGATATGATGGCGCCCAAGGGCCAGGGGGTGATGCCCGAGTTCGCGCGCGTCATTGCCGAGGGCGATCTGGTCGCCGTGCACTTCCGCCGCGAAGATCCCAACGGTCCCGTAGCAACCATCGAGATCTTCCGCATCCAGGACGGCCAGATCGCCGAGCACTGGGCCGTGACCGAAGCCATTCCGCCGCAGGAGAAGTCTCGTAACAAGAACGGCATGATCTGACCTTGCAACACGGGGCAGCAGCAACGCTGCCCCGTGTCAGCCCGATCAATACCGATTGCTGACGATGGGGCACCCTGGGAAGTAATTGCCCTTCGCAAGCTCGGCCGCGCAACGCTCGCGAGCCCGCTGTACACCGCCCTTCACCATCTCGACCACTTCGGCCGGCTTCATGATGCCCATGTGCACGGTCGAGAGCGTCTCCACCTCGAGCTTGTAGTGCTCGACATTGTCCATGTAATTGTCGCCCCAGAACTGATAGTCGCGGGCCGCGGTGGCCATGTCACCTTCCACGAACACCTTGGACGCCGGCACATATGCGAACACCGCGTCGGCCATGTGCGTGTTGCCTCGACCCCAATACAGATCGACTGTAGCCTTAGAGTCAGACAGACGCAGATGATCGTCGAAGCCGCGGAACTTGAAGGGCTTGCGGTTCTTCTCCTGTGCATCCGGATAGTCCGGCGCACGACGCTCGGCCATCTCGCGGAAAATCCCTTCGTTGCCATAGCGCGAAACGACGGTCAGCCCTTCGGCCACGCCGACACGGAATCCCGCTGTGTGATCGAAGTGATGATGCGAAGGAATGTACTCGGTGAGCGGCTTACCTGGCACCAGCGTGCGCGCCTTGTCGATCGCTGCTTTCGCAGCGGCGTGGCTGCCGCCGAGCTCGTAGATCGCCAGATGATCGGCGAACTCGAACACCGTATTGCCGTAGGGCGTCAGACGCCAGACACCGGGAGCCACCTGCGTCGCTTCGGAGGTGACCACGGGATCCGCATCAGAGGCTGAGCGCACCGCCTCCGGCGCAGCGAGATCGGCAATCTGCGTGTCGACCACATAGTCGTCGACATACATCTTGAAGTAGTCGACGTTGCGCCAGTCGATGCGAGTGACGTATCCCAGCGGCATCAGCAAGCCGCCATACGGCGCGTACCCATTGAGATAGGTCGTCAGGGTCACTTGCCCGAGGTTGCTGTGCGGATTCTTCCAGCGCACCCACGTGGGCAGCTTGGAACGAGCGTCGATGGCGAAGCTCAGCGTGTCGCCCTGCTTCAAGGTCAGGTCGAGCACGGTGACACCGCCTTCCTTGCGGGGCGCGCCGAGTTTGTTGGCGGGATCAAGTGCCGCACGCACCAGTGCAACCGGATTGTTCAACATCCACATGCGGCGCATGTGCACGCCGTCGATGTGCAGCGGGCTTTCGATCCACTTGCGCGAACGGGTGACCTTGCCATCGGGCGCCGTCTCGTAGCCGATATCGCCATCGAGCACCAGATTGGCCTGCGCGAACGAGTGACCGAACACCGCCGCGAACGGGAACAGGAAATTGCGGCGCTCGAGCTGCTGGAAACGACCGTGTTCCAGATCGTAGACGCGCTTCAAATCGTTGGCCGCCTGATACTTCTGCGGGGCTTCGGGCGAGCCGGTGATATTGCCGCCGCCAAACATATAGGCGTACTGGCCATAGCCGGACAGCGTAATGTTCTTGACCGAGCGCACTCTCTCTAGCCCGCCCAACGCCTCGGCCGCTGCAGTGNCGATTGCTCTATCGTCACTGGATGCTTGCGCGTGCCCCGCGCCGAGCGTCAGCGCGCCCGAGAGCAGTGTCGCGAGTACATGGACCCATCGTGTTCTCATTGTTCCCCCGGATGTCATGCGTCTACCGTCATGCTGGTTTCGTAGTCGACCACGCGACGCTCGATGCGCAGCGGCCCGATCAAAACGTTTTTTGAGTTTTGTTTCATTGCAGCGGATGGGTTTTTCGTACGCCTTGCAGCGCCGCCCAGCTGTCGAACTCGCAATACAGGACCAGGTCGGCCGAATCGCTCACCTGCGATTGGTCGCGTCCCAGCTCGACCCGCTGCAATCCATGAATGCCGTTGCGCATGGCTTCGATAGCCAGCGCGATCGATGCTAGTTGCTCGGCACGCTCGCCATTCTCGGCGGCACGCAAGCGCCACATCACCAGGTGCTTTACCATCGCGGAACTCTGTTCGTGCGTTCTGTTCATAGGCTCGACCCGCGACCCGTTCGCTGTCGGCTGCTGCGGCCGCCGTGCAGGCGCGCAGCGAGCTGCCTCACCATGGCTTCGCCGAGTTCTTGGGGCTCGGTAACAGTAAACGCATTGGCATAGTAAGAGCCGACATCGTGGCCGATGCCGATGGCCAGCAGCTGCACCGTCCCGCTGCTTTCCAGAGATTCGATGACCGCGCGCAGATGCCGGTCCAGATAGCCGAAATCGTTTGCTGACAGCGTCGCGTCGTCGAGCGGCGCACCGTCGGAGATGACCATCAGAATCTTGCGGCGCTCGGGACGGCGACGCAGTCGCTCGTGGGCCCACAGTAACGCCTCGCCGTCGACGTTTTCTTTGAGCAGGGATTCATCGAGCATGGCGACGAGGTTGCGGCGGGCACGACGCCAGGGAACGTCGGCGGGTTTATAGACGATGTGATGCAGGTCGGTGAGGCGCCCCGGGCTCGATGGCCGATGGGCGGCAATCCATCGTTCCCGGCTGCGCCCACCTCGCCATCGCTGTGTCGTGAAGCCGAGGATCTCTGTCGTTACTCCACAGCGTTCCAGTACCGCACCGAGCAGCTCGACACAGGCCGCAGCGATCACGATGGGCTGGCCTCGCATCGAGCCGGAGCTGTCGATCAGGATCGTGACGGCAGTTTCGGGCCAGTCCGTCTCGGCTTCCTGCTTGAACAACAGCGGTTGCAGTGGATCGCACACGACACGCGTCAGACGACCTGAGTCGAGCAAGCCCTCTTCGCAGTCGAAGGCCCAGGATCGACGCTGCCGTGAGAGCAAGTAGCGCTGCAGACGATGGGCCCAGCGGGCGACGTTTTTGCGGCAGGCCGCTGAGAGTTCTTCGAATCGGCGAGAGAGCTCGCGACGCTTTTCGTCGGTCAGCAGAGCGCCGGCATCGACGACGGCATCGAATTGTCGGGTGAAGACGCGATAGTTCGTCACCTCGCCCGCATCCTTGACCGCCGCCCTTGGCACCACACGGCCCCGAGGCTCGTTGCTCACTCGACGCAGAATGTCGACGTGTGCGCTCTGCGCCTGCTCTGTCGAGTCCGCGAGCTGCGGCCGCTGATTGTCTGCGTCTTCGTCAGATCTGCGGCTCGCCTCGTTCAACAGCGCTTCGGCATCGCTTTGCTCGCCGCGCATGATCGTCATCGCGAGCTTAGCCGCCTCGATCCCGAATGCCCGTTGATCCTCAATCAGGGGCATCAGGCGAATCATTGCTGCGTCGAGCACCGCCTGATCCCGGGAGTCGATCCGACGGGATTCGTGGAACGCTCGAAGATTCTCACGAGCGCCTGGAAACAACCGCACGCCAAGCGCCTCGACCCGGCATTGCTCGAGCGCATCGAACAGCGGCGCGGCAGCGCCAGCAGGCCGCAGTTCGCCGTGAAGCGCTTCATCGCTGAACCTCACTTGCAAGGCATGCGCGTCGACGCGGCCACGCCAGATCGCGAACGCGTGCGAATCGTTCGGCAGCTGTCGTATCGCTCCAATCAATGCCGTCGCCCCCGGCGGATCGACGCTATCGCTGATCGCCTTGAGCGTCGTCAGTGACGCCTGCTTGAGCCGCCCCAGCCGATCCTCACTGCTGGGAACGGCACGCATCACGCGCCCCCAAAGCAGCGTTGATGCAGCTCCATCACCGCCGCCCGCTCGGACTCATCGCACTTATTGAGAAAGCTCAACTCGAATGCGCGCCCGAGGTCGCCGAAGATCACCGCATTCTCGGCCCACGAAAGCACCGCCCGGGGCGACATCACCGTCGAAATATCTCCCGCGACGAACGCACTCCGAATCAGCCCGGCGAGCGTCACCATCGCCTCGACCGCATGCGGCCACCGATCCATCAGCGCCGGCACTCGCGCCCGAACGATCGCCATCTCCTCGCCCGGCTTCAGGTAGTTCAACACCGCAACGATATGCCACCGATCCAAATGTCCCTGATTGATCAGTTGCGTGCCGTGGTACAGCCCACTCGCATCTCCCAAGCCAATCGTGTTCGACGTGGCAAACAGCCTGAAGCACGCATGCGGCGCAATGACTCGATTCTGATCGAGCAATGTCAGCGCCCCCTCCGCCTCCAGCACCCGCTGCAACACAAACATCACATCCGGCCGCCCTGCGTCGTACTCATCGAAGATCAACGCGACGTTCCGGCGCAGCGCCCAAGGCAGAATTCCTTCCTGAAACTCCGTCACCTGCTGCTGATTGCGAAGCACGATGGCATCACGGCCAATCAAATCGATGCGACTGACATGCCCGTCGAGATTGATCCGAACGCATGGCCAGTTGAGCCGCGCCGCCACCTGTTCGATGTGCGTCGACTTGCCGGTGCCGTGATAGCCCTGCACCAACACCCGGCGGTTGTGCGCAAAGCCGGCGAGGATCGCGAGCGTGGTTTGCGGATCGAACCGATAGGAGGAATCGACCGCCGGCACGTGATCGTTGCTGCGACTGAACGCCGGCACGACACCGTCGCGATCGATCCCGAACGCCGCTCGAAGCGACACGGACGTGTCTGGCAGCGCGAACAGTTCGGCATCGTCACTCATGTCGCAATCCGCACGACACCGTCGACAATCGTCACAGGCACTGCTTCTAGACTTCGATCCTTCGCGGGCCCATCCACGCACAGCCCATCATGGAAACGAAACAACGCGCAGTGATACGCGCACATGAGGTGCTGGTCCTCCGTCACGAGAAACTCGCCCGGCCGCGAGTTCAGCGGCAGCGAGAAATGCGGGCAGACATTCACGTAAGCCCACGCATCCGCGCCACGTCGCAACACGATCAGCCGCAACGCTTCGACATCCACGCCGAAGCTCACTTCGATACAGCCGCCGTCGGGAACCGCAGCGAGCGGACACACTTCCGTATCCGCTTCCGGCGCATGCGGATGTGACTTCCAACTCACACTCAGCGCGGATAGTGAGGGGGAATCTGCGCGTCTACGTTGACCCACACCGATTTCGCTTCGGTGTAGTCGTGCATGGCTTCAAAGCCCATCTCCCGCCCGTAGCCGGAGCTGCCAACGCCGCCGAATGGCGAGCCCGGATTGACGCGCTTGTAACTATTGATCCACACCATGCCGGCTCGCATGGCGCCCGCCATGCGGTGCGCGCGCTGCAGATTCGTCGTCCACAAGCCGCCACCCAGGCCGTACTCGGTCGAGTTGGCGATCGCGATCGCCTCCGCCTCGTCCTTGAACGTAGTGACGGAAACAAACGGCCCGAACACCTCTTCCTGACAGACACGATCCTGCGGCTGCGCCTTCACGATCGTGGGCTCGACAAAGAATCCTTTCGACAGCGCCGCAGCTTCCGGCTTGCGACCGCCGGTGATGATCTCAGCGCCCTGCTGTTTGGCCACCTCGCAGTACGTGAGCACGCTCTGCTGTTGTTTCTGCGAAGTCAGCGGCCCCATCTCGGTCGTCGGATCCAACGGATTGCCCAGCTTGATGGACCGGGCCAGCTTGACGAAGCCTTCGAGGAACGGTGCCGCGATCTCCTCCTGCAACAACAGTCGCGAGCCTGCAATACAAGCCTGGCCTTGGTTGTGAAAGATCGCGAACGCGCTGCCGTTGATGGCCGCCGGCAGGTTGGCATCGGCGAACACCATGTTGGCCCCCTTGCCGCCCAGCTCGAGTTGCACGCGCTTCAGGTTGCCTGCCGACGCCTGCACGATGCGACGACCAACCGCAGTCGAGCCAGTGAACGCAATCTTCTGCACGCCCGGGTGCTCGGCCAGATGCTGACCGGCCGTGTGACCAAAACCAGGAATGATGTTGACGACGCCCGGCGGGAAACCCACCTCCGCCATCAACTGCGCGATCTTCAACGTCGACAGCGGCGTGATCTCGGCCGGCTTCAGCACCACGGTATTACCCGCCGCGAGCGCCGGCCCCATCTTCCAGCTCGTGAACATCAGCGGAAAATTCCAGGGCACGATCTGACCGACCACGCCCACCGGCTCACGCTGCACGTAGTTAAGGAATCCTACTTCGACAGGCACCACGCTGCCTTGATGCTTGTCTGCCATGCCAGCGAAGTATCGAAACGTCACCGCCGTGCGCGGCACATCGAGACCCTTGGTGTCGCGAATCGGATGTCCCGTGTCGATCGATTCCAGCTCGGCGAGCTCATCCGCATGCGCTTCGATGGCGTCAGCGAGCTTGCCGAGCAAGCGGCCACGCTGCATGGCCGGCATCGCGCGCCACGCAGGGAACGCGCGAGTCGCCGCGGCGACCGCTCTATCAACGTCGGCGGCCTTTGCCTCGGCCACGCTGGTGATAACCGAGCCGTCGAACGGATTGATGACGTCCAGAGTCGCGCCATCGAGCGCGTCGACGAACTCGCCACCGATGAACAGTTTGGTCTGCAATGTCATGATCCACTCGTTTCGACAGGCAACAGTGCGCTACTGCCGTTGTCGCTCGACAACGGCGCTCGACGCTCGACTCAAAGGGAACGGTCTTTAGAACTCGACCGGATACGGCTTCAGCTTGCCGCTTTCGTACAGCTGCGGCAGCTCGGGCGTGGCGTTCTCCCACACCAGCAGCATGGAGCGCTTCTTGGAGAAGCCCTGATGGCGAATGTCCGCCGGCATGGCGGCGACATCTCCAGCCTTCATGATGACCTTGGCGCGCGGTGCGCCCGTGTTCTTGTCTTCGATCTGCCATTCCAGCTCATCGCTCAGCTGGATGAACCACTCGACCCGATCGTTGCCGTGCTTGATCGGCAGGATGTATTCCTCGGTGGTCGGGCAGCACAGGCTGCGCTCGAGCACCGATGACACCGACGGGTTCCACGTCACGTCCGACCGGGACAGGTAGGCAAACAAGCTGAAGGCATGCAGCTCGTTCTCGAAACCGGGCTCGGCATGAATCTCCGGCTCGTCCTGGGAAACGTCGGCGAATGCGCGATTCACCGGATAGCCGTTCTCGTCGGTGCGCAGCTCCGCATCGCCTGGCAAGCCTGGCATGCGCTTGCACGCCTGCCGCTCACGCTCGATGGCACCGCGATTGTGACCGCGCTTCTTGCCCAGCCAGCTCTTGCTGGTTTCATCCGGTGCGGCGAACGGATCGAAGCCTTCGTTGGTCCAGTCATCCAGCATGGCTTTGAAGGTCGCCATGATCTGGCGCGAATCGAACGTCTCCATGTGATCGAGGCCACGCTCCTTGTACGCCGGGTTGTAAGTGCCGGCGTAGAACTCCACTTTGCCGTAGAGATTGCGCGTGCCGATCATCGCATCGAAATTGACCCAGCCGTAGAAGAACCCCCAGGCCACGTCGCGCATGACGGCGCGCAGGAATGCATCGGCCGACATCTTGTGAGACAGCTGCTGGCCATTCGCTTCCCAGCCGACACGCACGAAATATTCGTCGCGGCTGAACGAGAAGCTGCCGAGCTGGAAACTGCGGTAACCCGTTTCGTTGCTCGCGGGTGAAGCCACCACGTCCAATGCATTCATTCCGCAATCCTCGTTCGTCAGGTGTAACAGATCTCTCGCCACTTCTGCTTCGACAGCTCGCCTTCGATGGTCTGCAGCAGAATCACGCCTGGACGCGCCGCCTTGAAGCGGTAGGCCGCGCCCTGCGGCAACAACACCTGGTGGCCACGCTTGCACTTGACGTATCCCATCCGGCGCCCTACAGGCGAGCCGTCGAGCTGGACGGTCCCCTTCTTCGACGCCGGCACCGCTGGAGCATCGAGCTTCAGCAGCTCCACCTCCACCTCGCCGTCCATCACGATCGCGAACTCGTCATGCGCAGCCGCGAACCAGGGCGATGTGCCTTCGGCACGCAGCGTCTCGAGCACGTAGCCCAGGTTGATTGCCACCACTACCTTCTCATACGCAGCGGAGCGCGAGGCAACGTCAAAGACGTTCGAGAACGCGTAGTTCTTCGGGCTGTCGTTGATGATCTCCAGCTCGCCCTTGGCGTAGTCCTGCAGCGAGCCGAACACCGTTTGGAATTCCACCGTCATCGAACGTCCCCTCTATCTTTCGTATCCTGTGCCTGCAGCAGCAGCGTGTCGCCCTGGTCGATCAGCTTCAGACCCAGCGACTCCTGCAACAGAAACCGCAGCGAGCTCATATCGCCAATCTGCAGCACGCCGCTGACCGGCCGGCTACCGATGGCCGCGGAGCCCACCTGCACCTTGCGTGGCGAGTAGCGGTTGAATTCGGCGATGGCATCGGCCAGAGGCACCTGGTCGAACACCAGCTTGCCCTCTCGCCACGCGGTGATGCGTCTCACATCGGCCGTCTGCATCTCACCAATCGCGCCGCCGCCTCGATAGCTCACTGCCATGTTGGCCGTGAGACGCGGCACGTCGCCGACGGGATCGGATTGCTTGGGCAGCACCACGACCGCGCCTTCGAGCACTGAAACGGTCACCTCGCCCCGCTGCATCTCCACACCGAACTCGGTCCCCACGGCGCGCACCAATCCGCCCGCCGCTATCACCTCAAACGGACGCGAGGCGTCATGTGCGACAGAAAAGAATGCTTCCCCGCGCTGCATCTCGATGTGGCGCGACTCATCGGAGAGCGTCACGGCCAGCACCGTGTCGGTGTTCAGCGTGACGGTCGAGTGATCGGCCAGCACGACACGGCGCTGCTCGCCCACCTGCGTTTGATAGATCTGCGTTTCGACCCGGTGCGTGAAGAAATATGCGCCGGTCGCAATCATGAACAGGACGGTCGCCGCGGCGCTCATCCAGATGGAACGCTTCTCTTTGAAGCGGCGAGAACGCTCCTGTGCCGCCGCCTCTTTGGCAGCGATCGCCGCGCAGACGTCGATGTCCGCTTGCAACTCCGCCTCGGTGGTCAGTCCGCGCGTCATGGCCATCACCAGCTCGCATCGCATGTAGCACTCGCGATGCTCGGCAGCCTGATCCAGCCACGCGTCGAACTCGGCCTCGGTCTCGCGGCTGACCGGATGATCGTGCAGCCGCACGAACCAACGGGCCGCCGCGGCTTCCACCGCGCGGATGTCCATCGAGTCACCGCTTTTGAGATCCCGGTCGCTCATCGATCCGTCCTCAAGCGGCTCTGACACAGTTCCAACACCATGGCGATATCGCGCTCCACTGTTTTCGTGCTGACCCCCAGATGACGACTGATCGTCCGATAACTCATATTTTGTGTGACGTGCAGCAGGAACACTTGCCGGTGCCGCGGCGGTAGATCCAGCAGCACCTGCTTCACGACCTGCATGCCGTGATCCCAATCGATGATCTCGTCGGGCGACTCCTGCTCGCCGACCAGATCCACCAGCTCGTAGGGAATGTGCGTCGCATAGGAACGCGACTTGCGCTGGCGAAAGCGATCTCGCGCCAGGTTGGTGGCAATCTTGAACAGAAACCGGCGCACCTGATCGTCGAGGTGATCCAGATGCTCGACTCGCAACAGTCGAACGTAGGTTTCCTGCAGCACCTCTTCGGCATCGTCGCTGTTGGACAGCAGGCGCGTGAGGTACTGAAGCAAGGCGCTGCGGTGATGACTGAACAGGCGCTCGACCAGCGCGGCCCGCTCCGCATCGCTCATGGCCGCCGCTTCGGCGTCGGTCTCAGGGCCCGCAACGGGGGCCCCAACCCGCTCGTTCGAGTCGGGCTTGAGCGCGCGCACCAGCTGCAGCTTGACCTTGGCAAAACTCATTGGACGGACGCTTGTGCCCCTGACTCGGCTCGGTATTTCGACGCAGACACAGGTACATACGTAGCAGTGGGTCGAGTGCCGACAATTTTTCCCACGCTACGGTTCGCGCAGCCCGGCGTCGGCGGACAGGCGCACCAGATCGATGCTGGCCAGGCAGTCGGCTCGGCTGCGGTAGCCCCGGCCGGAGTTGGCGATCTTGCGTCGCTGGCCATCCAGGAGGAACCAGCGCCAGCGCTGGCCGCCGTCCTCGTACACGAAGTAAGTCGGCTGCCCGGCGGGACCGCGATCATCCGCGTCCTGATCGTGAGACATAGACGGCTAACCTGCCGACGGACCCGCTAGCACGAAATCGTGGTCGAGCACCCAGTCGACCGCCAGCGAGCGATCGGTATTGCGCTGGTAGTCGATGAGCAGCGAGTCCTTGACGCCGAACACAGCATCCGAATCGATGAATTCGTCGCCCCGGGTGAACAGTTGCGTCGTGACGGACTGATAGCCTGGGGCGCTCACGATGAAATGGATGTGAGCCGGGCGCATCGGATGCCGCCCCCCCTTGTTCAGCAGCTGGCCCACCGGACCATCCACGGGCACCGGATAGGCGATCGGTTTGATCGTGTGGAACGCAAAGCTGCCGTCCGTGCGCGTTCGCAACTTGCCGCGGAAATTCATCTCCGGCTGGTTCTTGTCTTGCACCGCGTACAGCTGATTCGGCGAGGTGTGCCAGATGTCCAGCTCGGCTGCAGAGATCGGATGGCCTGCGGTGTCGAGCACGCGGCCACGAATCAGAACGGTCTCACCCTCGCCCGCCAGCGCGATGCTGCCGCCGTTTTCGATGTGCGGCGAATGTGGCACGTAGAACGGCCCGGTCACCGCGGACTCGGTCGCGCCCGCGAGGGACGCATTGTTGAGGTTATCGACTGCCGAGCTCAAACCCAGCGCGTCGGATAACAGAATGAACTCCTGTCGCGGACCGACGCACGCTTGACCGGTGCGCGTCAGAAAGTCGATGGCCGTCCACCACTCCTCCGGACGCAGCTCGACTTCGTTCACGAAGCCATGCAGGTGACGCAACAGACTTTCGATCACGACGTTCCAGCGCGCGTTGTCGGTGCGGCTGTACGCGGCGATGACCTGATTGAGCAGCAATGCATTCGCTGCCTGTGCTGAGTTGATTTGAGTCATGGGCTGGGCACGACTCCGTTGTAAGCATCCTCGAGCAATTGCCGGATGGCATCGCGCGTAACAGGACGCGGGTTGAAATAAGGCGTGCGCGTCGCGATCTCGGCGGCACGGTCCAGATCCGCTTGGCTCAGCCCCAACTCACGCAGCGAGCGCGGTGCTCCCACCGCTGCCCCCAACGCATGAATCGTGCTGGCAATCGCCTCCGTGCCCAACGCAACCGTCAATCGATTGCGGGCATCCAACGCGGCGGGCAAATTGAACGCCGTTGCATACGGAAGGACGACCGCATGCGTCTCGGCATGCGGCGTGTTGAACGTTCCACCGAGCGTGTGACACAACTTGTGATGCAACGACATGCCGGTTGAGCCCAGCAGAATGCCCGCGAGGCAGGCGCCGTAGAGCATTTCTTCCTGCGCATCCAAATCGGCCGGACTCGCGCAGACTCTGGGCAAGGCTCGTGCAATCGCTCGAACGCCCTCTTGCGCAAGCGTCGACATCATTGGATTGGCGTTCTGCGCATACAACCCTTCGACCAGATGCGCCAAGGCGTTCAGCCCGCTCGGGCCGGCGATCTTCGCTGGCAACGTCGCGGTCAGCTCGGCGTCATAGACGACGGAGCGCGGCAACACCTTCTCATCCTTCCCCGTGCGCTTCACGCCGTCCGTCGTGATACCCCACACCGCCGTCATCTCCGAGCCGGAATACGTGGTGGGGACTGCGATGATGGGCAGCCCGGTCTCGAGTGCAATGGCCTTCGCCAGGCCGATCGCCGATCCGCCACCGAGAGCGATGCAAGCGTCCGCTTCAACCGTTCGTGCGTGCGCAACCCCTGCAGCCGCGACCGGCGCAGGCACATGCTGGACGACCTTGTCGTAAATGCCGACGCAGCGATCACCGAGCAACGCCGCGACCTCGGCCGCGGTTGCTGCATGACTCGGGCTGACGATGATGAGCACGCGCCGCCGATCGAGCACACTGACCTCTTCACCAAGGCGTGCGCGACTGCCTCGACCGGACACCACCCTCAGCCGGGCGATTTCAAATACGAATGGCGGCACTCGACCTCCAGCTAAAGCTCACTGAAGCTAATACTTTCGCGGTCAGGCACTGTCGACATTTCAGTGGGTGGCATAACGCACCGACAGCCCCCACTCCCGCGGTCGCGCCGGGGTGCCCGTATCGATCTGATCCGCGGGCAGAAAGAACCCGTTGATCCGATAGAACTCGTTGAACAGATTGCTGCCGAACAGGGAGAGTTCCCAGCGATTGCGCGCATCCCGATAGGACAGTCGAGCATTACCGACGCCATAAGCCCGCTGCAGCGATCGCGTATTGATGTCCGATTGCGTGAACACTCGATCCTGCCAGCCGTAATCGAAGCGCGCGCTCAATGCATTACCCGCTGACAAGCTCCAGTCATACTGCGCGCCAATGGAATAGGCGAACCCTGGCGCGTATGCGAACTCGGAGCCGATCTCCAGATTCTTCGCACGCCCCACTTTGGTGAATTCGGTGTGCAACCAACTTGCGCCATACTGCAACGTGAGTTGTTGGGTGACATTCCAGGCCCCTTCCAGCTCGACACCCCGAATGCGCCCCTCGCCCGCATTGGTCGTGACTGGAAATCCCGGCGCTTCCTGCAACTCCTCCGCGATCTGCACGTCGTCGTACTCGCCATCGAACCAAGTCGCGTTCAGACGCAGGCGCCGCCCGAGCAGATCGGCGCGCACACCCACTTCATTCGTGACCAGCGTTTCGGGGCCGAATGGAGCGAATCCGCCATTCGGCAGAAATGGCACATTGCCGCCGCTGAATCCGCCGGCACTGAAGCCGGACGCGCGCGTGAAATAGGTCATCACATCCGGCGACCACCGATACTGAATGGAAAGCCGCGGTGAGACTTCATCGAACGTCGCACTCCCGGAATTGCCCGCGAGCTTCGGACCATCGGGACTGAATACACGCGTCGGCGCACAGCACAACTCGGCCAGCGGCTGACGCGGTCGATAATTGGATTGCGCAATATCGTCGCGCGTATAGCGTGCGCCGAGGCTGACGGACAGTTTGCCGGTCAGTCGCGCGGTCCATTCGGTGAACACCGCCCACCCCTCGCTGCGCGCCTCGGTCAGTGAATCGATGATTAGCGGATCGTACGCAGCGTAGTGGCCGCCCAATGCCTGCCTCGCGCTGAGCCAAGGATCGAAACGAAGCTCGTTCGCGACCCAATTCTGACGCGTCGACCAGGTGCGATCGGCGTAGTAGTAAACGCCGCTGGTGCCGGTGAGGTGCTCACCGCTGTAGAGCAGTTGCAACTCTTCGCTCAGCTCCTGCCGGTCTTGCGCCGAGAATGCCTGATACAAGTGATACGGCGTGCCATCGAAGTCGTGCCCCATGTAGGAATCAATCTGCCGATAGCCGCTGATCGATTTGGCGTGCACCCGCTCGCTCACGTCCCAGTTCAATTCGAGCGTACCGCCGCTGGACACGTAGCTGTTTTGTCGAACAGGCCGATTGGCCGCCGATTTCCACCGCTCGGATGCGCCATAGCTCCACGCCGGATCGATAGGCATGCCGACCGCCTCGTAGATGCAAGGACTGTTCGGTGCCCTGCCGACGAAATTGTCGGGCGGCTGAGCTCCCGGGCACACGGGATTGAGTTGCCAGGTGACCCCCGGCGTGCCGTTGCTCTTTTGAACGGCGTACTCGCCGATCAACAACGCGTCGAAATGTTCATTCGGCCGCCACAGCAAATCCCCTCGGAGCACTCGATCACGCTGATCGCCGAAGGCGAAGTTGCCGTCGATACTATCGACGTAACCGTCTCGATTCAGCGTCGCCGCCGTGAACTTGGTCAGCAGTGTCTCGCTCAACGGCAGATCCATGTCGACCAGCAGATCGGTTCGATTCGCCGAGCCGGTGGTCGCCTTGATGCGCAGACCCTGCTCTTCACGCGGCTTGCGAGTGACGTATTGAATGGCACCGCCGATGGCGTTCTTACCGAACGTCGTGCCTTGCGGCCCGCGCAACACTTCGAGCCGCTCGATTTCCACCACGTTCATCAGCAGCCCGGCAGAACCGCTGCGGACGACGCCGTCTACGTACACCGCAACGCCGGGCACGCCACGAACGCGAAATGCGCCATTGGTGCGACCGAAGAAATTTCCGCCGTTCACCGCAACGCCGGGGGCGCGAGCGTTCAGGTCCTCGGTGCTTTGTATCCCGCGTGCTTCGATCTCATTGGCATCGATGGAGGTCACCGCCAATGGCACCTGCTGCAGACTCTCCTCACGGCGGCGGGCTGTCACGATGACTTCGGCAATCGACACGCTGCGCCAGATATCCTCTGTAGCAGTAGCGGCATCAGCCACCTTTTCCGTTACAGATACGAGGGTCGGTGGCTGCTCTGTTTTCACGGCTCGCGTGCGTCGACGGATGGCGACGCTGCCATGGCCATCGACCACGAACTCCAGATCCGTTTGATCGAGCAGCTGCGCCAACCCCTCCTCGACGGTGTAATAGCCGCGCAAGCTACGCCGCACATCGGCACCGATGATGTCCGAGGGATACAGCAGATGATGCTTGGCCTGACGCGAGAATTCGCGCAAGGCGTCGTCGAGACCTTGGGAAGGGATATCGAAGCGCAGCTTGCCCGCACTGTTGGGAAGCGCAATGGAACTCGCGGCCAGCAGCATCACGGCTGCCAGCGCACGCACGCTCCCTGCGCCGCCGGCCGTCCCGTGACGTGACCGATCGCCTCGACGCAACGTATCCCCCGACGTTAACCGGCGTCTGCGTTGCTTATGCAAAGTCGCGTGCAATCGTCAGCGGCGGCTCGAACGACAACATACACTCATTGGTCGGGCAACAGAACCCTCCAGCGCAGCGGGTCGAGCAACGCATTCGTAATGCGTGGGTCCACGGTTCGATTCTGCGCTGTCGCTATCGATCAAGTCTCGCCGCAGGCCGTTGGCCGCCACTTCGAGCCATCCGGCTCTTTGCGGAACTGCGTGCTCCAGATCAGCGGCTCGCGCAGATACTGCGGATCGTCGATCTGCGTCGTGACCACGATCCACGGTGTGCCATTGAGCTCGAACCGATCGAAGAACTCCGTCATCACTGCCTGCTCGCTGTAAGGCATGCCGTTCTTCTGTAAATAGCCGGGACGCATTTGCGTAGTAATCACGCGCAGTGCCGGCCGCCCTGTTCGGGCGGGTGCCGCGAACTGTCGCAGATGCACCGTTTCGTTCCAGCTGCCCACGGATTGACCCTGCCAGCTCAACTCCGAGTTGGGCGCGGCAGCCTTGAACGGGATCGTTCGCGTCTGCGTGCCGGCCGAGAAGTCGATCTGCAATGTGTCGTCGTTCTGCCAACTGATGTGCAGGCGACCGGGCGAGCGGATATTGCCAGCGGCGCCATGCGGTCGACATTCCTGTCCGGCCGCCTTGTCAGCGTCGAGATCGAACGAGGCCGCGGCCTTACGAGCTGCGTCGTTGACGGGCAAGCTGCCGATGAAATTCTTCGGCGGCATGGTCATGCGCTCGAGCCAATCTTCGGTCACCACGGACACCCAATAACCCGTGAGATCGAACGGAGCCGCTCCCCGTGCGGACTTCGGTGGCGTGGGCTGCCCCGGTGCGCCCGCGGGCGCGGCACCTCTGTTTCGATTCTGCGCGGACACATCGCCACTCGGCATCGCAAGCGCCAGCGTCAGCGCGCCGACACTCATGACCATCCAACCAGCGCCGCGAATCGGCATCGAGCTCATAACAATCTCCGTAGTCGTGTCAGGGCGACGCCGTCGCAGGGGCCGGGCTGGATTTGTCCGTCGTCGCGCTCAGCTCGCGATACACCGCTTCGACGAACTGACTCGTGGTCCAGCCGCGCGGGGCCGTGCCATAGATGCCGTCGTAATCGAGCGTGGGCCGCGCGGCTTTCACCTGCTCGAGCGTCATGCCGCGTTTGATCAGATCGGCGATACGGTCGCGGATGATCGTGAGCATGTCGCGATAGATGACGACGCTGTATTCGTCCGCAATCGGCCCGTACGCCGGCACCACCAACGTTCCACCTTGCGCATTCATCACGGGCACCGCGAGATCGATGATGCGGTTCAACGCATCGATCGTGCCCTGCAAGCTGCCGCCCCGCTCCTCCGGCTGGATCACGGGATAGCTGTCGGGCGTGAAGATCTCGCCGGCAACGACCACGTCGGAGCCTCGGAAGAATACGACGCTGTCGCCCTCCGTCGCGGCTGCCGGGTGATGGATCAAGATCACCGGCTCACCGTTCATGTGCAGATCCATGGTGCCGGTGTAATAAACATCCGTCGGCCAAGCTTCTTCCGGGCTGGTCGCATTGCCGATGACGCCGCTCATCCGATTGAGCACGCCTTCGTGTCCCTTGATCGATGCCACATTGATCTCGCCGCGATCGCCGATGAACTTGCCCACCTTGGTCACCGGCACGTTGCCGCCGGCATGATCCGGCAGAAAGCTGGTGTTCAGGATGATGCGAATCGGCTCAGGCGTGACTTTGCGAATCGCTTCGATCAGCTTCGCGCTGGTCGCAGACGTCTGTGTATCGACCACGACCACGCCATCGGGTCCGATCTGAAAGACCGCGTGTGCGCCGCCGCCGGCTGCACCGATCAGATATACGTTGCCTTTCACGTGCATCACATCGAGCTCGCCGGCGAACTCGGCGGGCTGAGCACCCTTCGCGTTTTTCGCCGTGCGCGCCTTTTGCGCGTGCGCAGGCAATCCAACCATGGCAACCGACAGCATCACCATCGCAGCCAGGCGACGCAGTCCGACCGCCGATGCAGGCTTGTTGTTACAACTCACAATGCGCTCCGTGATCTAACTGGGTCGCGGTCAGAAGGGATTTGCCGGCTCGCCCCACTGGGGCAACTGCGCGGGCAACAGTTTCTTTAGCTCCAGCTGATATTCCGGGTAGAGCTGGGCCGCACCACCGTTGGTGACCTGCGTCGGAAAGCCGGTCTTGTCGCTGAATTCCTTGAGCATGGGATTCATGCCCGGAGGCAGCCAGTGCGCGACGAAGCCTTGCGGGCGCTCCACTTCTACGCGCGCGGCACAGGTGTACGGATTGATCCACAAGCCCGGCGCGAGCACCCAATTCCAACTACGCACGTACGGCTCGGTGAGATAAACAGGATCCTCGACCGCGCTGACCCAGGTCAGCACGTTGTCGTGGCGAATCAGGAACTCGGTGAGCTTTCCGTTCGCGCTGCGCGGAATGCCGTTGCGACGGATCCAACCCTCCTTCAAATGCGTGGTCTTCACCACCAGCGTGTCGCCATCCCACACGCCCGTGGAAAACCCTTCCCACGTATGCGGCGCGTTCGGTGACGGATGCGGACGGCCATCGAGCCAGATGGTGCGCACCGGGTTCATCCACCCGAGCATGATGTGATACGCGACGACCTTGAATGAATTCGGATCGGTCGTGGTCCAGATACGAATGTGCGCCGGGCCGTGCGGACCATAGTCAGCCGGATGTGGCGCGCATTGATGCTCGGGCACGGACCATTTGTTTGCATCCCAGGTCTGGGCACGCAACAGCGCCGCCTCATTGATCGGCAGCGCCGTAAAGTCACCGATGTCCGGGCCACCGCCGCGATCGAGTCGGTCCTCGTGCATCTTCTGACCCCACGCGCCGGTGAGGTCGAGCTCCGCCGCTGCCGGTCCGGCCAGCAGCGCCAGCACCAGCAATCCCCCCGCCATTCTTCTCTGCATAGGATGGGCATCCACTGTCGTCGTGTCTTGCCGTTGAAACGCAGGGCATGCGGCACTGTCGACATTTAATGTCTGTGCCGGGCGCGTGCAACGTTAGAAGCGTAGGAACACGACAACCTCGCCCGCATGACCGCAGCCGACCCCATCCAGCAACTGGCCGAGCGCTTTCGCGCCGCCAACCTCCCAGGCAAGCCCAGCACGCTGAGCCGGCTGTTCGACTATCTCCTCGCGCGCTCCGTCGCCGGTACACCGCCGAAAGAAATCGAGATCGCGATCGATGTGTTCGGCAAGGACGAATCGTTCGCGGTCGCCCAGGACTCGACCGTGCGGGTGTATGTCCACAAACTGCGGCGCAAGCTCGAAGAGTTTCATGCGCAAGCGGGATGCGACGAAGCGGCACGGTTGGTACTGCCCAAGGGCGAATATCGAATCGTCCTCGAGCACTTGAATGCACCGCCCGCCGAAATCGTTGAGCCAGCAGAGCAGCCACCGCCGCGCGTTGAGCGCCGCGACTGGTTCAATCTGCGCAACTCGATGGTTGCCACGGCTGGATGTTTGTTACTCGCCTGCGCTGGCCTGCTCGGCTTCCATTTACGCGCCAGCGTGCCTGCGAGCGAGCTGGATACCGTGCGCGCAAATCCCATCTGGGCAAAGGTGCTGGGCGACAACCGGCCGATCGTCGTAGTCGTCGGTGACTACTACATCTTCGGCGAAACGGATCCCCGCTCCGGCGCAGTACAGCGCATGGTGCGCGAGTTCTCGATCAACTCGGCACGCGAGCTGGAGGAGCAACTGCAATCCGACCCGCGGCTGAACGGTCGTTACGAAGACCTGGATCTCGCCTACCTGCCAACCTCGACGGCATTTGCGATGCGCGATGTGCTCACGACTCTCGCCGCTCCCGGTCAACCTCAACAGCGAGTGCAGATGGTGCTCGCCTCGGATCTGACGACCGACATGCTGCGTTCATCGCACATTATCTATATCGGCTACATCAGCGGCATGCGTCAGCTGCAGGAGCTCGCTTTCCAGCGTTCCCGGCTGAGCGTGGGCTCGTCGTTCGACGAGCTCATCGACAAACGCACCGGTCGGCGCTACGTGAGTCAGGCCGGACGCCTGCCCGAAGCCGGTTCGACTTATCGCGACTACGGCTTCTTCTCCAGCTTTCCCGGTCCCACCGGCAATCGCTTCGTGATTATCGCCGGAACCCGTGATGTCGCGGTCATGGAAACCGCCGAGGCTCTGACGCGCGCCTGGCCGCTGGCGGAGCTGGCGCGCTCGATCCAAAGTGAATCGTTCGAAGCGCTGTATGAAGTCGCCGGGCTGAACCGCTCGAATCTCAGCGGCCGCTTGCTATTCAGTGCCGCGCTCGGCAGCACGCAGCGCCGACCGGCACACGACCCGGACACCCCCAAGAACAACTTCTTTCTGGCGGATCTGAATGATGAGCACGGTCGTTGAAGCACCCACCGTGGCGGAGCCTTCGGTCAGCCATGCCCGCTCGCTCGCCTTCAGCGCCATTGGCGCAATTGTTGGATTGTCGATCGCAGGCTATGGCTTGTTCACCGCCGCAGGCACCTCTACTCGATCGGTGCCGAATGAAGCCGTCGCATTGATCAATGGTCAGCCCATCCTGCGTGGCGACTTCAGCGCGCAGCTGGAAAATGAAACTGGCGAGACGCTCGCCACCAGCTCCCGCGACACGCAGCTGAAAGTCTTGAATGACATGGTGCGCGAAGAACTGCTCGTGCAACGCAGTCTGGAACTGAACTTTGGTGAGACGGACCAGGATGTCCGCAATGCGCTGGTGAGTGCGGTCATGCGTCAGATCACCGTGCAAGTCGCTACGGCGAATCCGGCACAGCAGCAACTGCGAGCGTTCTACGACCAGCACCCGGGTAGGTTTACGACGGAAGGAAAGATCGAGGTCCGGGACTTCCTCGTGAGCAATGCGTCGGGACGAACGACTGAGGAGAAGCTGAGGGCAGCCCGCGCCGCGGCTGAAGCATTGAGATCGGGATCGCCCGTTCAACGCATACTGCGTGATTTCGACCTGCAGGAGCCGCAGCGCCACGAAGAGGACTATTACTTTGCGGTGAAGTATCGGCTCGGCGACGCTCTGTTCGCCCAGGTCCGCGAGCTGCACTCTGGACAGGTCAGCGATCCACAGCCCGTCGGCTCAGACGTGCACATCGTGCAGGTCCTCAAGAATGAAATGCCCCAGCCACTCAGCTTCGAGGCCGCGGCCGATCAAGTGCTGACTGCGTACAAGGAGGCCGAGCAGATGCGCCTGATGGAGGCGACGATCAAGTTTCTGCGCAGTAAATCGAGCATCGTGATCGCCAAGGATTACGCGAGCGACTATCAGCCATGATGCGCTTGCTGCGACCGTGGTTGATGGTTGCGTGCATGGCGCTCCTTGCGAGTGGCGCATCAGCGCACACGCTGAGCGAAAGCCATTCCTCGTGGCAAGTCTCGGGCAACACGGTGCGCGTCGAAATGATCGTGCCCGAGCTGGAAGCGAAGCGCCTGTCGAGGACCGGCACCGATCTGCCGTCACGAGAAGAGTTCAGCCGCTACTTGGGCGAGCGACTGTCGGTCCTGTCCAACCACAAGCCTTGCGAACGCACCGCCGGTCCGACACCGTTGAGTGCCGTCCCAGGCTTCCTTCGCGACGAACTGGAGTTCACGTGCCCCGACAGCAAGGATCTGGCGATCCAATCGTCAGTCTTCTACGACATCGTGCCCTCACACACCAACTTCGCGCGCGTTCAGATCGGCGACCAAGACTTCTTCGAGCAATTGCTGACGAGCGAGCATCGCGAGGTCGAAATCACCGGCGGTGAATCCCACGGCACGTTGCAAGGTGCGGGACTTTTGAAGTTCATCGAGATGGGCATCATGCACATCTTCACCGGCATCGATCACATGGCGTTCATGCTCGGTCTGGTGCTGATCTCCCGCCGCGTCAAGGATCTGTTGCTCGTGGTCACCGGCTTCACGCTCGGTCATAGCCTGACCCTGGCGCTCGCAGTCACCGGTGTACTCCGCCCGGACGCGCAGTTCATCGATGCACTGGTGGCCCTGACCATCGTGCTGATCGGTGCGGAAAACGTCGGCGACTCAACTCACCGTCCGTTGCCCGTCGCCCTCGGACTGGGCGGCTTGTTGTTCGTAATGGCGATCGCGAAACATCTGGGTCTTGGCATCACGTTGCCGACGACGCTGCTCCTTGGCGGCGGTATGTTCGCGGCCGGCTATCTCATGTTCGCCGGGCAACTACGCGATGCCTCGCGCGCCCGTCTGCTGATTACACTGGTCTTCGGATTGATTCATGGCTTCGGCTTCGCGGCGAACCTGCTGGAGATGCGACTGCCGCCGCAGCGGCTGACCGAGTTGCTGATTGGCTTCAACATCGGCGTGGAGATCGGGCAGCTCGCTGTCGTGCTCGGCGCACTGGGCATCGCTGCACTGATTGGAAGGGTGCGACTGGCCATGCCGCGACCTTTGTTCACCGACCTCGCCGCCGCTGTGCTGATCGGTCAGGGACTGTACTGGTTCCTCGGCCGCACAGTTGCCCTCGGGTAACTGCAGAAAATTCCGCAGATATTTTCTCTCCGGGCGCTTCATAAGCAGAAGCGGTGCCCGGCATACGTCATTTTTATCCCGTGCAAACAACCACTTGAACAGGGATTTTCATCGGCCAAATTGTTGACAATTTCATCGGCACTTCCTAGTCTGGAGCGCATCACAAACAAGTCCGGCACGAGCCGGGCGCACTCGGACGGCAAGGGGGGATCCATGCGACGACGTCCAGTTTTATTCGGTGCTTGTGCATTGGTTGCAGCAACGGCGACGACGGCACAGCAAGCGGACACCGAACAGGTCGTGGAACAAGTGGTCGTCACGGGCACGAGTATTCGTGGCGTAGCCAGTGCGGGCGCACCGGTGGTTGCCCTGGATCGCGAAGAGCTCATGGCGACGGGCCTTGCGACCAGCAGCGATCTGGCCCGTGCCCTCCCCCAGGTTCTCAATCTCGGTGCCGACGAAAGCCGCCTGGGTGGTGCGCAGGATGGCGCGGCGAATGCCACTCGGGTCTCCGGTATCAATCTGCGCGGCATCGGCAATGAAGCGACGCTGCTGCTGATCAACGGTCGCAGACTCGCGCCAGCCGGCGTCATCAAGTCGCTGTACGACCCCAATGTCATCGCGTCCGCTGCGATCGAACGCCTGGAGGTCGTGGTCGATGGCGCATCCGCCATTTACGGCTCGGATGCGGTCGCCGGCGTCGTGAACATCATTACGCGCAAAAATTTCGAAGGCGCCGAAACCCTGGTGCGTTATGGCGTCGCGGACGGCACCAGCCAGAAGATCGTCAGTCAGAACTTCGGTTTCACCTGGGACAGCGGCAGTGTGTTCGCCGCGTACGAGCACAACGAACGCGATCACCTGTCAGGCGCCGACCGCGACTTTGCAACGAACGATCGTCGTGCACGCGGCGGCTCGGATGCGCGGCCAACGCTCGCGTCGCCAGGAAACATCGTGGTCGGCACGACGCGCTATCCCCTGCCCGCAGGCTCAGGCACTGGACTCAATCCTGCGCAACTCACCGCGGGCACCGCGAATCGTTTCGACGAAGGCTCGTTCGCCGATCTGCTGCCCAATCAGAAACGCGACAGCTTCTTCGTCGATGCGCGCCAGGAATTCGGCAAGCTGGACCTCTGGTATCAAGGCTGGCTTTCCGAGCGTGACTTCGACGAGCGCGTCGCGCCCGCCTCGGGCCAACTGCGTGTGCCAAACACGAATGCCTACTTCGTGGCGCCCGCCGCACTCGGCTCGCCGGCGTTCGTCAACGTCGAGTATCGTTTCCTCGCCGAGGACGCAGACCCACAGCTGTCGGGTTACGAGAATGCCCTGCAGAACGCCGTCGGCGCAGGCTACGATCTGGGCGGCGACTGGCGCATCGAAGGTTATGCCAATTTCAGCAAGAATCGCGGCTTTCAGCGTCGTGGCGCGATCACCAACGGCGCCGCGCTGACGGCCGCCTTGGCGAGCAGCAATCCGGCGACTGCATTCAATCCATTCGGCGATGGCACATTCAACGTCACCAACAATCCGGGACTGGTCGATGTGATCATCGCAAATCGCGACACCCACGCCACCAGCGAAGCACGCAATCTGGCGTTGAAGGCCGACGGCCCGCTGTTCTCGCTGCCGGGCGGCGACGTGCGAGTCGCCATTGGCATGGAACGTCATGACAACGAGTTCCGTCAGCAGCTGGACGCCAACAACGTGCTGGCCTCCGGCGCGGTCGTGACCAAGAAGATTCTGAACCGCCGCCACAACACTTCGTTCTTCGGCGAAGTGTTCGTGCCGGTGGTGAGCGAGGGGCAAGCTATCCCCGGCATTCACAGCTTGAGCGTGTCAGTGGCCGGACGCCGCGAGGAGTACTCCGACTTCGGCTCGACGACCGATCCGAAAGTCGGCGTCATCTGGCGCCCGATTTCGTCGCTCACCGCCCGCGCCACTTATGGCACGTCGTTCCGCGCCCCGTCGCTCGTCGACACCAGCGAACAGATCCACAATATCTTCATTCAGAACCTGACCGATCCGGCGGGTCCCGGCGGCATTACTCGCGGCATCTATCACAACGGGGGTCGCGCCTCCTTGAAGCCCGAAGAGGCGACCACTTGGTCGGTGGGATTGGACTGGGCCCCCACCGGCGCGCTGCAAGGGTTGACCGCATCAATCACCTACTATGACGTGGACTACACGGACCGCATCGACGTCGTCCTGAACACGGCGCTTACGAATGCGGACGTTTATGGTCCGTATGTAATTCGTCGGCCGCCCGCCAGCGATGCAGCGGCTACGGCCGCTTTCAATGCACTGGTGCAGTCCTTCCTCAGCAATCCCGACCTGCAGAGTCCAGCGGAGCCCGTTACCAACATCAACGCCATCATCGACGGCCGCCGCGCGAACCTCGGCAGCATGAAGCAGCAAGGCATCGATCTGAACCTCGGCTATAGCTTCAGCACCTCGTTCGGCGATTGGCGCCTGGGCTTCGATGCGGCGAAGATCCTCGACCTGACGCGCGCCACAGCGCCCGGCCTGCCCTTCGTCGATGTACTCGATACGTACAGCAATCCGGTCGACCTTCGCGCACGCGCATCGGTGGGCTGGCGATTGCACGGTTGGTCGGCGAACGCGTATGTGAACTACGTCGACAGCTATCTGAACACGGCAATCGCTCCCAACGTCGAGGTCGACAGCTACCGGACCGTCGATGCCTCGATCGTGTATGACTTCGGCGCAGAGCGCGGCGCGCTGAGCGGGGTGAGCTTGTCGGTGAACGGCCAGAACCTGCTCGACGAGGATCCGCCGATCGTGTTGAACGGCATCGTGTCCTGGGACAACCAGAACGTGTCGCCGCTGGGCCGTTTCGTTTCTTTCGTGCTGACCAAGCGCTGGTGACCATACGCATGCCAAAGAACACTCCGCGACTCGCCTGGGCAGCCTGCGTGCTGCTGCTGCCCTTCCATTCGCCTCAGGCAAGCGAGGCGAAAGAGTCGCGGCCCGGCGTGTATCGCGGCTATTCCGAAGCGCGTTTCAGCGAATGGCAGAAAACCTCTCAGTACGTGACGATGTCGGACGGCGTAAAGCTCGCTGTCGACATCTATCGTCCGGCCGAGAACGGCCGCGCGGTCGACGAGAAGTTTCCGGTCGTCTGGATCCATACGCCGTATCGGCGCGCCTATACGGACGCCAAAGGCGAGCTCGTCAATCCTCTCGAGCGCTTGCACCTCATGCCGTTGTTGAGCCACGGCTATGTGGTCGCTGCCGTGGACACGCGTGGGCGAGGCGCGTCCTTCGGCGCTCGCCGCGGTTTTCAAGATCGTACTGAAGCTCGCGACGCTTATGAGATGACCGAGTGGTTCGCCAAGCAGCCGTGGAGCACAGGGGCCATTGGCGTCGCCGGATGTTCCTATCTGGGCGGCACGACCTGGCATGCGGCCACGATGATGGCGCCGCATCTGCGAGCCATTGCGCCCGGCTGCACCGATTTCGACAAATATGGATTCGTCAGCCGCGGCGGCATCACGGCGCAGTTCAACACTCGTCCCGAGAATCCCGGCCAGGATTACGGCCAAGGCGTGGTGCCAGTGGAGTCCGACACGGACGGCAGGCAAGCAGCCAGCGCAATCGCCGAACACATCAAGGGCACGCCGATGGCGGAATTGTGGGCGGGGATGAGCTATCGCGATGACGTTTCGCCGCTGCTGCGTGTGCCGTTCTGGCGTGAATCCAGTGTCGCCAGCTACACCAAGGAGATCGAGCGCTCCGGGGTCGGCATCTTCATCTGGGGCAATTGGCTGGATGAAGGCAGCTTCGAAGCGACGCTCGCGTACAACAATCTCAACAATCCACGCAAGCTGTGGATGGGCGAATGGGGACATTGCGAGGTCGGCGACTTTCCCATGGCCACAGAATTCCTGCGCTTCTTCGATCATTTCCTGAAGAAGGTGGATAACGGCTGGCAGCGCGAAGCGCCGATCTACTATCGCACCGTCAACGCCCCCACCGGCAAGGAATGGAGCAGCACCGACCAGTGGCCGCTGGCAAACGCTCGCAATCAACTACTGCACCTCGGCGGCAGTGCCTCACCAGGCGTCACGGGTCGACTCACGAGCAAAGCAGACGCCACCGCGACAGTGAGCAATGAGTTCACGGTCAACTACGATCCCAAGTGCAGCGGGAAGGTCGATCTGTACTTTCTGATGTGGCCTTGTGGCGTGGAGCAGCACGGCCTCAGCTACACGACCCCGGCACTCAGCGCCGATGCGCACATCGCCGGCCATCCCATGGTCGACCTGTGGATCTCATCGACCACCCCTGACGCCGATGTTTTCGTTTACTTGGAGGATGTGGCGCCCGACGGTACTGCGTCCATCGTGACGCATGGTCGCCTGCGAGCCTCACATCGAGGCGAGCAGCCGACGCCCTATCGAAACTTCATGGGCCTGCCCTATCACCGCGGCGAACGGCAGGATGCCGAGCCGCTGATTCCTGGCAAACCTGCGCGGCTGCGGCTGGATCTGTTACCGACCTCTACGATCATCAAAGCCGGTCATCGCGTGCGCTTGACGGTAGCCGGCGCGGATCCGCGTCAGCGCTCACGCAATGTGCAATTCGATCCGCCGCCGACTCTCACGATCCATCATGACCGAGCGCACGCCTCACAGCTGACGCTGCCCGTCGTCGGGACATTCACCGCAAAGGTGCACGGCGAGTGAAGCTACTCGAGGTCCAGGTCCATCGCGGACAATGTTTCCAGACCCTCGGCGATATGGTCGCGCATCAGCCGCTCCGCATCCTTGACTCGGCCATTGACGATCGCTTCGGTGATCTTGCGATGACCGGCGTTGGCGTTATCGATGCGCCGGGCGCTGTAGAACGTCGTGATCAGCAGCCGATAGATCGGGATGCGCAACCGCTCCAGAAACATGCGGATGAACTGGTTGCCCGAGCCTTCGATGATCAGCTGATGCCACTCGTCGTTGAGCCGCGCGAAGCGCTCGTGATCGATGGTGTCCTCGATTTCGTTCAGCTCGGCCTGGATCTTCTGCAGCTTCCGCTTGAGCTCGGGCCGATCGGCCGCGGCGAAATCGGCCGCCGCCATGCCTTCGAGCGCCATGCGCGCCCGATACATCTGCCGCAGGTCGTCGTGCGTGAAGCGCTTCACTGACGCACCCCGGAACTCTTCGATGGTCACCAGCCCCTCGCTCGACAACCGCTGCAATGCCTCACGAACGCGAGTACGCGTCGCGCTCGGCTGCTCACGCATGATGTCCGCTTCGACCAGACGCTGGCCCGGCACGAAGCTGCCCCGGCGAATGCGCTCGCGGAGCCAATCCACGACCTCGCTGACGCTGCGCGGCTCAGCGCGGGCGGTTTTCGATTTGCTAACGGTGCGGTTGTCAGTCTTGGCTGGCATGCAGTCCTGCTGCCGCGACGGCGGCGTGGCCGACAATATGATCGATACTTTGGTCAACAATCAACCGGGGTCGATCGCAGCATGGAGCTGATCTTCACGGGTGATCTGATCCTCGACGAGCCGCAGCCCGATCACTGGCTAAGTGGCATTGCGCCCGCGCTGCGCACCGCGGATTTGACCATCGGACACTTGGAAGTCCCGCATACGACTCACGTGGCCGCAAGCGGCGACGATGTGCCCGCACCAGGCGCGGACCCCGCTCATCTTCCGGCGCTGGCGCGAGCCGGCATCGATGTCGTCACCTTGGCTGGCAATCACATCGCCGACCTCGGTCAGATCGGCATCGCCGATACAATTCGCGGTTTGGCCGAGGCCGGGATTGCATACACGGGCGCCGGAGCGACCCTGGGCGAAGCTCGCAGGCCCGCGATCGCTCAGCGCCGCGGCAAGCGCATTGCCGTGCTGAGTTACAACTGCGTTGGACCACAGAGCGCGTGGGCCGGGCCAACCCGCGCGGGATGTTCATACATTCGGGTCGAGCCGACTGACGGCAGTGCGATTCGGCCGGCAGCCGCACTCGAGCGCATCGATCCGGCGTCGTTGGTGACACTTGCTGAAGACATCGAGGCTGCCAAGGCCCGGGCCGATCTCGTCGTCGTCGCCTTTCATAAAGGCATCGTGCACACCAGAGCAAAGCTCGCGCCGTACGAACGTCCCCTCGCCCACGAGGCCGTCGAGGCCGGTTGCGACGTGGTCATCGGTCATCATGCTCACATCGTGCGAGGAATCGAGTTTCATCGCGGCGTACCGATTTTCCACGGCTGGGCAACGGCTGCGTCGTGACCCGTGCGCTCAGCCCGGACCAGGCTTCCCCCGAGCGCGCGGCGTGGGCTCGCAAACGTAAGCAATTGTTCGGGTTCGAGCCGGATCCTGCGTACCTGCTCGCCCCCTTTCATCCCGAAGCGGTGAATGCGCTGCTGGGTCGGATGTGCATCGACGCGAGCGGCAAAATGCGCGTTGGGTTCATTCCTGTGCACGTCGATCCGCCTGGCCGTCCGCGTCTTGCGCCGGATGCCGCACAACGCATCGCCGATTACATTCAAACCATCGGCATCGAAGCCGGCCTGCCGCCGCTGACCATGCAAATCACAAGTGAGGGCGTGTGGCTGAACTGATGGAACGTCACGGCGAAGGCCAGACGCGCGGGCCGCTGTTCTACATTGGCGCTGGCGGCCTGATGCTCGCCATGGCCGTCGAAGCACTCGCGGTGCTCGGCCGTCATGCAGGGATTCCTCTGCTGGGTGCGCTGGAAATCATCCAGGCGTGCATTCTGCTGATGGCGTCGGCGGCGATGCTGTCGGCCACGTTGAACAAGGGGCACGCGACTGTCACGTTGCTGACCGCTCGCGTAGGCCCGCGTGCACGCGACTATCTGCATGCCTTTGCGAACTTGCTGTCCGCGCTGTTCTTCGTGGGACTGGCATCGGGTGTGCTCTGGCTGGCGCTGGAGTCTTGGAACGACCACGAGCAAAGCGAGTTGCTGCACATTCCGTTCCGTCCGCTGCGCATCGTATCGCTGCTCGCCGCCGTCGCCATTGCGCTGGTCTTCTTGCGCGACATGTGGCGCTCACTGCGGGGGCGCTCATGAACGGCTTCCTTGGCGTCATCGCACTTCTGGTTTTGCTGACGCTCGGCGTTCCCATCGGCGTTGCGATGGGCGTGGTCGGCATGGTCGGGCTGATGTTGTTGTTGGGCCCCGAGCCGGCCGTCATCAAATCGGGCGTGGTGCTGTTCGAAACGATCACACGCTACGAGCTGGGCGTGCTGCCGCTGTTTTTATTCATGGCGCACCTGTGCTTTGCCGCCGGCGCGAGCCGCGACTTCTTCGAAGCCGCCGCGCGTATGGTTGGACATCGTCGCGGCGGGCTTGCGATCGCATCGGTCGCGGGTTGCGCAGGCTTCGGCGCGATCAGCGGTTCGAGTCTCGCGACCGCTGCAACCATCGGCTTGATCGGCCTGCCGGAAATGCGCAAGCGCGGTTACTCCGATGCACTCGCGACCGGATCGATCGCGGCGGGCGGCACGCTGGGCTCGATCATTCCGCCTTCGGGCGCGTTGATCGTGTTCGGCATTCTCGCCGAGCAATCGATCGGCAAGCTGTTCACGGCGGCGATCGTTCCTGGCCTGTCACAGGCCTTGTTCTACATCCTCACCATTGCGCTGCTATGTCGGTGGCGCCCTTCGATCGGGCCTGCGACCGCTCGCGCCCCCTGGTCCGAACGGCGCGCCGCGCTGCTGCGCATCCTCGATCTGGGCGCGTTGATCCTGATCGTGCTGGGTGGCATCGCGTTTGGTTGGTTCACCCCCACCGAAGCGGCTTCGGTCGGCGCCACGGGCGCATTGGTCCTGTGTGCGTGGCGTCGTAAGTTGAATCGCGATGCCTTGCGAGAGGCGCTGGCGCAAACGCTGCGTACCACGGGAATGATCTACGTCGTCATCATTGGCGCGCTGATCTTTGCCGTGTTCATGAGTTACACGGGCCTCGCCGAGCAGGTCGCCGATGTCATGGAAGGACTGCCGGGCGGCACACTGATGGCCATCATCCTCATGACCCTGCTGCTATTGCTGTTGGGCTCGGTGCTCGATGGCCTGGCGCTGATGCTGCTGACGACGCCCATACTGCTGCCCATCGTGACCGACCTGGGTCTGTCGCCGATCTGGTTCGGCATCTATCTGGTGCGCACCATGGAGATCGGCTTCGTGCATCCGCCCATCGGTATCAATCTGTATGTGATTCAAGGCATCGCCAAAGACGTACCGCTGATCCGCATCTTCAAAGGGGTCGTGCCGTTCCTGGCGGCCGATTTGTTACATCTGTCGTTGTTGATCGCCTGGCCGGCGATGGCGCTGGCGTTGCCGGGATGGTTGCATCAATGAGCTTGTCGACGCTGTTGAATAGCGCCTTGAGCGATCCATTGCACGCGGCACGCTCGCAGCGAGCGATTGGCCTTTTGGGATGGAATGTTCCCGTCGAGTTGCTGCTCGCTGCCGATGCGGTACCGGTGCAGTTGAATGCCCTGCCGCACTCGGACCATACGGTGCTCGCCGACAGATACCTGGAGCCCAGCTTTTCCGCTCAGAGTCGCGTCGTGGCGGATCGCTGGCTGGCGGGAGATCTGGATGGTTTGGAGGCCGTCATTTTCTCCCGCAGCGATGATAGCGCGCAAAGGTTGTACTACTATCTTTGCGAGTTGCAACGCGTGGGCGAATGCAAGGGACCCGAGCCCCTGCTCTACGACCTGGCGCGCATTCGACGCGAGACGAGTCTGGCTCACACGATCGAATCAACGCGCGCACTCGCCACCGCAGTTCGCGCGGATGAGTCGCGGCTGATGGCCGAGATTGAACGCGTTGTCGCGCGGGAACGGTTGCTTGGCGAGTTGACGAAATTGCGAGTGGGCGATGCGGTGCCGCTCGGATGCGACGCGTATCGGATCGTGCGCGGTGCTCGTACGCAATGGTCGACGGAACTCGATGAATCCTTACAGCAGTGGCTCAGCGGTCCCGCTACCGTCGAGCCGCGCAAGCGAGTGCTGCTGGTTGGCAGCGTGCCGTCGGACGATCATGTTCACCATGCGATTGAATCAGATGGCGTGGTGGTCGTGGGAGAGATCAATGAGGCCTCCTCCCCGGCGTCGCTCCCGGCATCTGCTGTGACAACCCGGTATGTGTCGCTCAGCAACCCGGTAGAAACCATCGCACGCCGCTGCTATGACCAGACCAATGCAATCGGCACTCTGTTGCAGTCGCCCGCCGATCTCGTCAAAGCCGCTAGAGCGCTGCGAGTCGACGGCGTGATCGTATGGATGCTCGCGACCGATACCGGTCTTGCCTGGGAGGCGCCTCAAATGGAACGCGCACTGCGTGAAGCAGCACTACCGACGCTCATGCTCACCTCGCAGCCTCAAACGTTGAGCAATGAGGCGCTCACTCTCATCGCACAGTTCAGGCGCGCGCTGGAGGTTCGATGAAATCGCTGCAGACCCTTCACGATCGCACGATCAATGACGGTACCGACGACCGCGAGAGCGGCATCTCGACTCATTCGGCGGCGGACGCTACATGAAACCTCTACTTGGCATGCGTGTGCTCGCGCTCGACAACGCCGCGGATGGCGCATTGGCCCGATTGTTTGACAGCTTTGGCGCGCAGGTATCGCCCGTTCAGACTCCTACCCTGGCGGACGAATTACCGCGCGCCGACTTTCTTATCGAAGGCATCGGCCTGCCCGCGTTACGACGCGCCGGCTTCACTCGCGAGCGCATCGAGCAAATCAATCCCCGCCTGATCCACGTTTCCGTCACAACTTTCGGCAGCCACGCCCCCCGTGCCGAGTGGACCGGCGGTGAGCTGATCGCATCCGCCATGGGCGGCACGCTTCGGGTAACAGGCGACGATGACCGTCCGCCAGTGAAAGAGGCCCTGGACGCCTGCTGGTTTCACGCAGACATGGTCGCCGCCGCCGGTGCAATGGCCTCGCTGGTGGAACTGGCAAATACAGGGCGCGGTCAGCACGTCGACATCTCCGTGCAGGAAGTCGCGTTCTCTCGCAACGTCAATGGCGTACTCGTGTGGCAGTTCGATCGCCGAAAGTTACATCGCGTCGGTGGAGCGCTGAACTATGGTCGCGCCACGGTCCGCTGCATCTGGCCGCTTGCGGACGGCTTCTGTTTTCACACCCTGATGACCGGCCGCTTCGGCGCCCCGGCGAATCAGGCGCTCAGTGACTGGATCGATGCAGCCGGCCTGCCCAATCCGCTGCGCGCCGTCGATTGGACCCAGTACAACCGCTCAACTCTCGACCCACAACTGAGGCGCGAATGGGAACGGGCCATCGAGACCTTCTTTGCCACGCGCACCCGACAAGAAATCTCAACGGAAGGTCGCCGGCGCGGCATCAATGCGACGGTCGTTGCAGAGCCGAGTGATGTACTCGCCGATCCTCACTTGGAAGCACGCAAGTTCTGGGCGAGCGATGCTCGCGGCCAGCGCAAGCCCAGTCGCTTCGTTGCAATCGTAGCCGGCGCGCAGCCTGTGCAAACCAGCGCCCGCGTCAGCGATCGCCCCGGCCCATTGAGTGGCCTGCGCGTGTTGGACTTCTCCTGGGCCCTCGTCGGATCGATCACGACCAAAGTCCTCGGCGATCTGGGCTGTGACGTGATCAAAGTCGAGACGCGCAGCCGCCCTTGTCTATCTCGCATCGACGTTCAGGTGAGCGCCTCGCGAGCCGACAGTTTCGACGACAAACCCTGGTTCGCGCACTTGAACACATCCAAGCGCAGCCTCGCCCTGGACTTGAAGTTGCCGGGCAGCCGCGAGGTGCTCGATCCGCTGCTCGAGTGGGCCGACATCGTGGTCGAGAATTTCTCGCCCGGCACGATGGCGAAGCTGGGACTCGACTATGCATCGCTGCAACAGCGCAACCCGGGCGTCATCATGGTCTCCGGCAGTGTGTTCGGACAGACCGGACCGCTCGCGGAATCGTGGGGCGTCGATGGCACGGGCGCCGCACTGTCGGGTCGCACGTTTCTCACCGGTTGGCCCGATCGCAACCCCGTCATTCCGGGCGCCGTGCCTTATGGCGACGTGATTGTTCCTTACGTGATGGCTGCCGCGACGTCAGCCGCGGTCGAGCAGCGTCGTCGCACAGGCACGGGCTGTCACATCGACGCGGCAATGTATGAGATCTGTGTCCAGCAGATGCACGACGCCATCGTTGCCGCCGCCCAAGGCAATCGCCCACAGCGCCACGGCAACGACGATCCAGGGATATTTCATCAAGGCGTCTATGCTGCCGCCGGCGATGACCAGTGGATCGCGATCTGTCTACCCTCGCGAGCGGATTGGGAGCGACTCTGCGCCCTGATCGGGCTCGATCCCAAGGGGTCGCCTCGCGACGCCGAGCCCGGCCTGAACGCATGGTCCCGCCAACATGCAGCGCATACCTTGATGGAACAGCTGCAAGGTGCCGGCATCGCGGCCGGCGTCGTACAGGACATCGAGGATCTCATTGAGCGCGACCCGCAGATCGCCGCCCGAAACGCGCTGATAGATTTGCAACATCCGCTGCTCGGCACCTTTGGTCACGTGCGCACACCGATGAGCTTCTCGGCATCCGTCACGGCGCCCTATCGTGCGCCGTCGATTGGCGAGCACAGCCTTGCCATCGCCAAAGACCTGTGCGGATTGAGCGCGTCCCGCATCGAAGAACTGGAGCGGCTCGGAGTGTTTCGATGAACACCGTTACACACAGCGGCGGACAACGCAGCCGCAAAGATTTGGAATGCACTGCCGCCGCCACAGCGTATCAACGCGAATTCGTGGCCGAACTGAAGCAACGTGTCATCGACGCCGGCGAGCCTTTCGCAATCGCGCAAGCCGACACGCCGCACGAGATCTTCCACGTCATGGACATTCCGCTGGTCACCAATCAATGGTGGTCGGCGTACATCTCCGCGAAGCAGCTGTCGAATCACTACGATCGGGTCCTGGGACAACTGGGCTATCCCGCCAATCGCTGCCGATACTGCTCGCTCGGTTTGGCTTGCACCCTCGACAACAACCCTCGCATCGCACCCTGGGGCGGCCTGCCGAAGCCGACCGTGCTCGTGGCTCGTCTGACCTGCGAGTGCATCGAGCACGTCTTCAGCCAATGGGCCAGCGCGCTCGGCAGCGAGTTCTTTCCCTTGGAAGCGCCCGGCTGGCAGCACAAGGATCCGCAATGGTTTCGCAACTCCAACGAGCGCTGGGATGAAGTGTTCGAAGAGCGACGCATCGAATTGCTGGTGCGCGAGATGCGCGAACTGATCGCATTGCTGGAAGATCGCACCGGTCGGAAATTCGATACAGACAAATTCCGGCAGCTCATGCTCGCGATCAACGAGCAGGAGGGTTACATCGCCGAAGCCGCCCAAATGATTGGCGCCGCGCGCCCCTGCCCGGTCTCGATCGCCGAGCAGATGCCGAACACGATGATTCCACAGTGGCATCGTGGCTCCCCCTGGGCAGTGGCGCACGCACGCCGCTTTCGTGACGAAGTGAAACAACGCATTGCCGACGGCGTCGGTGTCGGCAAGCGCGAACGCCTGCGATTGATGTGGATCGGTGCTGGACTGTGGCATGACCCGGGTTTCTACAGCGCCCTCGAAGATCAGTATGGCGCCGTGTTCGTATGGTCCATGTACATGCCGTTCGCGGGGCCGCAGTACATTCGAGCACTGCACGATCGGCCGTTACATGCACTAGCAAGCCGCATCTGCTCGATGAACGAAGTGCTACACCTTCCGCCATGGATGAATGAATGGATGGTGAGTGAAGCGCAGCGCTGTGACATCGACGCGGCAGTGATGTTGGTGCCGCCGGACAATCGTCTATCGCAGTCGGGCACGAAGCTCACCGAGCAAGCCCTCGCTCGCGCCGGCGTTCCGACGCTCGCCTTGTCCGCAGACATGGTCAGTGCCAAGGATTGGAGCCACGAGCGCATGGTGCAGCATGTCGCCGGATTCCTACGGCAGGAAGGACTCTTATGAGGTCTCTTGTTGCCCTACTTATTATATGGATGGCCGGCTGCACGCAGGCGACGCCGGGCGTCACCGTCCTCACCTATGCGAGCCCCTTCAGTCCCAGTCATCCGTTCAGCCGTGCCGATGTCGTTTGGATGAAATGGGTCGAACGCCACGCCGGCGGCAGCCTCAGGATTCAGCCGTATTGGTCGGGATCGCTACTGTCGTCCGAGCACTCGATGCACGAGTTGCGGCATGGCGTGGTCGATGTTGGCTTGATCACGCCGATCTATGCGCGCGGCGGCGCTCATTTGATTCGAGCACAAGCAGGCTTCTATGGGGGGCTCACCACGTTCGAGCAGCAGACGGCGCTGTGGCGCTGCATGGCGGCCGCGGATCCTCAGTTCGGACGCGAGCTGCACGAGCTGAAAGTCCTGGCGGTCCAAGGGGGCAATCTTCCGGGCATCGTCACTCGCGATCGTCCGATACGCACGCTCGCCGATCTGCGTGGCCTCCGACTGCGCGCACCGTCGGAGTTGCTCTCGGTGCTCAAAGATCTGGGCGCCGACCCGATCGATATGCCGATGGGCGAGGTCTATTCGGCGCTCGCCAAAGGCGTGCTCGACGGCGTGGTCGCGCCACCGGACACGCTCAAGTCACTGCACTTCGCCGAAGTGGCGAAGTATTTCAACACCATCAAAATTCCTCGCGGCGCGTATGCCGCTCGCGCCATGGGTGAACGCCGCTGGCGCAGCCTGACAGAAGCTCAGCGCGCGCTGCTCGAGCGCAGCACCGAAGTGTGGGAGCAAGCGCTCGCGGCAGAGCTTCTGGTCGCGAATGAAACCGGCCTCACCGCCGGCCGCGAGCATCACCTCGAATTCCACGACATGCCGGCCGATGAGCAGGCGAGATTCAATGCCATCTACGAGCGCGACGGCGAAGCGCGAGCCCGCGCCCTCACCCGCTTCGGCATCGATGGCATGCCCACGTACAGGCTGGCGCGCTCAGTCGCCGCGCAAGTCACGGACGACGCCGGCATTCACTGCAGCAGAGATCAATCATGAGCCTACCGCTGGAAGGAGTTCGAGTCGCAGATTTCAGCCACGTGATGGCAGGCCCCTTCGCCACGCATCTGCTGAGACTGCTCGGTGCTGACGTCATCAAGATCGAAGCGCCCGGTCGCGGCGATGCCATGCGCAACTACGGTGCGGACCGTCGCTACGATGGCATGGCGCCCGCGTTCATTGGCGTGAACGCGGGCAAGAAGTCCCTCGTGCTGGATCTCAAACAACCGCTCGCGCAAGAGGCTGCCCGGCGGTTGATCGCCACCTCCGACGTGCTGCTGGAAAACTTTCGACCGGGAGTCATGGCGAAATTCGGCCTGGACTATGCATCGGTGCGCTCATTGCGGCCCGAGCTGATCTATTGCTCCATCTCCGGCTATGGACAGAACGGCCCGCGTCGGGACTGGCCGGCGATAGATAACATCGTGCAGGCGACCACCGGCATGATGACGCTCGGCGGCGCGGCCGGCGATGCTCCGGCGAAGGTGGGCTTTCCCGTGGTCGATACGCTCACCGGTCAGACGGCCGCCTTCGCGATCCTCGCTGCGTTGTTGAGGCGACAGCGCGAGCGGCGCGGTGAATACATCGATGTCGCCATGTTCGATGCCAGCATGGCATTCATGACCTCGGCCGTCGTGCCGTATCTCGTGACAGGCAATCCTCCGGAGCGCACTGGAAACATCGGCTACAGCGGACAACCCACCTCGGCGGTGTTCAATGCCAGCGACGGACGGCAGATCTCGCTGGGCGTGGTACAGCAGCCGCAATTCGAGGCGCTGGCTCGCGAGGTTGGGCGCATGCGCTGGCTGGAGGATCCTCGTTTCCTGACGCCGGATCTGCGACGCAGACATTCGGTCGACATGCGCGCCGAGCTCGATCAAGTGTTCGGCGAGGCGCCGGCAGCACACTGGGAAACCCGCCTGAGCGCCGCCGGCATTCCCTGCGGCATGATCCGGGATGTCACGGAAGCCGTGTCTCTGCCGGCACTCGAAGCGCGCCGGCTGAAACTCGGCTTGAGTGTTCCTGGCCTGCCGGATCGCGAACGAGTTGAAATCGTGAACGCCGGCTTTCTGTTCAGCGAAGACCAGCCCGGAGTCGACTCGCCACCGCCGCGAATCGGTCAGCACAGCGCCGAGATTCTCCGCTCGCTTGGGTTCAGCGCTGCGCAGATCGGTGCACTTGCGTCGCAGGACACGCCGAGCTCGTAACACTCGAGCGCGGGCGCTTGCCAATTTTCGGCCAGGGCATACCATCCATCCATGACTTCTGAATGCCGCAGATGAGTACCAAGAGAATTACGGACGATAAGCCCGCGCCCAAGATGGATCGTCGTTGGGAGCGCACTCGCGCGGCGCTGATGAATGCGGGCCGCACGTTATTCGCATCGCGTGATGTCGAAGGTGTCACCGTCGACCAGATCGTCGCGACCGCGGAAGTCGCCAAGGGCAGTTTCTACAATCATTTCGTCGACAAGGACGTGTTCGCACGCGAAATCGCCAGCTCCGTGCGGCGGCAGGCGGAACAGGCCGTCAACGAAGCGAATGCCGCCGTGACTGACCCTGCCGCGCATCTGGCTCGCGCCTTGTGCGTGTTCATGCGCTTCGCCATCGAGCACCGCGAGAGCGCGCAAGTGCTGTGGCGTCTGAATTCCGGTGCCACGATGGTCGACGCGCCAATCAATCGCAATCTTCGCAAGGACGTGCAGGAAGGCATCGCTCAGCAGCGCTTCAAGCATGTCGACATCGAAGTCGCCGCGCTGCTGGTGATGGGCACCATCGTCATTTCGTTGCGCCACGCCCTGGAAGATCGGCTCGTGACGCCGCCCGTCAACATCGCCAAAGGCATGGCGGCCGGCTTGTTACGTTCCCTGGGCGTACCCGCCGCTCAAGCCGACCGTCTCGCCTGCGAAGCCGCCGACGATATCCTGGCCCCTCAGAAATCCACGCTCGCCGACAGGAAATAATTCCTGGGACGCGAGTAGATGACTTCCGCGTAGCCCGCGGATGTGGCGAAGGATGAGTTGCCGGCGACGCGATACTGCTCATCGGTCGCATTGTTCACACCGGCTCGCAACCGCCACGCCCCCAGCTCCAGCGTGAGCGAGGCATTCACCAGCGTCACATCGTCGAGCTGCGCGACTTCGACGGAGTTGGCCGCGTCGAAGAACTGCTCCGAGGTATAACTCAGATTGATGCGAGGCGTCAGCGTCGCGTTGCCGACCTCGAAGTCATAACCCACGCCGAGACTCGCCTGCCACTCAGGTGCGAATGGCAGCGTGTTATTCGGGCCGACCGTCTGCGTGGTGCCTGGCACGACTGCAATCTCATCGAACTTGTTGTGCAGATAGCTGGCACTGGCTTCCACCAGCAACCGACCCGGCGCATAGGTCAGTTCCAGCTCGCCACCTTCGATCGACGACTTACCGGCATTGAACAACAACGGCACGATGCCGAGCCGATAGGTCAGCTGCATGTTGTCGTAGTCGGTGCTGAAGATCGCGCCGTTCAAACGCAGGTTCGCGCCGAGCTCGGATTTGAAGCCCAGCTCGAAGGTTTCCGCCGTCTCCTCGTCGAACGCAACCGGCAGATTACCCGGCGGCGCCAGGTTGTAACGCTGATTGAAACCGCCGCTCTTGAAGCCTTGCGACCAGCTCAGATACGTCATCAGCGACGGGTTCCAGCGGTACTGAATGCTCGCCGAGCCGGTCGTAGACTCATATTTGTTCTCGAAGTGCCGCGGGATGATGTTCAGACCCGGGCCGGCCACCAGCGGCGTGTTCATCGTGCCCGGAATGACCACCGGTGCGGTCAAAGGCGTCACCGTAAAAGAAATGATCTGGATGCCCTTGGTCTCCTCGGTGTAGCGAACACCGGCGGTCAGGCTCAGCGCATCCGTGACGTTGTAGGTCCACTGCGTGAACAAGGCTAAGTTATCGTTCTGGATGAAGGCACGCTGATAGTCGAGCGAGCCTGGTACTGCACCGCTGGCCACCAGCGGAGGCGGCGCCGCGAATGGCACGAGCAGAAAATCGTCGATGCTCTCCTCGAAATAGAAAGCGCCGACCACACCACGCAGCCTGTCGGTCTCGATCAGTGCCTGCAACTCCTGACTGAACTGATCGCCGGCGCTGGAGTAGTCCGTGTGCAGCACGAGCAGCCCGGTGTTGTCCGCGTCGCGACTGCCGCTCCAATCCAACTCACGATAGGCAGTGATCGACTTCAACGCGAACCTGTCGGTCAGCTCCCAGCGCAGCGTGCCCGATACGCCCCAGTTCTCCAACGTGCTGGCAGCCGGCGCATTGCCGCCGTTGCGATACTTGCCGAGGTCCCAGGTCGCATCGTTCGCACAGCGCGGGTCCACGATGTTCTGCGGCACTGACGGGGGCGGAAACGTCGCGCCCGGACACCCGGAGCCACGACTGATCGCCGCTGGAAAGGCCTGCGTTCCGTTGATCGTGGCGAAGACGAACGGCGAGCCGTGTTCATCCTCCTTGGTGTAATCGCCTCGCAGCGTGAGCGAGAGACTGTCACTCGGCTGCCATTGCAACGAGGACTGGAAGGTGTAGGTATCTTCGTTGCCGAGATCGAGGCCATCGTAGACGCGTGTGACATAGCCATCGCGTTGCCGGGCGCCGACCGAGACCCTCGCGGCGAGGCTATCGGCGATCGGCAAATCGACGGCGACGAAACCTTCGTAGAGGTTGTCATCTCCCAAGCCGACGCGCGCCGTGCCGCCAAACTCCTTGCCCGGCAGCGTCGTGGTCAGCAGGACCGCCCCGCCAATGGTGTTCCGACCAAACAACGTTCCTTGCGGGCCCCGCAGGATTTGCACGTTGGCGACATCGCGAAAGTCGAGCACGCCGCCGACCGAGCGGCCCATATAAACGTCGTCGATATATAAGCCGACGCCCGGATCGACACCGGACGAGCCGTCGCTCTGGCCGATACCGCGAATATAGACCTGCGCAGCGGAATTGTTACCTGTGAGCGGGCCGTAGCTGGCGAACTGCAGATTCGGTGCGATTTGATCCAGATCTTCGGTGCTGCTGATTTGCTGACGTTGCAGCGCCGCGGCCGAGAATGCCGAGATGGCAATCGGCGTGTCCTGCAACGATTCCTCGCGCTTGCGGGCGGTTACGACCACCTCTTCCAACGCGCCCGCCTGGCGACCCTCCTCGGCGGCATTCGCCGCGAAGCCGGCGGGCGTAAACCCGAGGATGAATGGGATCTGCCATGCGCTCGCCCAGCGACGCGCGCCAGTGAATGTTACTTTCACAGCCATCGAGCCCCCCTGTCCCTGAACATCCCACGTCGTGGGTCCATCGAGTTATATTGGACCATTACGTCACTATTGAACTATTTCGTCAATAGCAACTCGGACCGGATTGGGGCAAGACAGCGGCGTATTCGGGGCGAGTCCATTGCCGCCGCTTATGACCGGGAGACACAGAAGGTGTTACCTCGAGGGACTCCTTCTGCCCTAGTGTGCCCGCTTCGGCCCACCGGGCCAGATGACCCTTTGCGCCAGACTGCACCATGTCCACCGATCCGTCGTTGCTCAACGAGTACGATCCCACGCTTCCCGAAACATTCGACAGCGTGCATGCCACTTTCGCCGACCTGCGCAGGCGCTGCCCGGTTGCCCACAGCACGCAGTTCGACGGTTTCTGGGCACTGGCTCGCTATGAGGACATCGTGAATGTCTTGCGTGATTCGGATCTGTATATCACCTCGGTGCGCAATGTGGTGCCCGGCTCTTCGACGACCGGGCGCCGGCCGCCGCTCCATCTAAATCCGCCCGAGCACACTCCTTATCGGCGAGCGATCGATCGGGCACTCAGTGCCAGCCGTGTCGCCTCGTTACTACCGACGACACAGCGCATTGCCTTGGAGCTTGCGACGCAGCTCGTCGCTCGCGGCGATGCAGATCTGGTCGAGCACTTCTCGGCCGTTCTTCCAGTGCGGCTGTTCGGCGAGTGGCTCGGCCTGACCGATTGGCAGACCACACATCTCGCCACGAGCTCACGCGCCTACATCAAGGCGTGGGAGGCCTTCGACAAGCCCGGTGTGGTCGCTGCAGGGGAAGGTTTGGCGGCACTGGCTCGCGAGCTGATCGACCAGCGTCGCGTTCAACCCCTGGATCCGACCGTCGACCCGACCAGCTCGCTGCTGTCGGAACGCGACGCCAACGGCAGTCCCTTCCCGGATGCTCTGCTGGCGGGCTGCGTGCGACAGGTGCTGGTTGTCGGGCTGGTCGCACCGCCCATTCTGTTGGGAAGCATCGCCGTGCATTTGTCTCGCGATCAAGAGCTGCAACAGCAGCTGCGCGCGGACCGATCGCTGATCCCGGATGCCGTCGAGGAATTCGTTCGTCTGTACACGCCCTATCGCGGCTTCGCGAGAACGGCCCGCGAGGACGTGACGATTCGGGGCCGAGCCATTCCCAAGGATGAGCCCATCGCGCTGTTGTATGCCTCGGCGAACCGCGACGAAGCGGTGTTCCCGGAGCCGGACAAGTTCATCCTGCGTCGACCCAACATCAATCAACACATCGCTTACGGCCGCGGGCCACACATGTGCGCTGGTGTTCCGCTTGCTCGTCAGCTGCTGCGCGTGTCCTTGGATGCACTGTTACAGAAAACCAGTCACTTCGAGCTGAGCGGCGAAGTGCGCATGAGCGGCATGCCCGAAGTGGGACCGCTGTACGTGCCGCTGCGAATGACACCCGCGACAGGCTAGCGCGAGACGATCACTTGTACCCGGCGCATGGCGGCGTCCTCGACGCCCTTGGCGCGCTGCGCCTCATCGCGCCACTTCACCTCGTAGCGCAGATCAGTGAGCCCGGCGCCGCGTAACAAATCGGCGACCTGTTCGGCACGACGGCGACCGATCTGCCGATCCTCTTGCATCAACTGCCCGTTGGAAAGCAGCGAGGCCGCGCGATAGCCAGTGATCTGCACCTTGGTCGAGTGACTCTGCCTGGCGTACTCGAAGATCTGTTGCAGCGGCTGCGCGTGACGAAACATCACCAGCGAGTCGAATTCATACCGCAGCTCGAATGACTTCGAGGTCTCGACCTGCTCGGACTTCGGCTGGGTCACGGGATCGCCGAATGCGAGCCGGCCCTTGCTCGGGCCCGGCGGTCGCGGTGGCTCGAATGGCAGGTTGTAGCGCTCTTCCGCCGGAAGCATCGTGTTGCAGGAGCCGTCCAACTCCTGCATCACCGACAGCGCGACCGGTTTGAGCACGATACCGCCGCAGATGCGCGGTTCATCGCTGACGGTGCCTTCGACCAGCACTTTGTGACCCAGCCACGGCGGATTCACCGGCGCACTCACATCGGTCTGGATCGTCAGGTAATAAGTCTCGCCTTCGTATTCTGCGAGCCAGCACGGCACCGTGCTCGTGTCACGCACGATCGGACACGCGACAAAGTTGCGGTGATTCGCCGGCGGCGTGGCTGCCATGACAGCGCCCACCGGGCTCGCAAGCACCAATGTGACGAGCAGCCGCTTCATAGCGCGCTCAGGAAATTGATCAGGTCGTCGCGCTCCTGATCGGTGTAGCCGATATTGAAGCGTCGGTCGTAGAAATCGACCAGTTCACGCAACGAACCCGCCGAGCCATTCGAGAAATACGGCGCGCGTGCGGCCAGGCCTCGGAACTGTTGCATGACGATGGCGCCCACGTCATTGCACTTGCCGGAGATCAAGGCACGGCCGGGATCCTGCGTGTAGAACACGCGCCCCAGGAACGGGTGTGGCGGCACGCCGGCGTTGCAGGTGATCTTGAACAGCGGCATCTGCGGCGTACGCTCGTTCCAAGGATTGAGCGGCTCCTCGCGCGCCCACGGCAGGTTCGTGGTGCCGAGGTCCATCCAGCCATTCACGATGTCCATACCCATCATGTGCATGCCGTGACAGGTGGAACACGTGCGCTTGGTCGGATTGCCCAGACCCACCGTATTCAAATGCATGGCATCCTTGATCCAGAACGTACGGAACATGAATACATCGTGGCCGCGGACAATGGATGCTCGCATCTCGTTGCGACGCTGGATCTCGGGATCGGACGACGCCGCCGGCTTCCGCCACTCCTCGCTCATCGGGAAGACGAAGTTCGTCACGTTGTTGCCGAGCAATCCCTCGCGCCCTTTCGCGAGGTTGTGAACGCCCAGGCCGGGCGGCGCATCCGCTTCGATCAGACTGCCGGCGACGCTATGCGAGACTTGCGCCGTGTACAGCTGACTTTCGAAGGCAACGATCTTGGCGAGCCGCTCCTCGTCGAGCTTGCCATTGAACTGCAGATGCGTGATGGCGGCTTCTACCGCTTGGGTCTTCAGCGTGGGCTGCCGCGCATCCGACAGAATATTCATGCCGGAAGGCAGCCCCGTCTCGGGATCACGCGTCGCCGGCAAGCCGTTCTTGCCGATGAAGGAGAACACGCCAAAACCGTTGTGCGTGAAATATTTGGTATTCGCTGCCACGCGCGGACGGCGATATACGGACACCATCGGATTCGCGCTCTTCAAACCATACTTCGGATGCAGGTTGCAGCCGGTCGGGTCGCGCACCACTTCGATGCTGAACTCTGGATCGATGCTCGAGCCGTCGGCGGCTTTCGGCGGCCACGGCAGGAAGATGCGGAACAGGCCCCGCTCGAGCAGCAGCGAATGTGATTTCGAATCGCCGGCTGGCAGGTCCGGGCAGTTCATGCCGTCGATGGGCGCGAAGATGGGATCCTTGCCCTGAGTCTCGTGCCAGCGCTGTCGAATCATCTCGACCGACAACGACATCGCGTTCGCCGGCTGATGACAACTCACACAAGCGCGGCCGTTCGCGCCGATCGGCTCGAAGAATGGATGACCTCGAGTGTCGATGACGCCGGCGGTATTCAACACCCCGACCTGACCGAAGGCGCTCGGATAGGGAACGAGCGGCGCGAGCGGCGTGCCCTCCCCCGGCGTCCACCAGCGATGCGCCGGCGGTGACTCGCTGTCACTGACCGGTGCTTGCTGAGCCTGCTGGCTCTGCTTGGGCACATGAGCGTCGATCTGATCGCGCGGTGCGCCGAGCACGGCGCTGGCCAGCAGGCCCGCGCCGATCCCGATCACAACGTTGATTGCCTCTTTCAACAACGCAGCGGAGCTCAGAAATCAAACTTGGCGCGCACCCCATACTGTCTCGGTGCGCCATACAGAATGCCGCCACGCGCGCTGCTCGCATCCTGCACTTGCGCCGCGATGTACTCCTTGTCGAACAGATTCGTCGCGAACGCTTCGATGCGCAGAGTATCCATCGGCATCAGCGTGACGCGCAGATCGGCGATCGTACGCGACGGCACCGTCGTCGCCTGATAGCGAAACGGCGTTGCCAGCTGCTCATCCAGGTAAGAGACCTGGAAACGCGGCGTCAGCGACATGCTGCCGAGCAGGAACTCGTACTGAATACCCGCATTCGCGGTGATCTCCGGCGCGAACGGCACGATCGAACCTTCCGGCACCACGCGATTGGAGTTGGTCTGTGAATCGGTCAGCACGGCGTCCTCGGTGAACTCGCTCTGCAGGGCGCTCAAGCCAACGTTGAAGCCGAAGCGACCGAATTGTCCGGTGAGCTCGAGCTCAGCGCCATAGATCTCGGCGGGCGCCGCATTCAACGTATTCGGAATCAGCGTCGCCGGCGTACCGAGCGGCACCAGCGACGACAGCTGAATGCCGTCGTACTTCGAATAGAACACCGCGCCGTTGATACGCAGCCGACCGTCGGCCACTGTCGACTTCAGGCCCAGCTCGGCCACTTGGTTGGTTTCTGGATTGTAGTTGGGCAGGCGTGGATCGAGATTGATGCCGCCGGCCTTGTAGCCGCGCGACACCGTGCCGTACACCATCAGATCGTCGTTCGCGAAGTACTTCAGGCCGACGCGGCCGGTGGTCTCGTTCGAGTCCACCTCAGTGGTGCACGGGAAACACCCCGGAGGCGGCGGACCGGGAATCAGCAAGCGCGTGTATTCCTGCTTGTCCTCGGAATGACGCAAGCCCACGTCCACGGCCCAGTGCTCGTTGAATCGATAATCGACCTGGCCGAATGCCGAGATCGACTGATTGGTGAGCTCGGTGTCGATGGTCGAGTTCGACTGCGTGTAGGTCACAGTGCTGCGATTGTCGCGATACACCTGCACCGGACTGGTCTCATCCAGGTAGAACCCACCGACCACCCACTGCAGCGGACCTTCGCCGCGCGACAGGAAATTCACTTCTGTCACGAACGTTTCCAGCTCCTGGTGCGTGAAGCCGACGCGGCCTGGAAACAGGTTGGTATTCGCGGTATTGGTCGGCAAGTTCGCCGGCACGGCCGGCGCCGTCGCGGTACGGTCGCCGTCCGCCTGATCGGTCGTCTCGGCATCGAAATAGGAAGTGAGTATGCGCAGCTGCGTGTTGGCCGGCAGATCGAAACGTCCTTCCAGCGACGCCCGGTAGCCCTTCTGATTCAGGAACGACAGCGCATCCTCCTCGATGATGAAGGGATCGCTGGTCACCAGATCGGCGCGGTTCTTCACCGCGTTGTTGTCGGTCTCACGCTCGAAATATTCGTAACGCAGATCGAACGTGGCACCTTCGACCGGCTGATAACGCATGGCCGCGCGTACTGCGCGATCGGTGCCGCTGCCCGGCTCGCTCGGGCTCGGGCCGATGTTCTTGGTGAAACCACCGCGATCGTCATAGACACCGGAGATGCGCACCGCCAGGGTATCTGTGACCGGCACGTTCAACGCACCGACCGTGCGATACCAGTCGTAGTTGCCGACGGTCTGATCGAGGTAGCCAGAGAAGCCGCCGAAGTCCGGCGTCGGCGTGCGCACGTAGATCGCACCACCGGTGGAGTTCTGACCGGTCAACGTACCCTGCGGGCCACGCAGCACTTCGATGGACTCGAAGTCGAAGAACGATTGCGCGATGAATTGTTCGTGCGGGATGAACACACCGTCGACGTAGTACGCGACGCCGGGATTGGACGTCGGCGCTGACTGGCTGATACCCACGCCGCGAATGTTGATGAACGTCGAGCGATTGTAGGTGTTGATCGAGACGCTCGGCGCCACATTCTGAATCTCGTTGATGTTGTCGACGCCCTGCGCGGCAAGCGCATCGGCACTCAACACTGTCGCGGACGCAGGCGTGTTCTGCAAGCTCACTTCACGACGCTCGGCGGTGACCAGCACTTCCTCGAGCACGGTCTGAGTGGGTGTTGCCGCCTGTTGTGCCAGCGCAGCCTCGCCCAGCACCGTGGCCACCACGACAGCCAGTGACGTCGAGCGTCGGAGCAAAGTGTGCGTCGATCTGCAATTGCCAACCATAATTCCCCCTGGGCAGTGATCCATCGGCCGCCGGCGCGCCGAGCTCGAGCTCTGTTGTCGCGGGCTGGCCACATACGCTGTACCGCAGGGCGAGTTTAGATAGCTTCCTCGCTACAGGAGTAACACCGAATTTGACTGATGGCATAAGCCACGTCGATGTCTCGAGCAATGCCTAATGCGTCGCTGGTTGCTCGATCTTTTGCGGCTCATCCACGCGCAGATCCGACGCGATTTCGCGCAGCACGTCATAGACGAACTGAGCCGGCCGCGACAAGGCGGGAGTGCGCCGGTGTGCCAGGAACATCGGACGCATCGGCGAAACATTGCCGAGCGGCCGGCATTTCACCGTGCCCGCATCCAGATCGGGCTTGACTGCATCAGTTACCATGGCGGCTACGCCCAGGCCACGCCGTACCGTTTCGATGACGTTCTGCAGCGAGTCGAGTTCGACGACGACATACGGCGACAGACTGGCCGCGGCGAACACACCATCGACGACCGCTCGAATCGAATGCGGACGCCGTGGCACGATCCAGGGCAATGCAGCCAGATCCTCCAGCGGCGCGTCATTGCCGATGCTCCAGCTGCCTGGATACATCAACATCAACGGATCGCTCAGCAACTCTGCACCGACGATCAGATCGTTGTCCGGACGCGTCGGAGAGATCGACAGCTCGATGCGTCCGTTGATCAGCAACTCGTGCAACACCGCACTGCCTTCTTCCCGAATCTGCAGATGCATCTCTGGATGCTGGCTGCAGACCTTCTCGATCAGCGGCAAGGCAAAGCGAGGCACCATGGTCGGCGACATGCCGAGATTTTTTTTACTGCGCCTGACAGCGGCTTGCATTCTTCCCGATGCACGGCATGTCGCATGTCTTCGACCTGTCGGAGAATGGTCTGTGCATGGGCGTACAGAATCTTGCCAGCAGGTGTCGGTGTCACGCCGGACACCGAACGGTCGAGCAACTTCACCTTGAGCTCGTTCTCGAGCACCGCCAGTTGCTGGCTCAACGCCGGCTGGGCGATGCCGGTGACGGCGGCAGCGCGCGTGATGCTGCCACTGTCCACGATCTGCACGAAATATTTGAGCCGTCGGCTATCCACGGATCGCCCTCCTCTCACTGAAGCGCAACGAGGCGAGCAACAGCGTGCCTGCACCCATGACCGCGGCCACGAACCAGATCGGCGCCGAGAACGAGCCGCTGTGCTGGAGAATGATGCCGATGACGTACGGCCCGGCGAGACTGCCGACATTCCCCACCAGGTTGATCAGCGTGATGCCGGCCGCGGCGGCCGATCGATGCAGGAATCCTGTTGGGATCGACCAGAACACGCCTTGAGCGCCTCCCAATCCGACGCCACCGACGAACAGCAGCAATAAAGACCACGGACTCGGCGGTATCGCCGAAGCCAGTAGCAACGCGACCATGCCCATCGCCAACGCAATGCCCAAGTGCCGATAGCGCTCCTGCGTCTTATCCGAGTGCCACGAGTTCAACACCATGCCGAGCGCAACGCCAACCCATGGCAACGCGGCCAGCGCGCCGACCGCCAGCGGGCTGAGCGAGGACATCGATTTGATCACCTGTGGCAACCAGAACATCATGCCGTTGGCGCCGATCAGGGTCGTACACCACACGCCCGCCGCCAGCCAGGCGCGCGGATCGAAGAGTGCCGTCTTGATGGAAGACTGCACCCGCGCGCCTGCCTCTTTCTGCTCATCGGCCAGCGCGCGCGCGATCCAGTCTTTCTCCGCGTCGCTCAACCAAGGCGCATCGCTGGGCTTGTCGACGAAGATGAAATAGGCGACCCCTGCCATCGCGACAGTCACCAGACCCTCGATGAGCAGCATCCAACGCCAGCCTGGCAGCTCCAGCGGGTTACTTACCCCCATCAGCCAGCCACACAGCGGTCCGCCGATGATCACGGATGCGGGAATGGCGAGCATGGTCACAGCAATGGAGTTGGCTCGATACCGCTGCGGCATCCAGCCACTGCAGTAGTAGACGATGCCGGGTGCAAAGCCCGCTTCGGCACATCCCAAGAGAAAGCGCAGAGCGAACAGCTCCTCGACGTTGCGCACGAAGGCCATCAGCGCCGCCACCGTTCCCCAAATTCCCACACAGCCGGCGATCCAGCGACGCGCGCCGATGCGTGTCAGCACCCAGGTGCTGGGGAACTGAAACAGCAAGTAGCCGACGAAGAACATGCCGACCGCAAGCCCGTAAGCGTGCGGATCGATGCCCAGATCGGCGTTCATCTGCAGGGCCGCGAAACTGATGTTCACCCGGTCCAGCGAGCTCAGCATGATCAGCAATACGATGGGCGCCAGTACGCGCCACTGGAACTTGGCGCGCGCGGACCATTCGACCGTGCCGCTCATCCCCAGACCTCGCGCGCCGTCTCGACGATCAATCGCAACTTGGCGATCTGCTCATCGACGGTCAGCTCGTTGCCCTCCTCGGTGGATGAGAAACCGCACTGTGGGCTCAGGCACAGCTGCTCCAATGGCACGAAGCGTGCCGCCTGCTCGATCCGGCGCTTCAAGTCGTCCTTGCGCTCCAGTGCCGCGCGCTTGGTCGTGACCAGGCCCAGCACCACGAACTTGCCCTTGGGCACGAAACGCAACGGCTCGAAGCCGCCGGAGCGCTCATCGTCGTACTCCAGGAAGAAGCCGTCGACGTTGAGCTCGTTGAACAGCGCTTCGGCGACGTGATCGTAGCCGCCCGAGGCGGCCCAGCCCGAACGGAAATTGCCCCGGCACAGATGCGTGCAGACGCGCATGCCAGCGGGTTTCTTCGACAACGCGCGATTGATGTTCTGAATGTAAACCCGATGCTGCGCATCCGGATCGCCGCCGATGCTCCGCACATAGTCGCGTTGCTTCGGATCGTTCAAATAGGCAAGGCTGGTGTCGTCGAGCTGCAAGTACGTGCAGCCTCGTTTGCCCAGCTCCGCCAGCTCGTCGGCGTAAGCGGCCCCCAGGTCGGTCCAGAACGCATCCATCTGCGGATACGCCTTCGTATCGACGGCCGCACGACCGCCGCGATAGTGGATCATGCTCGGCGATGGAATGGTCAGCTTCGGCGTGCCGCGCGTGACAGCATTGCGCAGAAACTCGAAGTGATCGCCGAAGATGCATTTCTCCAACCGCAGCTTGTCGATCACCCGCAAGCCGGACGGCGTGAAATCGACATCGCCCTTGTCGGTATGGAAATGGACAGTGAGATTGCTGTCGACCTTCTGCACGCCGCCGAGCTGGTACAAAAAATCCATGTGCCAGGAGGAGCGGCGAAACTCGCCGTCGCTGATGCCTTGCAGGCCGATGTCCTGCTGCATTCGAACGACGTTGCGGATCGCCTCGTCCTCGACGAGTTGCAGGGTCGCTGCGTCGATCTCGCCGCGCTTGAACTGCAGTCGAGCTTCGCGCAGCTCTTTGGGACGCAGCAGGCTGCCGACGTGGTCAGCCCGAAATGGTGGTTGAGTGTTCATCTGTCCCCCTTCACTCCCCGGCGTTTTACTAACGGTGCGCCGTTATTCGATCGGTGCCACTTCTGGCGGCGGTATCGCCGCATACAGCGCATCGACACAGGCCGCGCGATGACTCAGCACCGCGCGCTGATTGATCGATCCCTTATCGGTGATTTCTCCCTGGTCGAGCGACGGCGGCGTCGGCAGCAGCATGGCCCGGCGCACGCAGCGAGTGCTGGCCGGATTCTGCCTGGCGTGCGCCGAAAGTCGCTGCTGGATCGTGGCCAGCAAGTCGCGATTCGCAACGACAGCATCGTAGCTGGGACTCTCACCCATGCCTGACACCTGCGCGCAACCGCGCAGGTCGGGAATGATCAAGATCGCAAGATACTCGGCGTTGAGCCCGGCGATCACCACGTCCTGGGCCAACGGAGTCAGCGCGGCGATCAACTCCGCTCGCAACGGTCCGACGCTGACCCACGTGCCATTGGACAGTTTGAAGTCCTCGCCGATGCGGCCATCGAACGCCAGGCCACGGGTTGGGTCACTGTCATCGAGCAGGCGGACCGCATCGCCGAGCCGATAGAACTGTTCCTCATCGAAAGCCGCTGCGGTCAGCTCGGGGTGGCGCCAATAACCGGGAGTGACGTTCGGCCCACGCACGCGCAGTTCGAGCTTCTCTGCCACCGGCGCAAGCTTCACGAGATTGCCTTTTGCAGGCAGGCCGATGACACCGGCGCGTCCGGCAGCAGGCGTCGTGAACGTCACGGAAGGCCCCGTCTCGGTCGCGCCCAGCCCGGCGAGCATGGGAATGCGTACGCCGACCTCCTTCAATGCCGCCTCATCCAGCGCATCCCAGGTGTGTTGGGCAAGCGCAGCACCTCCAAAGAAGTACGCACGCAGCCGGCTATAGAAGTTACGACGAAGCTGCGCATCCTCACGCAAATGATGCGCTAGCATCTCGAAGCCCTTCGGCACATTGAAATACACCGTGGGCGCGATCTCGCGCAGATTGCGCAAAGTTTCCCGAATACCCGCCGGCGTCGGCCTGCCATCATCGATGTAGAGCGAGCCGCCATTGCTGAGCACCAAGCCAACATTGTGACTGCCTCCGAACGTGTGATTCCAGGGCAACCAGTCGACGATCACCGGCGGCTCATCGACCAGGAACGGCATGGGCTGCCTGAGCATGTGCGCATTGCTACACAACATGCGATTGGAGGTGATGACCGCCTTGGGCTGCCCCGTCGAGCCGGAGGTCAGCAGAAACTTCGCGATGGTGTCGGCGTTGGTGCGTGCATGGGCGGCCTCGAGTGCCGCAGTCGGCTCGACTGCCAATGCATCGAGCAAGGTCACTTTTCGATCGTCAGTATCGGCATCGCCCACCACCTCGATCGAATCCGGCAGCAGTTGCAGGGCTCGAGCGAACGCCGGTGTGTCGAATGCGGCGACCAGCCCCGGCGTCAACAGATCCAAGACGTACTGCAGCTTTTGCAGATCCGTGGAGACTTGCGAATACGACGGCGACACCGGGCAATAAGCTATTCCCGCCCACATCGCCGCGAACGCGAGCGTCAAGTGCTCGATGCTGTTGCCGGAGAGAATCGCGATGGGACGCTCAATGGAAAGATCACGCGTCAGCAAGCCCGCTGCAATCCGTCGCACGCGCGTCAGCATTTGCTGATAGGTGACGGCCTGCCACTCACCGCCTGCAACTCGGCGAGCAACCAGCACACGCTGTGGCGCCATCTTCGCCCAGTACTCCAGCGAATCCAGCAGCCGTTCCGGAAATGCCGACAGCGCCTCCACGGGGCGCAGATACAACGTGCCATCTGCACGTCGCTCCACTTCAGTGTGGAACGGGTCCGCCGTCCATGACAATTGACCGGGCAAGGGTTGAGCTTGCGTGGCCACGTGCGTCAATCCGATGACGCCAACCGCAGAGCGCGGATCGCGTTCTGTTTCAAGATCAGATCGTGCACCTCGGGCTTGAAGCCCGCTTCCTTGAAATCCTTGATCCAGCGATCCGGGCTGATCAAGGGATAGTCCGAGCCGAACAGCATCTTGGTCTTGAGCTGGGTGTTCGCATACTGCACCAGTTGCGGCGGAAAATATTTCGGCGACCAGCCCGACAGATCGATGTAGACATTGGGCTTGTGCAGACACACCGACAGCGCCTCGTCCTGCCATGGCCAGGACGGATGAGCGATGATGACGGTCATGTCCGGGAAGTCAGCCGCCACGTCGTCGAGGTGGATGGGATTGGAATATTTCAAGCGCAGGCCGCCGCCGCCCGGCATGCCCGTCCCCATGCCTGAGTGGCCGCTGTGGAAGATCGCCGGCAACCGGTGTTCGGCGATGACTTCGTACAGCTGATACGCCAGACGATCGTTCGGGAAGAACCCCTGCAGCGTCGGATGGAACTTGAAACCCTTGATGACGCCGTCTTTGATCAGCGCACGCGCCTCGCGCACTCCCATCTTGCCCTTGTGCGGATCGATGCTGGCGAACGCCATCATGATGTCGCTGTTCTCGCGCGCGGCATCCGCCACTTCCTCGTTGGGGATGCGCTTGGCGCCGATCTGGAACTCCGAGTCGACGGTGAACATCACCAGACCGATCTTGCGCTCGCGATAGTACGCAATGGTCTCGTGGATGTTGGGCCGCTTGCCGGCTTTGAAGTACTTGGCCGACGCGGCCTCGAACGGCTTCCATGCTTCGTCCGGCTCTTGCCGGCACGAGACTTCGGCGTGCGTGTGCACGTCAATGGCGATCAGGTCATCGATATTCATCGTGCCGCTCCTGACTGCTGCGCTTGCCCCTGCAGCGACTCCCATTGCGCGATGGTGAGCCCACGCTCTACCAACTCCAGCAGCAGCGGCGCCGGCTGCCAATGCATCGGACCGAAAATGTCCTGGTATCTACGCATGCCTGCCAGCAGCACGTCCAAACCGAGGGTCTCGGCGTAGAACATCGGCCCGCCACGATAGCGCGGGAAGCCGTAGCCCGCAGCCCAAACCACGTCGATATCCGACGCTCGCAGCGCCACGCCTTCACCCAGAATGCGCAGACCTTCGTTGAGCAGCGGATACAAACAACGCTCGATGATCTCCTCCTGCGTGTGCTGATGCTGCGGGACCTGCAGCTGTCGCGCGCGTTCGGCGATGATCTCGATCGCTTCCGGATCGTCGTAGCGCGAACGATCGCCCGGCTCATAGCGGTAGTAACCTTTGCCGTTCTTCTGACCAAGGCGCCCGGCGTCATGCAACGCGAAGTCCGCCTGATAGTAAGCCGGATCGGGCGGGAACTGCTCGGCATTCGCCTTGTGCACGTTCACGCCGACATCGATGCCCGCCATGTCGAACACAGCGAGAATGCCCATCGCCATGCCCCAGTGTTCCAGCGCCGAGTCGACCTGACGCGGCGTGGCGCCTTCCAAGACCATGCGCTCGGCTTCGCGGGCATAGCCTTCCATCATGCGATTGCCGATGAAGCCGTAGCAGACCTTCGCCAGCACCGGCGTCTTGCGCAGCGGCTTGGCGAGATCCATCACGGTACGAATCGTCTCGTCCGACGTCTTGGCCGTGCGCACCACTTCGAGCAGCGGCATGACGTTCGCCGGCGAGAAGAAATGCATGCCGATCACGTCCTGCGGCCGTTGGGTAACATCGGCAATCTGAGCGATGTCCAGCGTCGAGGTGTTGGTCGCAAGCACCGCACCCGGCTTCGCGACACGATCGAGCTCGCGGAAGATGCAGCGCTTGAGATCGAGGTTCTCGAACACCGCCTCGATGATCACATCCGCATCCTGCAGCGAGTCATACGACAGCGACGTGCCGATCAGCGCCATACGCCTGGCCTTGTCCTCGGCGCTCAGGCGGCCCCGATCCACCATCGATTGATAAATTTTGTCGAGATTCGCCAGACCTTTGGCCAAGGCTTGCTCGTTGGCGTCGAGCAACGTGACTTTCATGCCGGCGTTCGCGAAACAGATCGCAATACCGCCGCCCATCGTTCCGGCGCCGATGACGCCGGCGCTCTTGACCGGTCGCGCCCTCACGCTGTCTGACAAGCCCGGGATGCGACGCGTCTCGCGCTCAGCGAAGAACACGTGCACCGCGCCCTTGGACTCGACACTCTCCTTGCACTCGTTGACGCGCTGGGTCTCGTACTCCAAACCTTGCTGAAACGACATCCGCATCGCCGCCTGCACGACGTCGACCGCGACCTGAGCAGCAATGCGATTCGGATAGAGTTTGCGCGCCTGGGCACGCGCGCGTTCAAACGCCTCGGCAGTCGCACTCGCCGCCGGCACGGTCATCTCACCAGTGCGGCGTGGACCTTTGCCCGCACCGATCAGCGAGCGAAGATACGTGATCGCACCGGCCCGCAGGTCGCCTTCGATGATCGCATCGATGAAGCCGAGCTCGCGGCCTTTGGCGGCATCCACAGGACGCGCGGTCACGATCATTTCCAGCGCCTGGTCGGCCCCGATCAGACGTGGCATGCGCTGCGTGCCACCGCCGCCAGGGATGATGCCCAATGTCACTTCCGGCATGCCGAAGCGTGTACCAGTGGCTGCAACTCGGTAATGACAGGCGAGCGCGATCTCCAACCCTCCCCCCATGACGGTGCCGTGCATGGCCGCGACGACGGGAACGCTCAGCGCCTCGTAGCCGTTGAAGAGCTCTCGATATTCCTCTTCCTTGGGCGGACCGCTGAACTCGCCGATGTCGGCGCCGGAGAAGAACGTGCTGCCCTCACACAGCAGCAGCACGCCACGCACCTCGGTGCTGGCCTGGATCTGCTGCAGGGCCTGTTTCAGCCCCGTCCGGACCTCCGCGGTGATGGTGTTGACCGGCGGATTGTTGACGATGACTAGCGCAAGCTCGCCGTCGCGCTCGACACGCGCGACGCTGGACGATGACACGGTGGAACCCCCTGATTCGAGTCGCTGGTGACAGCTGTGAGGGCGATTTCGCCTGCATCACGCTCATTTGGAAAGAGCGGTGACAGGTATATAAGATATAAGCACCATGGATATCGCCGATGTCGATCTGAACCTGCTCGTGGTGTTCGACGCCCTGCTGCGCAATCGCAGTGTGAGCGGCGCCGCGCGTGCCCTGAAAATGAGCCAGCCGGCGACCAGTTTTGCGTTGAATCGGCTGAGAAAAATGTTTGGCGAGCCGCTGTTCGTGCGCACCTCGCGGGGCATTCACCCCACGCCCTATGCCGAGAGCATGAGCGCGCCGCTGGAGGCGATCCTGGAGCGGATCCGCACCGACCTGCTGCAACAGCCGACCTTCGACCCCTCGACCGAGCAGCGTTCAGTCACGTTCAACATGCAGGATATTGGCGAGCTGGTCTTCCTGCCGCGCATCCTGGCTCGCTTGAACAAAATCGCGCCGGGGCTGCAGCTGCGCACGGTGAACCTGCCGGCGCCGTTATTGGAGCCGGCCCTGCGCTCGGGGGAAGTGGATATCGCGCTTGGACATTTCCCCGATCTGGACAGCGCGGCACTGTTTCAACAACGGCTGTTCTCGCACTCGTTCGTCTGCCTGGTACGAGCCGACCATCCGACCCTCAAGAACGAAATGACACGCCGGCAATTTCTCGATGGCCTGCACGGGGTCGTGCATCCGGCCGGGCACATGAACGATTCGCTGGAGGCGGAGCTGCAGGCGCAGGGTCTGACCAGAAGGATTTCGGTACGCATCGAGCACTTCCTGGCCGTGCCCACCATCCTCATGCAGTCCGATCTGATTTTTACGGTGCCCTATGCGATCGGCGAGGGCCTGGCGAAACTGGCGGACATCAGGTTGGTGAAGCCGCCCTTCAAAGCCAAGCCACGCATCATTCGCCAGCATTGGCACGCACGATTGCAGCGCGACGCCGCGAATCGTTGGCTCCGCTCGGTGGTAGCGGAGCTGTTCATGGACCCGACTACAGCGGCAAGCCGACGTAGTTCTCGGCCAAGGAGCGCTGAGCGGCGTCAGACCTGAACAGATAATCCAGCTCGCTGCCGCGAATTCGCCCGAAGAAAGGGTCTTCGCCAGGGAATCGATGCAGCAGCGAGGTCATCCACCAGCTGAAGCGCACTGCCTGCCACACCCGGCGCAGTGCCCGCCCCGAGTACTGATCCAAGGCCGCACGCGACTCGCGCCTGTAATAGTCGCTCAGCGCTTCATACAGATAAAACACATCGCTCGCGGCGAGATTCAAGCCCTTCGCGCCGGTTGGCGGCACGATGTGGGCAGCGTCGCCAGCAAGGAACATCTGGCCATAGCGCATCGGCTCGGCCACGAAGCTGCGCAGCGGCGCGATGCTCTTTTCGATGGACGGTCCGGTGGTCATGCGCGCGGCCACATCCTCCCCCACGCGCCGCTTGAACTCGGCCCAGAACTGCTCGTCGCTCCAGTGCTCGACTTTGTCATCGAGCGAGCACTGCACGTAGCAACGCACGCGAGTTTCCGATCGCATGCTGGCCAGCGCAAACCCTCGCTCGGAGTCCGCATAAATCAACTCATCCCAGGCGGGCGGCACATCGGCGAGCACGCCCAGCCAGCCGAATGGATAGATGCGTTCGAAAAGCGACAGCGCTGCGGCCGGAATGGAACGTCGGCTGACGCCGTGATAGCCATCGCAGCCGGCGATGAAATCGCAATCCAGCCGTTGCTTTACGCCTTTGTGAACGAATGTCACCCAGGGCCGCGCGCTGCTGATGTCGTGCAGCTCGACTGATTCGGCCTCATAGATGGACGGTGCGTCACAAGCGGCGCGCGCCTCCATCAGATCGCGTGTGACTTCGGTCTGGCCATAAACCGTAACGACTTTACCGACCAGATCCTTGAAGGCGATGCGGTGACGATGGCCGCTCGCGCCGATCTCGACGCCGTCGTGTGTCATTGCCTGCGAATGCAGGCGCGCGCCGACGCCGGCCAGATCTAGGATATCGACCGTGCCCTGCTCGAGCACACCGGCCCGGATGCGGCCCAATACATATTCTGGCGTGCGCTGTTCGAGAATGACGGCATCGATGCCCGCTTTATATAACAGCTGACCCAGCAACAGTCCCGCCGGTCCCGCACCGATGATCGCAACTTGTGACCGCAACGCTTGTCCCCCTGACAACGCGGACAAGATGCCGCGCCGGGGCATTGCGTGACGATGGAGAAAAAACACAACTTATTGGATATTTCCCAACCCGCCTGCACCGGCACGCGGTAGGATGTTGTCGGCGCAGTCTGGGAGCGCAGTGTGGCGCGACGTGGCATTCCCCAATATTTCCTGTACGGCGAGGCGACTCACGACGTCGACGAGCGCTTTCTGCACATCGAGTCGATTGCCGAGCGCAGCCGCCTGCACGATTGGAAAATCAGCCCCCACGCCCACCAGGACTTGCAGCATTTCTTGCTCGTCACTCGCGGCGGCGGCTTCTTCCACGCCGAGGGTGAGATCCATTCGTTCAATCACGCCGTGCTGATCTCGGTGCCGCTGGCGTGCGTGCACGGATTCGATTTCAAGCCCGGCACCGATGGCTGGATTCTCACTGCCTCGGGCGCGCTGATCGAGCGCATCGCTCACGAAAACGCGGAGTTGCGGCCGGTGCTGTCGGAGGCGAATGCAATGTCATTGCCGCCGGACATCAGCGCGGCCCTGGTCGCGAAGTTTGAAGCGCTGATGCTGGAGTTTCGCAGCAACTTGCCGGGTCGACGCACGGCAGCCGAGGCGTTGCTGATCGGAATCCTGGTGGCGGCGCTGCGCCGGAAACTGCAGTTGCTACCGAACAAGGAGAGCAAGACCGGTGCGGACTCCGTGCTTGCTTCGAAGTACCGATCGCTGGTCGAAGAGAACTTTCGGACGACGCTGAAGGTGGCCGACTATGCGAAACGCTTATGCGTCAGCTCAGAGCGGCTGCGACAAGCCTGCGTGCGAAGTACGGCGAGCTCACCGCTCGCGCTGCTCAATGCGCGCCGATTGTTGGAGGCAAAGCGCTCACTGCTCTACACCGGCATGAGCGTTGGGTTGATCGCGGAGGCGTGCGGATTTCCAGACCCGGCGTACTTCTCGCGGTTCTTCACGCAGCGGACCGGCGTGTCGCCGATGGCATATCGGACCAAGCAAGGTCGATTGCACTTGCGAGATCACTAGGGCACTGACGCGACCGACGACCTTGCTCAGCCCGCGTTCGGCGTCACTTCGGTGTCGATCTCGGTCAGTGTTTCTGCCGGGTAGCGCGTTCCGCTGACTGTATCGGCATTGATCAATCGTTCCACTGCCTCGATGGTGCCGGCCGCGAGGCGAATCGTCGACGCGGCCACGTCCTCTCTCAGGTGTGCAATCGACGTCGTCCCGACGATCGGCAACACGAACGGCGCCTTCGCCAATAACCACGCTATCGCCAGCTGCGCGGGCGTGCAGCCTGCCTCCCAGGCCAGACGATTGAACTGATCGAGCAACTGGCGATTGCGCCCGAAGTGCGGCGGATTGAAGCGCGGCATCGCTCGGCGGATGTCTTTCTCGACGAAATCCCGTGGGTCGGCAATGCCGTTCGCCAGAAACCCGCGCGCCAAGGGCGAGAACGCGACGAGCGCGATGCCGAGGTCGCGACACGCGTCCAACAACGCGATCTCAGGATTGCGTGTCCACAATGAATATTCGCTCTGCACCGCCGCGATCGGATGCACCGCGTGCGCCTTGCGAAGCGTTTGGGCGGACACCTCGGACAACCCAATGGAACGAATGTGACCTTCGCGCACCAGATCGGCCAGTGCGCCGACGCTCTCCTCCACCGGCACCTGCTTGTCCCAGCGGTGCAGGTAGTACAGATCGATCACGTCGGTGCGCAGCCGTTGCAGAGCTTCCTTGCAGGTCTGCCGCAGAGTCTCCGGCCGCCCGTCGATGACTCGCTTGCCATCGACGCCCGTCATTCCACACTTGCTGGCGAGGAACAAACGCTGCCGAAAAGGCTGCAAGGTCTCGCCGACCAGCGCTTCGTTGCGGCCAAAGCCGTACAAGGCCGCCGTATCGAAGTGATCGATGCCGAGATCCAGCGCAGCATGAAGCAGCGCCTTGGCCACCGCCGGCTCGGGCGGAACGCCATAGGCGTGGCTCAGATTCATGCAGCCGAGACCGATCTCGGCCACGCTGTCGCTAGCAAGCTTTCGCTGGTTCATGAGCTCGGCGCCTTGAAGGCGGCACTCGCTGCAGCTCGGATGAATGGCACCGCCAGCTATCCCTGTGCCTGCAACTGCTGCTCGAGCTCATGCAAGGTGCGGTAGCACCCCAACACCTGATGCACGCTCGAGTTCGGCTCGCGCTGTTGGCGAATGGCCGCGAAGAACTCGCGATCCTGCAGCTCGATGCCGTTCATCGATACATCGACCTGCGACACATCGATCTTCTCTTCCCGGCCATTCACCAGATCATCGTAGCGAGCAATGTAAGTACCGTGATCGCAGATGTACCGGAAGAACGTACCCAGCGGACCGTCGTTGTTGAACGAGAGCGACAAGGTGCAAATCGCTCCGGACTTCGTCTTCAGCTGGATCGACATGTCCATCGCGATGCCCAGCTGCGGATGCTTCGGCCCCTGAATCGCGTGCGCAATGGTGACCTCTTCACCGGTCTGATAGCGGAACAGATCCACCGTATGCGCCGCGTGGTGCCACAGCAGGTGATCCGTCCACGACCGCGGCTGCCCCAACGCATTCGTGTTGGTGCGACGGAAGAAGTACGTCTGCACATCCATCTGCTGAATCTTCAGCTCGCCGGCTCGCAGCCGTTTGTTCAACCACTGATGCGACGGATTGAAGCGCCGGGTATGACCGACCATGCACACCAGGCCCGTCTGCTGCTGCAGATTGGCGACGGCCTGCGCGTCCTCCCAACGATCAGCCAGTGGGATTTCAACTTGAACGTGCTTGCCCGCCTTCATGCACGCCAGCGCCTGCGCCGCATGCATCTGCGTCGGCGTGCACAGAATCACTGCATCGACATCCGGTCGCGCCAGGCTCTCGGACAACTCCGTCGTCACGTGGCCAATGGAGAACTTGTTCGCGACCTCTCGCGTCTTGTCCAGCTCGCGCCCCACCAGCGACGTCACCTGCACGTCCGGAATGTTCCGAATGCCTTCGAGGTGCTTGACACCGAACGCACCGGCGCCGGCGAGCGCAACTTTGAGGGTGCTCATTGCGAATTCTCCAGAATCAGATGACCCACGGCCGTGTTACTGGCAGGCACGTGGTAAAAGCGGTGCGCCACTCGCGGCGGCTGGTCGCTCATCGCACCTCGCGCGATCAGCCACATCACCAGCTCGATGCCTTCGGATCCGGCCTCCTGCACGTACTCCAGGTGCGGCACATCGGCGAGCTTGTCGGGCTCCGCGATCAGCCGATCGAGGAACCGATTGTCCCACTCACGATTGATCAGACCGGCGCGCGGACCTTGCAACTGATGGCTCATGCCGCCGGTGCCCCAGATCTGCACCTTGAGCGGCTCGTCGTAGAGCGCGACCGCTTTGCGAATCGCCCGGCCAAGATTGAAGCAACGACGTCCCGACGGTACCGGGTACTGCACGACATTCACCGCGAACGGAATGACGGGACACGGCCACTGAGCAACCTGACCGCACACCAGCGACAGCGGCACCGTCAGGCCATGATCGACCTCCATTCGATTGACGATGGTCAGATCGAAGTCATCCTGGATCACCGAGTGTGCAATGTGCGCCGCCAGTTCCGGATGACCTTTGACGACCGGCACCGGCCGCGGCCCCCACCCTTCATCGGCCGGCTTGAACTCGGACGCGCAGCCGATGGCGAATGTCGGAATCATGTCCAGGCTGAACGCGGTCGCGTGATCGTTGTAGACCAGGAAGATCACATCGGGCCGGTGGTCCTCGAACCAGGCCTTGGAGGGCTCGTAACCGGCGAACAAGGGTTTCCAGTAATCCTCACCGCTTTTACCCAGATCCAGGGCCGCACCGATGGCCGGCACGTGCGAGGTATAAACACTGGCAGTGATCGTGGCCATCAACGCTTCTCCTGAGGATCGCGTACCGGACTGCCGGGCGTGCGGCCACCTTGCAACATCATCTTGGCGTATTCCTCCTGAGTCATGCCGGTCATGCTCGCCGCCATGAACTGGAAGCTCTTGCCGTCGGTGGCGCCGATCTTGGCGAGGAAATAAATATTGCCGCCCAGCTCGATGCAACGATTCAGATCGCGCGCCAGCACGGCCTGCTTCTGTGCCTCGCTCATCGGCCACTCATCCAGATAGGCGCGCTCGTTCGCCTTGAATCGCTCGCGGTTCTCCGCCTTCATCAGCGACATGCAGAACTGATTCAGGTGATAGCCCTGACGCGCCTGCTCGGCATCGAAAATGGTCGTGCCGGGAATGCCTTTGTACGGTTTGTCCAGCGCCATCTCAGCGACTCCAGTACAGCGCCATCGGATTGTCGACCAGCAGCTTACGCTGCAACTCGGCAGTGGGTGCGATACGCGGGATGAAATCGACCAGCTTGCCGTCATCCGGCATGTGCGACTTGATGTTCGGATGCGGCCAGTCGGTTCCCCATAGCACGCGATCCGGAAATGTCTCGACGATGCGCCTGGCAAACGGCACCACGTCGTCATAGCCCTCCGGCCCGGTCTTCGACAGACGTTCGGGACAGCTGACCTTGGACCAAAAATTGGTGTTGTCACGCATCAATCGCACGAACAGCTCGAACTCGGGTCCATCGACCGGCTGGGTGACATCCGGGCGTCCCATGTGATCGACGACCACCGTGGTTGGCAAGGAGGTGAAAAAGTCGTACAGCTCGTGCAGCTCCGCCGCTTCGAAGTAAATGACGATGTGCCAGCCCATCGGCTTGATGCGCTCGGCGATCGAGTACAGCACCTCTCGCGGCGTCGTATCGACCAAGCGCTTGACGAAGTTGAAACGCACGCCACGGACACCCGCCGCATCGAGTGCCTGCAACTCGGCGTCGGTCACGTCATGCTTCACCGTGGCCACGCCACGCGCTCGGTCATTGGACGCCTTCAGCGCATCCACGAGCGCGCGATTGTCTGCGCCGTGGCAAGTCGCCTGCACGATGACATTGCGCTCGAAGCCGAGGTAATCACGCAACTCCCACAGCTTCTCCTTCGGGGCGTCGCACGGGGTGTACTTGCGCTCCGGCGCGTATGGAAACATGTCACCCGGGCCAAACACGTGACAATGCGCATCCACCGCGCCCGGCGGCGGCCGGAACGTCGGCTTGCTTGGCGATGGGTGGAAGACCAGCCAATCGCGGTCCATTTGAAACGCTGCCATCGTTGTCTCTACTGTCCGCGCGACTTCAAGATCGCATCCAGGCGCGGGAATACCCGGCGCGCATTGCCTGCAAAAATGCGGCGCTTGTCCGCATCCGAAATAGTCAACGCGTCGATGTAACGCTTGGTGTCGTCAAAATAGTTGCCCGTCTCGGGATCGATGCCGCGCACCGCACCCACCATTTCCGAGCCGAACAGAATGTTGTCGATGTCGATCACTTTGACCAGCAGGTCGATGCCGGGCTGGTGATACACGCAGGTGTCGAAGAACACATTCTTCATCACGTGCTCGGCGAGCGGCGGCCGCTTCAGCATGTCCGCAAGGCCACGATATCGCCCCCAGTGATACGGCACCGCGCCGCCACCGTGCGGAATGATGAAGCGCAGCGTCGGGAAATCCTTGAACAGATTGCCTTCGATGAACTGCATGAATGCCGTCGTGTCGGCGTTGATGTAGTGCGCGCCGGTCGCGTGAAAATTCGCGTTGCACGAGGCCGATACATGGATCATGGCCGGCACGTCGAGCTCGACCATCTTCTCGTAGAACGGATACCAGTGCCGGTCGGTCAGCGGCGGCGCCGTCCAGTGGCCGCCCGACGGATCGGGATTCAAATTGCAGCCAATGAAACCCAGCTCCTTCACGGAGCGCTCAAGCTCCTGCACCGAGTGCGAGATCGGCACCCCCGGCGACTGCGGCAGCTGACACACACCGACGAAGTTCTGCGGGTACAGATCGACGACGCGCTTGATTAGATCGTTACATGCGCGCGTCCACTGCTGCGATACCGCCTCGTCGCCAACGTGATGCGCCATGGCTGAGGCGCGTGGCGAGAAAATGGTGATGTCCGCGCCTCGCTGCTTCTGCAGCTTCAGCTGGTTCTTCTCGATGGTCTCCCGGATCTCGTCGTCGCTGATCCTGGCCGGCGTCGGCGTCGGTGCCAGCGGATCCTTGATCTTTGCCAGCTGCTGATCCCGAAATTTCTGATGCGCATCGGGGGCGGTCGTGTAATGACCATGACAGTCGATAATCAGCATGAGGTCTTCTCCGCATCGACGCGACTCAGCACCGCGTCCAGCATCGCTTCCAATTCGTCGACCGAGGCAGCCTCACGGAAACTGGCCGCCCAGTCCTGACGCTCCGCACAGGCTGCGCTCATGTGAGGCTCCAGCCCCGCTTCGCTCACGGTCTGTGCGACTTCGCGCATCTCTTCAGCTCGGCGTCGGCCATGAATGAGCGAGCGCGAGATCATGTATCGCGCCAGCGTCGACCAATCCGTGCCAGGAAACAAATTGCGCAGCGAATCGACTACGGTCGACTCGACACCATAGTGGCGCGCCGACAGCAACGATTCGGTGAGCAGCGCCTCCATGCCCTTTATCATGACGCTGCGGCACATCTTGGCGGCCGAGGCGCGGCCGATCTGATCCGAGAACACTCGAGCGCCGCTGAATCCAAGCTGCTGCGCCAACGGCAAAAAGGTCTGCGCGTGCTTGCCTCCGAACAACATCGGCGAGCCGACGCGCTTCGGAGCGATTGGAGACATGATGGCCGCTTCGACAAAGCGCGCGCCGCTGCCATCGAGCAGCGCTGCCGCCTGTGTCTTCACACCCGGCGACACCGAGTTCACGTCGAGGAAATAGGCACCCGGCTTCATGGCGCCAACGACGGAGCGCGCGGCGTCCACATCCTGCGCTGCCGTCACCGCACTCACCACCAGATCTGCTGTAGCGACCGCCTCCGCTGCGTTGGCCCCGACACGAACATTCGCCGCAAGGGCTGCACGAGTGCATGCGCTCTCGGCATTGCTGAAGAGCAGGTCGAAGGCCGTGACCTGAGTGATGCCAGCTGCTTGAAAGTCGGCCGCAAGTATCTGCCCTACTTCGCCAAAACCGAGCAGGCAAATGTGCTCGATCGTGCTCATGATCCGCCCCACACGCGCCCCGGCACGAACACTTCGCCGCTCATGAGCTTGCGCGCCGTTCGCAACAACGCCGAGCGGCGCACCTCCACCTTGCCGTCCGCCACCGCGACGTCGATGTCCACTGTAAAGAAGCCAGTGGGATGCTCCACGTCGACTCGCTGCGCCGAACCCTTTCCAGCAAGCCTCGCGACCTGCGCGGCAACCGAACCCGGCGTGACGCAGGCCGTCGCAACACTGACGGCGCCGAGCACCCCGATAGACTCGTGCACACGATGCGGAATGAAGGTGCGTGTCGAAATCGCGCCTCCCTGCTTCGGCGGCGACACCAGACACATCTTCGGCACCGTCTTCTTGGTCACGTCGCCCAGATTCATGCGAGGACCGACCGCCAACCGGATGGCCTCGATCCGCTGCTTCAAGGTGGCATTGCTCTCGATCTGCTCGGGCGTTTCCTCGCCGGTGATGCCGAAGTCCTCGGCGCGCAATATCACGACGGGCATGCCGTTATCGATGCAGGTGATCGAGACGCCATCGATCTCATCGACCGCGGAGCCGGTCGGTAACAGCGCGCCGCAACTCGACCCGGCGACATCGAGGAACTCCAACGGAATCGCCGCCGCCGTTCCCGGAACCCCGTCGATGCGCGCATCGCCTTCGTATTCAACCGCACCGTTCGGCGTCGGCACGTAAGCCACCGCGATGCTGGCCGTGTTCAGCATGTGAATGCGCACGGGGGTGACATCGCCCGCAATCCGCACCAACCCATGATCGATGGCCCAGGGACCGACACCTGCGAGAATGTTGCCGCAGTTCTGGCTGTCGCTGACCTCGGCTTTATCGACGACCACTTGCAGGAACAAATAGTCGACGTCGGCATGCGAAACGCTCGAGCGGCGAATCACGGCCACCTTGCTGGTCAGTGGATGCGCGCCGCCGACGCCATCGATCTGTCGAATGTCGGGCGACCCCATGGCCGCGAGCAGCACACGATCCCGCAGTTCTCGATCGGCGGGAAGATCGGCCTCGTTGAAGTACAGGCCTTTCGAAGTGCCACCGCGCATCAACGTACAAGGAATGGACTTGAGCATGGCGGAGCGTGTCACTCCAACGAATCGACGTACTTCAGCCCCTTCTCCGCAAGGCGCTGACGCATGCCGTAGATATCCAGGCCCAGCTCGCCCGCCTTCAGGCGCGCGCGCACAGCCGCTTCCCTCTTCTCACGCGCGGTTGATTGCTCCAGCACGGTCGCAGCCTTCTCGCGTGGCACGACGCAAACGCCGTCATCATCCGCGATGACCACATCGCCAGCCTTGATCGAGGCGCCCGCGCAGACGATGGGAACGTTGACGCTACCCAAGGTTTCTTTCACCGTGCCTTGTGCCGAGACATACCGCGACCACACAGGGAAACCGATCGCGGTGAGATCTTTCACGTCACGCACGCCGGCTTCGATGATCAACCCGCGAACGCCGCGCGCCATTAGCGAGCACGCGAGCAACTCACCGAAGTATCCGGCGTCACAAACGGAGGTTGGAGAGACGACGAGGATGTCGCCTGCCTGACATTGCTCCGCAGCGACGTGGATCATCCAGTTATCGCCCGGCGCGATACTTACCGTCACCGCCGAGCCTGCGATACGCGCGCCGGCATAAATCGGACGCATGTAAGGCGCCAGCAATCCCGTGCGGCCTTGCGCCTCGTGCACGGTCGCGACGCCGCACTCGCCCAGCCCGTCGATCACCCGACGCTCCGCCCGCGGAATGTTTCTGACCACCACTGACACTTTCAAATCCTCCAACGCGTCATGGCAGTGTGACGCGCATCGCCGGGCCGGACCAATTCAATTTCACGTCGAGCTATTAGGCAACGCTATAGCGGCTCATTCACGCGGCCGACGGCAAAAGCTCAGGCCAAAGACCGCGGCACCGGCAATCACGGCGACCGGCACCATGTACCGCACGACACCGCTCGCACTCGTACCGCCACCGAGCAGCATACCGGCCAGCAAAGGACCGATGATCGAACCGACGCGCCCCACAGCGACGCTCGCGCCCGATCCCGTGCCTCGCACAGCCAGCGGATAATAGGTGGCTGCGACACCATAGAGCGCGTAGTTCGCGCCGAGCAGGAAGAATCCGGCGGCCCCGCTGAGCACCAGTGTCATGGTCAAGCCGCTCGAGGCGCTCAAGGCAATGAGCGCGATGATCAGGCCCACATACGCAAACGTCATCGGCCAGCGCGTGTCCATCCGATCCACCAGCGTACCGAAACACAGCGCACCGACCACGCTCGCGAAATTGAACGCGAGTGACGCTTGCGGCGCGACCGCGCGATCCAGACCGTTCGCGACGACCAGGGTCGGCAGCCAATTCAAGATGAGATAAAGGATCAACAGCGTCGGCAGGAATGCCAGCCACAGCAATAGCGTCGCGGGTGTGCGCCCGTCGGCAAACAATGCCGCGGTCACATTGGTACGTGGCGCGCCTGCAGGGCTCTTGGTCAACGTTTCCGGCATCAGGAAATAGATGGCTGGCGCGAGCAGCAACGGCAAGATGCCACCGATCTCGAACAGGATGCGCCAGTCGAAATCCGGTGGCAGCAACTGCGTCAGCAAGGCTGACGAGCCGCCACCCAGCGGCATGCCGCAAAACATGACGGCGGCCGTGGAAGCTCGCTTCTCCGGCGCGCTGACTTCAGCGGCGAGCGCCATCATGTTCGGCAAAGCCGCGCCAAAGCCAAGGCCCGCGCAGAAGCGCACCACGAACAGTGCCTCGAACGTGCCGACCAAGGATGTGAGCAATGTGAAGACGCCGAACGCGAGCACGGCACCGATGAACACCGGCTTGCGTCCGACCCGGTCGGCCAGCCAGCCCCCGAGGCTGGCACCGATCACCAGCCCGATGTTGCTGATCGAGAAAATCCAGCCCATCTGCTGGGGATCGAAGCCGAACTGCGGAGCCAGCTTGGGCGCCGCAACCCCCATGGCCTGAATGTCGAAGCCCTCGACGACGGCGACCAGAAAGCACAACGCCACGGTGATGGCCACGTTGGGCGTATGAATCAGCGCGGTCCGCTCCTCAAGCATGATCCCTCGCTTGACCCGTATGAGCCAGTTTGAGCCGATTGTGTGCCAGTGGCCGCCTCGCCGCCTAATTCAAATTACACCCCCGGCATTAGAGATTGCTATAGCCAATGAGACCCGGAGCGGCCGGACGCCGCCCCGCTGTCACGAACTTCGTTAGAATTTGTAGCCCACCCCCACCTCGTAATTGCGAGGCGCGGCATAAAAACCAATCTGATACAGGCTGGTGAGGTATTTCTCATCCGTGAGATTGCGCACGTTCGCCCGTACATGCAGCTTGTCAGTCACATTCCAGCGCGCGAACGCATTCAACGTCACGTAGCTGTCCTGACGAATCATGACGTTGGTGTACTCATCCACCTTGGCAATATCGCTCTGCCACCGACCGTTGACGCCAAATGACAGTGCCGTGAAATTTGGCAGCCGCGCGCTCAGCACGACATTCGCGGTTCGACGCGGCACCCACTCGTAGATATCTTCGCCCTGCGCACCTTCGAGCTGCAGCGATGTATAGCCGAGCACCAGATCGACGTGCTCGCCCAGGCGACCGACCACTTCCACTTCGACGCCCTTGGAATTCACATCGACGCCTTCGTAATAGTATTGCGCGTCCTGCGTCATGCCGGCATACGTCGACAGGCCTTCCTGCTCCGCCTTGAACAACGCCACGGTCGCCAGCACCCGCCGATCCAGCAACTCGGCCTTCAAACCGACCTCGTAGTTCAGGCCCTTCGAGGCGGGCAGATAGCGGTTGTTGATGTCATATTGATCCTGCGGCTGATAGATGTCGGAGTAGCTGGCATAGAGCATCAGCGGCTCGAGCAGCTGATAGGTGAAGCCGGCGTATGGGCTGATCTCGCTCTCGGTCTGATCGAACCGCTCACCGGTCTGATGACCGTCGCGGTGATATTCAGCGTAGTTGAAACCGACGATAGCTTTCAGCTTGTCGGTCACGCTGAGGCGCGTGGCGCCAAAGCCGCGCGTGAGCGCTTGATTGGTGATGCCATACTCCACGACCGGCCCCCACGCCGGCTCGGCAAACGCATTGCCTGGATACGGAAACGACGGCAGGCTGCCCCAGCTCGGATCGTTGTCATCGGCCGGCCGCTGCTGTTGCAGGTGATCGCTGCTGCCATAGCTCAGCCCCAGCATCGCTTCGTGCTCGCGGCCGAACAGCTCGAACGTGCCGTTCACCGACGCTTCGAACAAGTGCGCTTCGTCCTGCGATGACCAGTTCCCGGGGTAACCCAGCAGACCCAGCCCCGTGTCGCGATCGATGCCCGTCATCGAGAACGCGAAGAACAACTTACTGTCGTCTTGGTACTTGCGATAGTTGTAAGTGGCCTTCAGATCCCAGGCCTCGCTCAGCTTGAATGTATATTCCGCGAACGCCGTGGTGTACTTCGTATCCCAGAATGTCCAGTCGAGCGTGGTCGAGGCACTGCGGCCGAATTCAGCTTGCGTGCCGTCGCTGTACGCCAGTACCAGCGCGCCCCACATGTTCCCATCGGTGTTCGCTTCCTGATAGGACGCGCCGAGGGTCAGCGTGGAACGATCGCCCAGCTGACCGTCGATGACGCCATAAACGAACGTTCGATCGTTGCTCAGATCACGCAGGTACGAGTCCCGATCTTCGGCGGCGGCCACCAGGCGTCCCGCCCACTTGCCGTCGGCGGTAAACGGCGTCGAATAGTCCGCTTCGATGCGGCGCTGATCGAACGAGCCGCCGCTGGCCTCGATGCTGCCCTGGGTAACGTTGGTCGGACGCTTGCGAACGTAGTTGATCGTGCCAGAGGAGTTGCCAACGCCCGTGAGCAAGCCATTCGCACCGCGAATGACTTCCAGCTTCTCATAACCGAACGCGTCCATGGCGCCGGTGACGATGCCCCAGTCATTGGGCAGCCCCACGCCGTCGACCTGCGTGTTCTTGATCTCGAAACCGCGCGCCATGTAGTTGGTGCGGTTCGTTTCCCATTCCTCGACGTTGATGCCGGTGGCAAGTCGCAACGCATCATTGATGTTATTGGCGCCGAACTTGTCCATCTGCGCGCTGGTCACCACGCTGATGGATTGCGGCGTATCGGCGATGTCCAGGTCCAGACCAATAGCGCCCTTGCTGACACGGTCGTCGCGCTTGGCGGTGATCAGCACCGTCTCGAGGGTCTGCCCGGAAAAATCCTGCGCGTGTGTGGTACCGGCGGCGACGGCAAGCGCCAGGGCTACCGCCGTCCTCGAGGAAATTCGCATGTCACTCTCCCAGCTCTTTTGGTGTTTGGCTGGCTGGGTTCGAGTGAACCGCTTGCTGGCTTGGATGGACGCAGTTTATAGCATCAGCGGCGCGCGACGAAGAATGCCCGGAGCATGGCGGAGCACTCCTCCGCCCGCACACCGGATTCACAATCGAGCCGATGATTCAGCGCCGCGTGTTGCGTGATATTGAAGATGGATCCTGACGCGCCGGCCCGAGGGTCGGTCGCGGCATAAACCAAACGCTTTACGCGAGCATGAACCATCGCGCCCGCGCACATCGCGCACGGCTCGAGGGTAACGTACAGCGTCGTATCCAACAGTCGATAAGTAGAAAGGTTCTGCGCCGCCGCTCGCATCGCAACGATCTCGGCGTGCGCGGTCGGATCGTTGGTGCTGATGGGCCGATTCCAGCCTTCACCGACGATCACACCGTCCTTGACGACCACCGCACCGACCGGCACTTCGCCGGCACGTTCAGCTTCACGCGCAAGCTCGATGGCTCGCGCCATGAACGCGGCATCGACATCAGACGCCATCGAAGAATTCGACCACACCGGTTTCCAGGGAATATTCGGCGCCGACCACCATCAGGCCTTCGTGCCGGATCAGATTCTCCAGCAGCGCCGAGCCGTGCCGCAGGTGATCGACCGACGCACTGACATTCGAGCGCACGGCATGACCCACCAGCGTATGCAAATCGTTCTTGAGCTCGGTGCGCATCAGCCCTTCGACCGACGGCCGCACGCGATCGACGATGGAACGCAGATTGATGGACTGGTTTTCCTTGGGCCGTTGCAGCTCTTCGATGGTCGCGAGCACGGCGCCACAGCGGGAGTGACCGAGCACGACGACCAGGCGCGTATTGAAACGCGAGGCTGCGAATTCGACGCTGCCGACCTGCGACGGCGCGACGACATTGCCGGCGACGCGAATCACGAACAGATCGCCGAGTCCCTGATCGAACACGATCTCCGCCGGCACGCGTGCATCGGAGCAACCCAGGATGATGGCAAAAGGCTGCTGTTCCTGCGTGAGCGCCACGCCTTGGGCGAGCTGCATATGCACGTCGTTACTGCCGATGCTGGCAACGAAGCGACGGTTGCCGTCGCGCAGGCGCTGCAGCGCTTGTTGAGCCGGGATCATTCGTCCACGCCCTCCGCACCGGTCGTGAACCGGCTTCAATTCAATGTTGGGGTCGACGATTGTAGCGCGTGCCGGGCTGCCCGATCAGGGCTCTAACTCAATCCACGCTCCGTCATGCGGGGGAACAGCTGCTGGAGCACGTCGCGATAAATGCCTTCCAGCAGCGTCGGACAGCCAATTTGCTCGGTAACGCTGCGAAACGCGCTACCCTCCGACAGCACGGTCACGAATTCCACACGCGCAGCCGCCTCTTCCTCGGTAAGTTCGGGATAATTGCACCGAACCAGCTCCACCGCCGGCCCACGAAGCCGCCGGTCGGCTGCGCGCACGATTTCGGCGACCGCGGGATTGCGAGTGGCTTCCGCTGTGATTTCCAGCAGCAGGACGCGCTCGCTGCGCTCCTCTTCGGACGCATCGACATGACGCCGATTGGCAAACCAGGCCGCGAAATCGATCCGTTTCTCAGGATCCACCATCCATTCCAGCCGGCGGGCGACGATGCGCTCGACGATGGCGTGGACGATGGCTTCCTTGCTGGGGAAGTAGCGATAGATCTGTCCGACGCTCATCTGCGCCTCGGCGGCGATCTGCCCCATGCTGGCGCCGTGAAAGCCATGGCGAACCACGCACGCAAGCGCCGCGGAGACGATTTGGTCTCGTCGGAGCTGGTCTCGTAACTCCTTGACCGGTCGCTTGTTTTCCTTGGGCACAGAGATGTTCACATTGTTTTCACAATTAGACCCTGGGTCTTTGCCTCCGGGCTCGGCATAATGCTCGCGCTTGAGAATGAACGTTCACACTCAAACCTGGCCGCAGATTAGTCCAATGTCTTTCAGACTGTCCAGTCCGATCCCCGCCTCTGCCCCGCAACTGCGCACCGGCCTTGCCCTGTTGATCGCGACCGTCGCGCTCACGCTCGGCGCGTGTTCGAAAGATCAGGCTCGTGGCGGCCAGCGCCCCCCGACCGAGGTCGGTTTCATCACGCTCCAGCCGCAGCCATTGGTATTGCAGTCCGAGCTGGCGGGTCGCACGACCTCTTATCTGATGTCGGATGTGAGACCCCAGGTCTCGGGCATCATCAAGTCGCGTCGCTTCGAAGAGGGCGCGCAGGTCAAGGCGGGCCAGGTGCTGTATGAGATCGACCCGGCCCCCTACGCAGCGGCGGCCGCCCAAGCGAAGGCCGGGCTGGCCAACGCCAAAGCATCGGTCGAAGCTACGCGCCTGAAAGCGCAACGCTTTGGGGAACTGCTCGCCATCGAAGGCGTGGCTCAGCAGGAAGCCGACGACGCGAGAATGGCGTATGAGCAGGCGCTTGCGTCCGTCGCGCAGATGGAGGCGTCGCTGACGAGCGCTCAAATCAATCTCGACTTCACGCAGGTACGCGCGCCCATTTCCGGCCGCATCGGTAAGTCGAGTGTGACTCCTGGGGCGCTCGTGACCGCCAACCAGGAAACCGCGCTGGCCACGATCCGCACGCTCGATCCCATCTATGTGGACATGACGCAATCGAGCGCCGAGCTGCTGAAGCTACGCCGCCTGATCGGCGATGCCCGCATGAAGTCCGGCCAGGCAAATGTGCACCTGAAGCTCGAAGACGGCTCGCACTACAGCCACGCCGGCACCATCAAATTCCAGGAAGTGGCGGTCGATGTGTCTACCGGCTCAGTGACCTTGCGCGCAGAATTCCCGAATCCCGATGGCGTGCTGTTGCCAGGAATGTATGTGCGGGCGGTGCTCGATCAGGCCGTCAGCACGACCGCGATCCTCGCGCCTCAACAAGGCGTCACCCGCGATGTGAAAGGCAATGCGACCGCGCTGGTACTCACTGCGGATAACAAGGTCGAGCAACGCACGCTGGTGGCGGAGCGAGCCATCGGCGATCGCTGGCTGATCAGCAACGGCCTGGCCGAGGGCGATCGTTTGATCGTCGAAGGCACCAGCAAGGTGCGCATCGGCGACCTCGTGAATCCCGTGGATATGGGCACGGGTACCAAAGCAGCGTCCGCCGAAACGGCCTCCCCGACGACCGGAGGCTGATCGATGCTCGCCAAATTTTTCGTCGGGCGCCCCATCTTCGCGTGGGTGATCGCCATCGTCATCATGTTGGCCGGCACGGCAGCGATCACCACGCTGCCGATCGCGCAGTACCCGGACGTGGCGCCGCCCACCGTCGCGATCATGGCCAACTATGTCGGCGCGGATGCGCAGACCGTTGAAAACAGCGTCACCCAGATCATCGAGCAGCAGCTCACGGGTCTCGACGGCTTGTTGTACTTCTCCTCATCGAGCAGCTCGAATGGCCAAGCCAACATTCAAGTGACGTTCGAGCAAGGCACGAACCCGGATACCGCGCAGGTTCAGGTTCAAAACAAGGTGCAACAGGCGCTGCCGCGCCTGCCTTCGTCGGTGCAGCAGCAGGGCGTGACCGTCGTGAAGTCGCAAAATGACTTCCTGATGATCGTGGCGGTGTCGGATACCACCGATCGCGGCCAGGCCAGCGATCTCGCCGACTTCCTGGTCAGCAACCTGCAGGATCCGATTGCTCGCGTGCACGGCGTGGGTGGTGTGCAGGTGTTCGGCGCGCAATATGCGATGCGCATCTGGCTCGACCCCGCGAAGTTGCTGTCGTACAACCTCATGCCCAGCGATGTGCGGGCAGCCATCGAATCGCAGAATGCGCAGGTGTCGGCCGGCAAGATCGGCGGCATGCCCTCGCTGCCCGACCAGCAGCTCAACGCGACGGTCACCGCGCAGTCGAAACTGCAAACGCCGGAGCAATTCCGCGCCATCATCGTCAAGAATGATCCGAGCGGCGCAACCGTGCGGCTCGGCGATGTCGCGCGCGTCGAGCTCGGCAGCGAAAGCTACGACGCCGTGTCGCGCGCGAACGCCCATCCGGCATCGGGTCTTGCCGTAAAACTCGCCCCCGGCGCCAACGCACTCACCACCGCGGAAGGCGTGCGCAAAGTGGTCGACGAGCTGCGCTCCGCCCTGCCCTACGGCTACGAAATTTCGTTCCCACGCGATAGCACCGCCTTCATCAAGATCTCCATCGAGGAAGTGGTGAAGACGCTGATCGAGGCAATCGTGCTGGTGGTCATCGTGATGTTCGTGTTCCTGCAGAACTGGCGCGCGACCCTGATTCCAGCGATCGCGGTGCCGGTGGTGCTGCTCGGTACGTTCGCCGTGCTGCAAGTGTTCGGGTATTCGATCAACACCCTGACCATGTTCGCGATGGTGTTGTCGATCGGCCTGCTGGTGGACGATGCCATCGTCGTGGTGGAAAACGTCGAGCGCATCATGCGCGAAGAGGGTCTCGGCCCGCATGAGGCCACGCTCAAGTCCATGGGCGAGATCACGCCGGCGCTGATCGGCATCGCCACCGTGCTGTCGGCGGTGTTCCTGCCGATGGCCTTCTTCAGCGGCTCGACCGGTGTCATCTATCGACAATTCTCGATCACCATCGTGTCGTCGATGATCCTGTCCGTCGTGGTCGCACTGATCCTGACTCCGGCGTTGTGCGCGCAGATCCTCAAAGTGCACGGCGAGCAGGAGCATCGCGGCTTCTTCGGTTGGTTCAACCGCACGTTCGATCGCGCGGTGAATCGCTACGAGCACGGCGTTCTCAAAGTACTCAAGCGCCCCCTGCAAGGCATGCTGGTGTTCGGCGCGATCACGGCGGCGCTGGCGTTGTTGTTACTGCGACTGCCGACGGGCTTTCTGCCCTCCGAGGACCAGGGTCAGGTGATGGTGCAGTTCCAGTTGCCCGCCGGCGCTTCGATGAGCCGCACGCTGGAAGTGGCCAAGACCATCGAGAAACATTTCCTCGAAACCGAGAAAGACAACGTCAACACCCTGTTCACGCTGTCCGGCTTCAATTTCAGCGGCAGCGGCCAGAACGCCGGCATGGCGTTCGTGAACCTGAAGAACTGGAAAGAGCGCAAAGGCATCGAAAACCGCGCCGACACGATCGCACAACGCGCGACCATGGCGCTGTCCACGGTTCGCGACGCCCAGATCTTCTCGCTCAATCCGCCGTCGATCGCCGGCCTCGGCCAGTCGGGCGGCTTCGAGTTCCAGTTGCAGGCGAATGCGGGCACCAGCCGCGCGACGCTGACGCAGATGCGTGACCAACTGCTCGGCAGCGCGCGTGGCGATTCGGATCTCAGCGCCGTGCGCCTCGGTAGCCTGCCCGACACGCCGCAGCTGCATATCGACATCGATCAGGCAAAAGCCAGCTCGCTCGGCTTGTCACTTTCTGACGTCAATTCGGCGCTGAGCGCTGCATGGGCCGGCGTGTATGTGAATGACTTCATCGATCGTGCGCGCGTGAAGCGCGTTTACATGCAAGCCGATGCGCCGTTCCGTTCGTCACCGGACGATCTGGCGCAGTGGTACGTGCGCAGCCAGAACGGCACGATGACGCCCTTCTCCGCCTTCGCAACCACGAACTGGACGTACGGTCCGGAAAGCCTGAGCCGTTACAACGGTCTCGCTTCGTATTCGATTCAAGGCGCGGCCGCCCCCGGCGTCAGCTCGGGCACCGCGATGGACAAGATGGAAGAGCTGGTCGGCAAACTGCCGCCAGGCGCCGGCTTCGACTGGAGCGGCCTGTCTTATCAGGAACGTCTGGCGGGCGGCCAGAAAGCCTTGCTCTACAGCGTCTCCATCCTGGTCGTGTTCCTATGTCTCGCGGCGCTGTATGAGAGCTGGTCGGTGCCCTTCTCGGTCATGCTGGTGATTCCGCTCGGCGTCATCGGCGCCGTCCTCGCGGCGACGATGCGTGGTTTGGAGAACGATGTGTACTTCCAGGTCGCACTGCTGACGACCATCGGTCTGTCCGCGAAGAACGCGATTCTGATCGTCGAGTTCGCCGAAGCCGCCTACTTGCGAGGCGCCAATCTGATGGATGCCGCTATCGAGGCTGCACGGCTGCGGTTGCGCCCCATCATCATGACGTCGCTGGCATTCGTCGCGGGCGTGATGCCGCTGGCTGTCTCGACGGGCGCCGGCGCAAACAGCCGTATCTCCATCGGCACCGGCGTGGTCGGCGGCACTGTGACCGCAACCGTCCTCGCCATCTTCCTCGTGCCATTGTTCTTCGTCCTGGTCCGCAAGCTGTTCAAGGATCGCCCCGCGATCGTGCCGGCGCCGGAAGGCGGCGTGCGCAGCGAAGGGGCTCAACATGCGTAAGCACGCTTCCACTTTCACTCTCGCCGCTGCGGTCTCGCTCGTGCTGACAGGTTGCACGATGGCCCCTCGCTATCAGCGCCCCGCGGCTCCCGTGCCTGATACCTGGCCCGGCGGTGCCGCTTACGCTCCGGCGCAAGCCAGTGAGAAAACGGCGGCTGAGCTGCCGTGGCGCGAGTTCATCCAAGATGACAAGTTACAAAAGGTCATCGAACAGGCGCTCGCCAACAACCGCGACCTGCGCAGCGCGCTCGCCAACATTCAGTCGGCACGCGCGCAGTATCGAATCCAGCGATCCGACCTGCTTCCGAAGATCAACGGCACCGTCAGCGGTACGCAACAGCATACCTTGAACACATTTGGCGGCGTCGCGGGCTCGACGTTCGAAAACGAGTTCTACACGGCCAACCTCGGCTTCAGCGCCTTCGAACTCGACTTGTTCGGTCGCGTGCGCAGCTTGTCGAACGCTGCGCTGCAGACCTATCTGGCCACCTCGGAAGCGGGCCGAGCAACGCGCATCAGCTTGATCGCGGAGACGGCGAGCGCTTATCTCACGTTGGCAGCGGACAACAGCCGCTACGACCTGGCGAAGAGAACCCTCGAAAGCGCACAACGGTCGATGGAAGTGACGCAGAAGCGCCTGGAAGCCGGCGTCTCGTCACGACTCGATGTGCGGCAGGCTGAAACGATCTATCAGCAGGCCAAAGCGGATCTGGCCAACACAACGGCGTTGATCGCACAGGATCGAAATGCACTGGAGCTGCTGACGGGCGGGCGAGTTCCCGATGAGCTGTTGCCGTCGGAACTGCCTGAAAACCATCAGTGGCTGGCAGATGTGCCGGCGGGCCTGTCATCGTCGGTGCTGCTATCACGACCGGACGTGCTGCAGGCGGAGCATCAATTGCAGTCCGCCAATGCAAACATCGGCGCCGCTCGCGCCGCATTCTTCCCGCGCTTGTCACTGACGGCGAGCACTGGTCTTGCGAGCCCGGAGCTGTCGAATCTGTTCAGCGACGGTGCGTCGATCTGGTCCCTCGGTGCGAATCTGGCCGTGCCCATTTTTCAGGGAGGCGCGAACGTCGCGAACCTGGCTTACTCCAACGCGCAGCGAGATTTGTATGTTTCGCAGTATGAGCTCGCGATTCAGACGGCCTTCCGGGAAGTCGCCGACGCTCTTGCCGTCCGCGGCACGATTCAAGATCAATTGAATGCGCAACGCGCGCTGGTCGATGCGGCGGCGGATAGTTATCAGCTAGCCGATGCTCGCTACACTAAGGGTGTGGATACGTTCTTGAATGCGCTCGATGCGCAGCGCACGTTGTATAACGCGGAGAAGTCGCTGGTGTCCGCTCGCCTCACGGCTAGTAACAACGTGGTGACGTTGTACCGCGTGCTGGGTGGTGGGCTCGCTGGCGAAGAATAAGAGCTTTGCGTTTGATGTGTCGCGGCCCGCAGCGGAAGGCTGAGTTTGCTGCGTCGGTGGGCTGCAGCGGAAGGCTGAGTTTGCTGCGGCGGTGGGCTGCAGCGGAAGGCTGAGTTTGCTGCGGCGGTGGGCTGCAGCGGAAGGCTGAGTTTGCTGCGGCGGTGGGCTGCAGCGGGAGGCTCAGGGATGTCCTCCCGGCACCGCGACACACGCCGTCGCTCCGCTTCGCTCGCGCTGACGCGCGCGACTTTGCTGCACATTGCGCTGCGCAGTCCTGCTCCGCGCAAGCCCAGGGTGTACATCCATGTACACCCGCTCGGCGGAGCGAAGCAGTGCTTCGCTGAAAGACACCGCCGAGCCCATGTGGCTGCTAATGGACCACCATCCCTGGATGGATCCATTTGCCGGGAGGACATCCCTGAGCCTCCCGCTGCCGAGACGTCGGTGGAACGCAAAACTCGGCGTCTCAGCATCTTGGCGACTCCGAGTTCTTCTCTTTACACTCACCGCGCACTCCGACGTCTCGGTAACGAGGCGGTAACTCCGCGCAGCGCCTAACGCTACCGCGCTCTCTTCTCTTCACCCTCACCGCGCACTCCGACGTCTCGGCAGCGCCAGGGTGGGGTGTCTCCTCCCGGCAGCTTTGCGGTACAGGGACGGGACCGCAACAGCAGGGCTCATCATGGACGTGCGGTGTAGGAGCGCTAGCGCTCCGGCCGTGCCCGGTGCCGGGAGGAGACACCCCACCCTGGCGCTGCAACCCACCGACGCCGCAAACGCATTCCGGCAACAACGGCCGCCTTGCACCGCCAACCTCACTTCTTCTTCGAAGCCTTCGAAGCCTTCTTCTTCGAGGCGCCACTCGACTTCCGCGATGAGGTAGCTTTCTTTCGCGTCGTCGCCTTCTTCTTCGCCGAAGTCGACTTCGGCCACCCCTGCTCCATCTGATCGTACGATTCCTTGCTGACCGTGGAGCGCGATTTCGGTCTGCTCTTGCCCGCGCGTTTGCGGCGGTTGATGTTCTCCACGAGGGAGTTCTTGCGTTTGCTGGCCATGTCGCCTCCGCGTCGTTGCACGCCTCGGTAACGGCCGCGAGCTTGCGTTGGTTCGCCTGTCGGTACAAATCGCGCGTCCTCGATCGCGGGTGATTCGACATCGTGCCGTGGTGTAACCTGCGCCTCTAAATCGACACCGCGAGTCCTCCAATGAGCGAGACCAATCTGCAGCTGCGATCCTTGATAACCGCCGGCGGTGAGCTGCAACTGTCGTTGCGTCAGGTGCAGATTCCCGAGCCGGCGGCGGATGAGGTCGTGATTCGTGTGTTGGCTTCGCCGATCAATCCCTCCGATCTCGGTTTGCTGCTCGGCCCTGCCGACATGTCCACCGCCAAAGCGGGCGGTACTGCTGACAGTCCGACGCTGACAGCAAAGATTCCACCCAACCTCCTGGCCGGAATGGCGCCACGCGTCGATCAATCTATGGTCGTTGGCAACGAAGGCGCTGGTGTCGTCGTCAAGGCGGGCGCGGACGCGCAGAAACTCGTTGGCAAAACCGTCGCTGCACTCGGTGGCGGCATGTACGCGCAGTATCGCGTCGTCAAAGCCGCCGCATGTCTGGTGCTGCCAGAAGGAACCACGCCTGCTGAAGGTGCTTCCTGCTTCATCAACCCACTCACCGCGCTCAGCATGGTCGAGACCATGCGGCGTGAGAATCACACCGCGCTGGTTCACACCGCCGCCGCGTCGAATCTGGGGCAGATGCTCAGCAAGATCTGTCAGAAGGACGGCGTGCCGCTCGTGAACATCGTGCGCAGTGCTGAACAGGCCGAGACGCTGCGCAAGATCGGTGCGAAGTACATTTGTGACAGCACCTCGCCGAACTTCATGGCGGAGCTCACCGACGCGCTTGCGGCGACTGGCGCAACGCTGGCCTTCGATGCAGTCGGCGGCGGCAAGCTCGCCAATCAAATCCTGATCGCCATGGAAGCCGCCATCAACCGCAAGATCACGACCTTCAACCGCTACGGCTCGCCAGTGCACAAGCAGGTGTACACGTATGGCGTGCTCGATACGCGGCCGATCGAGATCGATCGCACCAACGTCGGCATGGCGTGGGGTGTCGGCGGTTGGCTGCTGACCTGGTTCCTGGAGAAGATCGGCCCGCAAGCGACGCAGAAGCTGCGCGAGCGCATCGTGGCCGAGCTGAAGACCACCTTCGCCAGTCATTACACCGCGGAGATCTCGTTGATCGAGGCTCTGCAGCCCGAAGTGATCCAGGCCTACAACCGGCGCGCGACCGGTGAGAAGTACCTGATCAATCCGAACAAAGGTTCTTGATAGTTCCGCGATGAATTCCGGTTCCCCAACCTCGGCGCATGCCGCAAGCGCCTGCGTGCGCTTCGAAGAAGTTCCCACGCAACACGGCTATCGTCTGGGCTTCGCCAAGCTCAACGCCGAGAAATCGTTGAACGCGCTGTCGCTCGACATGATCCGGCTGCTCGATCCGCAGCTGCGGCGCTGGGCGGAGGATCCGGGAATCGCGTGCGTTGTGCTGCACGGCGCGGGCGAGAAAGCCTTCTGCGCCGGCGGTGATATTCGCAGTCTCTACAAAGCCGTGAAGGAGCAGCCAGGCGTCATGCCGAATCCCACGGCGCTGGCCTTCTTCACCGAAGAGTATCGGCTGGATTATTTGTTACATCGCTATCCAAAGCCGCTCCTGGTCTGGGGCAGCGGCATCGTGCTCGGTGGCGGACTCGGATTGATGGCCGGTGCGAGTCATCGCGTCGTCACCGAAACATCGCGCCTCGCCATGCCGGAGATCACGATCGGATTCTTCCCCGACGTGGGCGCGACGTGGTTTCTGCAGCGGATGCCGAATCGCACCGGACTGTTCCTGGCACTCACTGGCGTGCAGATCAACGGCAGCGATGCGCTCGTTGGCGGCCTCGCCGATTACTCGCTGCGCTCCGCGGATCGAGACGCCTTGTTTGCACGCCTGCCACAAGCGATGTGGACCGCCGACGCGACCGAAAATCGCAACGTGCTCTCTGCCCTGCTCCGCGAGTTCGCGAGCCGCGCAACTGACATGATGCCGGCGCCTAACTTCAAGACTTACGAGCTAGAGATTCAATCGTTCTGTGACGGCGAATCCGTCGAGGACATGGTGTCTCGGATTGTTCGCTACGACGGTAAAGAGGAGTGGCTAAAGCGTGCCGCCGCAACGCTTGCCGCCGGATCACCGACTTCGGCCGTGTTGGGCTTCGAACTTCAGCGCCGCACGCGTGGACTCGATCTCGCCGAGACGTTTCGACTCGAGCTGATCGTTGCACTCCAGTGCTGCGCCCGGCCGGACTTCCCTGAAGGCGTGCGCGCATTGTTGATCGACAAGGATCAAAAGCCGCAGTGGCAACCGCGCACCTTGGATGCGATCACCTCGCAGTGGATCGACGGGCACTTCGCAGCGCCCGACTGGCCGGACTCGAGACATCCACTCGCCGATTTGTAACGGCGTTAGTTTTTCGGCGGTGTCGGCGGAATATTCAAACCCGCTTCCACCGCGGGCCGCGACAGGAACGCCCGCAGCACTCGCTGCACGTTGAGGAAGGTTTTGAAGCCCACCAGCTCGGCCGCCTCATAGAACCCGACCAAGTTGCGCACCCACGGAAAGATGGCGATGTCGGCGATGGTGTATTGGTCGCCCATCATCCAGCTCTTGCCTTCCAGGTGTTTGTCGAGCACGCCGAGCAGACGTTTCGATTCGTTGACGTAACGATCGCGCGGCCGCTTGTCTTCGATTTCCTTGCCGGCGAACTTATGGAAGAACCCGACCTGGCCGAACATCGGCCCGATGCCGCCCATCTGAAACATGACCCACTGAATGGTTTGGTAGCGCAGGATAGGATCCTGCGGTAGCAACTTGCCGGTCTTGTCGGCCAGATAAATCAGGATGGCGCCCGACTCGAACAACGGCAGCGGCTTGCCGCCCGGCCCGTTCGGATCGATGATGGCCGGAATCTTATTGTTGGGGCTCAGCGACAGGAATTCCGGCGTCAGCTGATCGTTGGTGTCGAAGCTGACCCGATGCACTTCATACGGCAGGCCGATTTCTTCCAGCGCGATCGACACCTTCACGCCATTGGGCGTGGGCAACGAATATAGCTGCAACCGGTCCGGATGCCGGGGCGGCCATTTCTTGGTGATCGGGAACGCTGAAAAATCTGCCATGACGAGATCCTCATTGCTGCGGACATTGTCGCACTATCCGAGGCCCTCGCGAGACCCCGACCGCGGAATAACTGTCATGTCAGATTTTCCTTGTCGAATGCAAACCGATCTGCAATCGACCGTCTGGACGGACCGTGGCCTTTAAGTTGTTGTAATCCAGGTAGCTGGGATGATGGGTGTCCATGGGGTGCTGATGTGTGGCGGTGATTACCACCACTGGGGCTCCGGAAGCTTCACCGGCACGAATGCCCGCGGCCGCATCTTCAAACACCACACAATCATCGGCGCTCCATCCGAGCTGGCGGGCGGCGAGCTGATAACACGCAGGATCAGGTTTGCCTCTGGGAATATCTTCGGCGGTGATGAAGACGGACGGTGTCGCCAATCCCGCCGCCGCCAGTCGCCGAACGGCCAGCGCTCGTGGCGCCGACGTGACGATGGCCCAGCGATCCTGTGGAAGTTTGGAGACAAATTCTCGCGCACCCGGGATCGCATGCACGCCTTCGACATCTTCGATCTCGGCGAGCGTGATTGCATTTGCCTCGGCTTCCGGATCGATGCCGGGAATATTCAATCGGCGTACCGAGTCCACCGCGCGCCGGCCATGAATGTCGTGCAGAAATGTGCGTGCGTCGATGCCGAATTGAGCGGCCCAGCGGGTCCAGACTCTTTCCGCCGCCTCGATGGAGCTGAGCAGCGTGCCATCCATGTCGAAGAGGATGGCCGCGAACGAGCGGCCGCCGAACAGAGCATCGAATTGAGTCATTCCAGCGACGGTCTCCAGGGGTACGGCGTAACTTAACACACCCTGCTGGCACGTCGCCCGAGCCTGCCCGGTCGCGGGCAAGCCGATTGTGTCAGACTATCCCTCCACCTCTTCATGGGCGAGCGCATGGTCATTCATCTGGTCGACGGCACTTACGAGCTGTTCCGTCATTTCTATGGTCTGCGCCGCTTCAATAAGGGTAAAGACAAGCCGCTCGGCGCCGCCAATGGCGTGCTGCACACCGTATTGGAGCTGATCGAACAAGGTGCAACCCACGTGGGCGTCGCGACCGATCACGTGATCGAGTCGTTTCGCAATCAGTTGTGGGCGGGCTACAAGACCGGCGAAGGCATCGACCCCGCGTTGTGGGCGCAATTTCATCCGCTGGAACGAGCGTTGCTTGCGATGGGCATCGCAACCTGGCCGATGGTGGAGCTGGAAGCGGATGACGCGCTGGCCTCGGCCGCTCACCTCGCCGCTGCGGATCCTCGCGTCGAGAAGATTTGCATCTGGACGCCGGACAAAGATCTCGCCCAATGCGTGCAAGAGGATCGCATCGTGCAGATGGATCGTAAGAGCAAAGCGATGCGCAATGCCAAAGAGGTGCAGGAAAAGTTCGGTGTGCCGCCCGCGCTGATTCCAGATTTTCTGGCGCTGGTCGGCGACACCGCGGACGGCTATCCCGGGCTGGAAGGCATCGGCCGCGTGGGCGCAGCGCGGCTCGTGAACAAATATGGACCGATCGAAAACTTTCCCGCAGAAGTGCTCGGCGCCGAGCGCATGGATCAAGCGCTGCTGTTCAAGCGCCTCGCGACCCTACGCACCGACGCCCCGCTGTTCGACAACGTCGATGCGCTTCAGTGGCGCGGTCCGAAGGAAGAGTTCGTTGCGTATGCAGAGCAGTCAGGCGATGCGCGATTGCTCGAACGATGCCGCAAGGCTGCCGCGAAGCTCGCCGCGTGACTATCGCATTGCCAAGTACTGCTTCGCTTCTTTGACCGCCAATCGCGGCGAATCTGGCGCCGCCAATTCGAGCAGCTGAGTGTAGAAAGCGCGCGCATTTGCCGTGTCACCAACAGCGCGCGCCGCTGTAGCCGCACCGAGCAGACTGTTGAAGCGCCTTGGATACAGCTGCAGTGATTGTTGATAGGACGCAAGCGCCTCGGCCGGTTTCTTTTGTTCGCTATAGAGATCGCCCAGCAGCTCGTACGCAGGCAACGTCGGCGCAGGCGTCACGGCATGTTTCGGCGTCGCGACTTCCAGCTCGGCCGCCTGCCGCATGATCTCGATGCTCTTTGCTTCCTGATGCTGTGCATGTGCGGACCAGGCTGCCAGCTCGAAATCCAGCACTTTGATCGTGCGAGCAAATTGATCCTCGCCCGCTTTGCGCGCGATGCCTTCCAACTCATCAAGGCGCGTCAGCACGAGCTGCACCTCTTCATTCTTCCCGAGATGAGCGGCACCGAGGCCGCGGGCGAATTGGGCCGTCGCTTCGGCCCACATGAAACGATCCCAATCGAGGTACGTTGGCGTGCGCGGTTCGATCTGCAACGCCGCCTTCCAATCACGTCGCTCGAGCGCATAGCGAGATTGCGTGGAGGCGAGATGAAAAGCAGTCTTGAAGCTCGGCTCCATGCGCGGCGTGCTTTGCAATCGATGCAGCTGTGCCGCCGCTTCCTCATCCGCACCCTGCTGCAAATACGCGTAGATCAGATACTCGATGGCATGCGCGAACTCGTCCCAGACCAGCTCGCCCCGCTCACCCGCCGGATGTAACAACGCGGCGTCGGCCGCTCGCAAGTTACCCTTGATGACGCCATCCCAATCGCCAAGACGCGTATAGATATGCGTCGGCATGTGTAGCGCATGAGGATTGTTCGGCGCGATCGACTCATACTTTTTGGTGATGTCCAGGAGCTCGCGCTCACGGCCCGGCACGTCGTTGGCATGCACGAGGTAATGCATCACGCCCGGATGGTCCGGCTGCTTCTGATACACCTTCAGCAGAATCGCCGCGGACTCGTCCGCGTGTTCTCGCAGATTGCCGCTCGCAGGTGTCGTCGCCAGATGGGACAACGCGTAGAAGATCGCCGCCTCGTCATCGCCGGGCAGCGCTTCGTAGGCTTGTCGTGACGCCTGTTCCCAACGACGAATGCGCGTCCAGTAATCAGTCGATTCGGGCGGCGCGAAAAATGCTTCCGCTGCGGCGATGAATTCCAGCTCACGCGTGCTCGATGGCAACGACTTTGCCTTGCGCACCTCGTCCCAGCCACGGGCCAGCGCAGCCGCATCCGGACGCGTCGGCCACAACGGTTGAAACAAGGTCATCGCCACGCCCCAGTGAGCCATGGCACAACTTGGTTCGGTCTGGAGGGTCTGTTCGAACGCTTCCCGCGCCTGCGGGTAAGTCATATGGTGGAGCAGCGTGATCGCGTAGTTGAACTGCGTCTGCGCCGGTGCCGTGCACGACACCGCAAAGTTGACCTTGCCCAAGGAGGAATGACTATGCTCGGCGGCGCTCGCCATTACCGTCAGTAGCAGCCCCATGAACAACGCGCTTCGCAAGTCCAATCCGCTCTTCATGCTCGCCCCCACCGCTGTGGCAAGGGTCAGCCTGGGCGCGTGGGAAGTCCGTTGCAAGGGGTCAATGAGACCCTGCGCCCGATATCGCCAAATGCGATCCGTTCGCATCTGCCTTGACTACTGACTGACCGCCAGTCATTATTTGGTCATGACACAGCACGACGTGAGCCAGTGGCCACTGGTCGTTTCCATCATCGACAGCGCCACCTTGAAGGACGACCTGCGCGAGGTCGCGGCGCGCTGGCGCGATTGGCTGTCGTGGAACGAGCCATTCGCAGCCCTGCAGATCTTCAGCGCCTGCGACGAAGGGCTGCTGGCCGAGCGCGACCGCGCGCTGAGCTGGTGGCTCGATGCGCAACGTCGTCAGATTCGACGCAACGTGGTCGCGCTCGCCTCCGTCATCCCCTGCGCTCATTATGAAAAAGTGCCGCACATGGGGACGCACGAGTTCTTCGGCATTCCCACCGCGACCTTTGCAACGATCGGCACGGCACTGTGCTGGCTCGAGGCACGAGCCTTCCGGCCGCACGAGCTCGCCTTCAATCGCGCGGCGGTCGAAGCCAGCCTCGCTGGGGTTGCATAGTGACGGTGGCACCCGTTCGAGCACGGGGCCGTCCACGCACCAAGCCCGCCGAGCTGCGGCGGGAAGAATTGCTCGATGCCGCTCAACAACTCTTCGTCGACAAAGGCATCGGCGCCACCAGCATCGATGACATCGCCAGCGCTGCCGAGGTCGCCAAAGGCACGTTCTATCTGTACTTCCCTTCCAAGGAGGCGCTGCTGCATGCTCTGCAGGAACGATTCGTTGCCGGCTTCCTGGAGCGTCTGGAGATCGCCATGGACCGCTGCGGGCCGGATCGCTGGCGGCCGAAACTTCAAGTCTGGGTGAGAACCGTCATCGAGGGCTATCTGGAACACGTCCGGCTGCACGATGTGATCTTCCATGAGGCCCAGCCGTACGATCGCCATTCGATGAGCAACAACCCGGTGATCGACCAGTTGACGACGCTGCTGAGCGAAGGCGCGAAGGCTGGCGCCTGGATCGCCGAGGAGCCCCGCTCCACCGCGATCATGTTCTTTCACGCCCTGCACGGCGGCGTCGATGCAGCCATCGCCGACAGCAAGAAAGTCAATCGGACCCGGTTGACTCGGACGATCACCACGTTCGTCGAGCGAGCCCTCAGCGTGAATTGAGCCTCGCGAGGGGCTTTCGGCGAGCGGCCTGGGTGGCGCAAGATGCTGGCCGTCCTTTGGCCATGGATGTCCCATGAAATATTCGAGCACCTGGTTATTGAGTCTGCTCGGCTGCCTGATCGCGCCGGCAGCCTTTGCGCAGCAGTTCAGCGTGGCAGTGTTCAGCAAGACCGCCGGCTGGCACCACGAGTCCATCAATGAAGCCGTCACGGCCATCCGCGGGCTCGGCAAGCTGCATCACTTCGACGTGTTCTGGACCGACGACCCCAATCGGCTGTTCAAGGAAGACGAGCTGACCAAGCACGCGGCGGTCATGTTCCTGCTCACGACGGGCGATGTGTTGAACGACGAGCAACAGGCTACGTTCGAGCGCTACATTCGCAGCGGCAAAGGGTTCGTCGGCGTGCACAGCGCTGCCGATACCGAGTATCGATGGCCCTGGTACACCAAGATGGTCGGGCACATGTTCCGCCGTCATCCCGCGATCCAGACCGCGATGGTCAATGTCGAGAGCCGCGACTTTCCCGGCATGGAACGCTTTGCACCGCGCTTCCTGACCACCGAGGAATGGTACGAGTTCGACGCGTCTCGCTCGCCGTCACTGCGCTATCTGCTCTCGGTGGACGAATCGACGTATGAACCTACGGAGCAGCGCCGGGCGGAAGCCAAGACCGTGCCCATGCATCCGATCAGCTGGTATCAGCCCTATGACGGCGGCCGCGCCTTTTATACGGCGTTGGGACATCTGCCGGCCACCTACTCCGATCAAGTGTTCATGCACCACTTGTACGGTGGGATTTATTGGGCAGCAACCGGCAAGGGCCTCAAGTCGCCTTAGCTCCGCGAAGGCGCAAGCCCAGCAATACCACCGCGCCACTGATCATCACGATGAGCGCGACATAGCTTGCGTGCTGCGACTCGGCGTAAGTGATGCTCGAATAGAGCAGATACGCGCACGTCGCGATGAAAATCAGGGGTAGCACCGGATACAGCGGCACACGGAATGGCCGCTCGCGTTCCGGATCCCGTCGACGCAGCACGAACAGTGCGATACCGCTGAGCATGAAAAAGAACCAGAACACCGGCGCGGTGAATTCCACCATGGTGGAGAAGCCGTCTTTCTCCAGTGCGCCGAAGGCGATGAGCGCCAGCGCAATCACGGCCTGAACGACAAACCCCACGATAGGCGCATGGCGCGTGCCCTGCCACTGCCCCATGAATCGCAACGCCGACCAATCCTGCGCCACCGAGTAGTTGCTGCGCGCGCCGACGATCATGGTCGAGTTCATGGACGTGAGTGCCGAGATCGCGACGATCACGCCGAGCAACTGGCCGCCCAACGGACCCAACGCGCCCTCCATCACATCGATGCCGACGGCCTTGCTCGCCTTGAGCTGCTCCAGGCCCAGGCCGTGCAACACGCTGGCCACGAAAATCAAATACGCGATCGTGATGATGCCGATCGAAATGACCAGCGTGCGCACCAGCGCACGCGGCCCGCCGCGAACCTCGGCCGAGACGTAGGCCGCTTCGTTCCAACCGCCGAACGTCAGCAGCACGAACACCATTGCGAGACCGAACGCCCCTACCCCCTCCGACGCAGCTGTTGCGGCGACCGGGGCCGAAGGTTCCAAGGTCATGCCGGCGATGGCGACCACCAACACCCCACCGATCTCCAGCAACGTGAGCGCGTTTTGCACGCGCGAGGAGCTGCGCAGCCCGATGAGGTTGACGACGGTCAGCACCACGACAGCCACCGTCGCATACACTGCCGAGGAGTACTCACCGAAACTGTACAGGCGCGTGAGATAGTCGCCCAGGATGAAGCCGAGCAGCGCAATCGAGCCGGTGCAGATCACAGCACTGCGCGCCCAGGCGAACAGGAAGCTCACATTCTTACCGTAGGCGCGCGTAAGGAAGGTGTAATCACCGCCCGCGCTTGGATAGGTGGCGGCCAACTCCGCGTAGGTGAGCGCGCCGACCAGCGACAGCACGCCACCCAACACCCACGCGAACAGCATTGTCGTGGGTGAACCGGCAATGCCGGCGACCAGCGAAGGCGTCTGGAAGATGCCCGCGCCGATGACGATGCCGACCGTAATCATGATCGCATCGAAGACGCTGAGCGTCGGCGTCGGTACGTCTGAAGCCGCCGAGCGCGTGGCAATTCCCTCTGGCGCGCGCTCTCCGTCGAGCGATCTGCTCACTAGAGACGGGTGCCCACGAAGTTCGAGGTCACATCGTTGCGAGTCACCTGCGCATCGATGCGATTGCCTGTTACCACTCCCTTCAGACGCGTTTGTACATTGCCTTCCGAGAACATCATCTCCACTTGAGTGCCACGCACTTCGGCGTTGCTGACGTCATCGCTGCGCTTGCCCACCGTCCCTGACAGCTTCTGGAAGGTCTGCACCAGATTCACATTGAAGCTGTCCTTGCCGCGCTCCTGCTTGAAAGTCCACTTGCCTGAAACATCGGCCGGCACGATCCACAGATAAGCCGCGCCGTCGGTCGACACGGAGCTCTCATCCGGCCGCCAGTCGTCCATCAGAAACGAATGCGAGACGACGCGCGTGCCCGGCCTCATCTTCAGGATGGTGGGGCGCAGTTTCAGATTCAGTTCCGGCAGCAAGTACAGCGTGACCACGGTGGCGGCACTGAAATCCGTCTCGAAGATATCGCCCTGGATGACCTTGACTTGGTCGCCGACCCCTTCGGCGCGCACCATGCATTGAGCCAGTTGCGCCATTTCCGGGTTGTATTCCACGCCTACCGCACGAGCGCCGAACTGCTTCGCCGCGGCGATCGCGATCTTGCCGTCGCCGGCGCCGAGGTCATACACCAGATCGTTCTTACCGACATGCGCCATCTCGAGCATTCGAGTGACCAGCGGATCGTTGGTCGGCACCCAGACCACGTCCTTGCCGGCCTGCCCGGTCGAGGGCTTGTACGACTTCTCGCAGTCTTCGCGCCTGGCTTCGGCACTCAGTGCCTGCGCTGCGACTCCACCGAGCAGCAGCCCGAGCCCCCAGGCTCGCACCCATCGTTGCAGACCATGACGAGTCGACATCGGCATGTTTGATCCTCCCCGCGAATCTGGGTGAACGCGGCTTCACCCGCAAAAGTTCACCGACAATAGCGTCATTGATTGACTCTCGTGGCGCTCAGGTTGCGCATCGTAGTCTCAGTAGTTCGCGCACGCCACGCAAAACCAGGAACCAGTCCGTGACACAAGCCGTCCTTGTGCCAGCTTCGGCGTCGTCACGGAGACTGTATGCCCGCCCTCACCGTCAATGGCAAATCGCATACCCTCGATGTTCCACCCGACATGCCCCTCTTATGGGTGCTCCGCGACGTCATCGGATTGACCGGGACGAAGTTTGGTTGCGGGATTGCCGCCTGCGGTGCATGCACCGTGCACGTCGATGGCCAACCCACGCGTTCGTGCGTCACGCCGGTCGCCGCGGTCACGGGTAAGAAAATCGTCACGATCGAGGCGCTGGACCAGGATCCCGTGGGCCGCAAAGTGCAGGTCGCATGGCGTGAGCTGGACGTCGCCCAGTGCGGCTACTGCCAGTCCGGGCAGATCATGTCGGCCGCTGCCCTGCTCGTCACCAACCCTCGGCCTTCGGACGCGGATATTGACGCCGCCATGGCCGGCAATATTTGTCGCTGCGGCACTTATGGACGCATTCGCACTGCCATCAAGCGTGCGGCGGAGGCGACATGAACGCAGTGATCCGCTCACTCAGCGAACAGAGCACCTCGCGGCGACTGTTTCTGCAAGGAAGCGGTGGTCTGCTGCTCGGCTTTGCGTTGCCCGGCTTCGGCGCGGAACAGCCGCGCAACGAGAAACCGTCCGAAGCGGTCGTCGGTCAGGCCACCAGCGCGATGACACAGGAGTCCGCCGGCCTGGCGCCGAATGCGTTCATCCGGATCGACCGCGCCGGGGTCGTGACGTTAATCATCCACAAGGTTGAAATGGGCCAGGGGACATTCACCTCTCTGCCCATGCTGCTCGCCGAAGAATTGGCCGTCGATCTCGATCGGGTCAAGTTGGAGCAAGCACCGGCAGACAACGCACGCTACGCCGACCCGCTGCTGGGCGGCCAGGTCACGGGCGGCAGCACGTCGATTCGCGCCACTTGGACACCTCTGCGGCAAGCCGGCGCGACGGCGCGAACCCTGCTCATCTCGGCAGCGGCACAGCAATGGAAGGTCGATCCCAGCACCTGTGTCGCACGCAATGGCGTGGTGACTCATCAAGCCAGCAATCGAACGCTCAATTACGGCGAACTGGTCGACGCCGCAGCGCAGCTTCCCGTGCCCAAGGAGGTTACGCTGAAGCAACCGAAGGACTTCACGCTCATCGGCAAGGCGCACCAGCGGCTCGACTCGCCCGAGAAGATCAATGGTCAGGCCCGCTTCGGCATCGATGTGAGATTGCCGAACATGAGTGTCGCGGCGATCGCGATCTCTCCGGTGCTGGGTGGCAAGCTGCAAGCCGGCGACGAAAACCAGGCCATGGCAGTCAAAGGCGTGCGCCAGGTCATCAAGCTCGATCATGCGGTCGCGGTGCTCGCCGATCACATGTGGGCTGCAAAGCAAGGACTCGCGGCGCTGTCGCCGACTTGGAACGAAGGCGCCAACGCCACGCTCACGACGCAAACGCTGGTCGCAGGCCTGCGTGCCGCTTCGGAGAAACCAGGCGCAGTCGCTCGCAACGATGGCCAGGCGGACAAGGCGATTGGCGCTGCGACCCGTAAGGTCGAAGCGATCTACGAAATGCCTTATCTCGCGCACGCGACGATGGAGCCCGTGAACTGCACCGTCGATCTGCGCGACGGGCTATGCGAGCTTTGGGTCGGCACCCAAGTGCCCGCACTCGCTCAAGGCGTCGCCGCCAAGATCACCGGCTATCCGCTCAACAAAGTGCGCGTCCACAATCATTATCTCGGCGGCGGTTTTGGCCGCCGCCTGGAAACTGACTTCATTGCGCTGGCGGTGGAAATCGCCAAACAGGCACGCGGCCCGGTGAAGGTGGTTTACTCGCGCGAAGACGACATCCAGCACGACATGTATCGTCCTTACTACCTTGATCGCATGTCCGCGGGGTTGGACGACAAGTCGTTGCCGGTTGGGTGGTTTCACCGCATCACCGGCTCTTCCATCCTGGCGCGCTTCGCGCCGGCCGCCGTCCAGAACGGCATCGACAGCGACGCAGTCGAAGGCGCCAAAGATCAGCCGTACGCCATTCCAAATGTGCGCGTCGAGTATGTGAGGCATGAGTCGCCGGTGCCGACCGCGTTCTGGCGCGGCGTGGGTGCGACTCATAACATCTGGGTGGTCGAAAGTTTTATCGACGAACTGGCTGCGGCGGCCAAGCAGGATCCGCTGGCTTATCGTCAGGGCCTGTTGAAGAACCAGCCTCGCATGCGCAGCGTGCTCGAGCTCGCTGCCAACAAAGCGGGATGGTCCAAACCGCTCAGTGCCATTGAGGGACGGCGCATGGGCCGCGGCCTCTCGGTGCAATTCGCATTCGGCAGCTACATGAGCCAGGTCGCGGAGATTTCCGTCGGTGCGGATGGCGAGGTGCAGGTGCATCGCGTCGTATGCGCCGTCGACTGCGGGCACATCGTCAATCCAGACACGGTCATCGCGCAGATCGAAAGCGGCGTCGTATTCGGTCTGAGCGCCGCGCTCTGGAACGAAGTCACCTTCGACAAAGGCCGCGTGCAACAGAACAACTTTACCGACTATCGCGTGATGCGGATCAACGAGGCGCCCACCATCGAGGTGCACCTGGTCAAGAGCAACGATGCGCCGGGCGGCATTGGCGAGCCCGGTACGTCGGCGATTGCCCCGGCACTGACCAATGCTATCTTCGCCGCCACCGGCACGCGGCTGCGCAAGTTGCCAGTGACTGCGACGTCATTGAAGGCGTAGTTCAGCGCTCGGCCACGCCGTCGGAAACAGGCGGCGGGCATTGCCGCTGTAGATCTTATCGATCACGTCACGCGGCAACGACAGACCGCGAAAGGGGGCTTCGAACTCAGCCGATCGCAACGTATCGCCACTACTCAGAAACCGCCAGTCGTCACGCCAGGCCTCATCCGCCTGGGCCGCGCAGGCGCTGTCCTCCTGCGGCCCCTGACAAGCAATATCGGTCGCGTACAGGATGCGATCCTGAAACTGGAGGAAGAAGCGGCGCACCTTGTCGCGCTCAATGCTCGCTTGTCGCTGCAGATGTGACAGACGCGCGGCGAGATCGACCGATGTGTTCGGATAACGATTCAGAAACTCGCTGATTCGATCGACACTCCACTCGAGCGACGCGAGGTGCACGCCAACGAACCGCAGCTTCGGATGACGTTCGAGCAGCCGATCGCGCGCCGCAATCTGCTGCTCATAGCTCGGCCACTCGGCATGCGTGGCCATGTGATATTGCGGATGGGTCTTGAAGTACTCACGGTCGCTGCTGATGGTCATTTCCGACAACGGCAGCCAGGCGTTACGTGGCTCTCCCAGATGACCGAGCACAACGATGCCCTGCCCTTCGAGCATGCGAAAAATGGGCGTGAAACGCGGATCGTCGATCATCACGACGCGGCCATCGGCGTCACGCTGCTGCATGCCGATATCCTTCCATACTTTCACCGCGACGGCGCCCGCAGCGAGTGCATCGCTCAGATGACGCATTACGCCCTGCTCCCAACCCGGCTGATCGCTGCCGGCCGCATCGAAGGTCGTGGCGAACGCCACGCGGTCGGGATAGGCTTCGCGCAGCGCCAGCGCATCCCGATGCTGCTCTGGCAGCGGTGGAAAATCGCTGTAGTTGACGTTGATGGTCAACAGCCGAAAGTTATCGGCGCTCGCGCGAGACAGCAGCGTCGGCAGCGGTCCATGCAAATGGACGTGAGTATCGATCTTCTCGATGTTCGCAAAATCACTGGCCTGATAAAGAGGTTGCTCTGCGTGGGCGGTTAACGCGACTGTCAGCAGGATCGCTGCCATCCAACGGCGAACTGATGCTACGCCGTGCACTGTTGCCTCAGTGTTTGCTTGGCTGATTCATCGAGCGGCTGCGCTGCGAGCTGCGCCGCATACAGCGCGGCGCCAACGTCAGGTGTGTACACCGGCGCACGGTACTCAAATCCCTGGTTCACCGACTCGAGCGCCGAGCGGAAAGCGTCGCGTGAGAACATCGCGCCATTGAACACGCCGCCACTGTGCGATACAGGCACGACGTCGCCCACCGGCACAGCCAACGACCGGCGCACGGCCGCCACGCACTCGACCAATTCCTTCGCCGCCCGATCGAAGATTGCCAGCGCCTGCGCATCGCCCGCTTGAGCAGCTTCATGCACGAGCACGGCCAACTGAGCAAACACGCTACGCACGCTGCCCGACTCGCCATAGATGCGTGCACACAGATCCAAGTCGATCGCAATGCCGAACCGAGCACGCACGAGCTCGTACAACGGCCCGCGCGTGGTTCGACCATCGCTCATGCGAGAGAACAGATTCAATCCCTCGCGTGCAATCCAATAGGCCGAGCCCTCATCGCCGATCAGCTCGCCCCACCCGCCCGCTCGCGCCTTGCGTCCGGCGTACTCGCCATATGCGATGGAGCCTGTGCCCGCAATGACACTGATGCCATCTTCGCAAGCCAAAGAGCCTGCCCAGCTGCAGATCGTGTCGTTGCCACAGCGATAGCGGCTCACATCGAGTAGCGACGCAGGCATCGCGTCCATCGTTGCAGTCGTCGCGCTATCTTCGCCGTAAGCGGGCAAGCCAACGAACGCGAAGGTGACATCGCCCGGCGTGCAAGCGGCCTGCGCCAGGGTCGTACCGATGCCATCGATCAGCAATTCCGTGGCTCGCGCAAATCCTTCGGCCAGATGACTGACGCTCGGACCAACATGCCGCGCGCGGATGCGACCGCCCGCCTCGATCAGCGCGTATGCCGTTTTGGTGCCGCCGCCATCAACGCCGAGAAACATGCTCTCTATGCTCTGACCAAGGATGAATCGTCACTCCCTGCACGACCCGATTGACCACGCCCGCCGCATTCGGACGATCCGGTGTCAGCCCGAGCGCCAACGATTGCAACAGCGCGTAGCTCTGCGCGACCAGGATGTGCGCAAAGGCCAGCTCGAAATCGCTGTTTTCGCGCAGGCCGTCGTAAACCACGTTGTCTCCTTCCGGCAAGCCATCCTGCCTCGCGCTGAGCGCGAGCACAGCGCCGGCGCGTGCCTCCCGCCGCAGCTCGGCGAGCAGGTCCAGATCGTAAGCACGCGTGTACGCATCATTCGCGACCATCACGACCACCAACGTCTTGTCGTTGATCACCGTCTTCGGACCATGGCGGAAACCCAGCGTCGACTCCGCCAACGCGACGACCTTGCCGTCGGTCAGCTCCAGCAGCTTGAGCGCCGCCTCCGAAGCCAACCATCGCAGCTCATTGCTACCAAGATACACAACCCGCTGAAATTCGCGCCTCACCAGGCGCTGCGCAGCCGCCGACGCCTGTTGTAACACCTTGGTGGCGGCATTTGCCACCGACGTCACGCTCTGCGGCCGCAAGACACCGAAAGCCAATGCAGCCGTCAGCAACATCGATGTAAAGCTCGAGGTCATGGCAAAGCTGCGATCGTTGGTGGCCTCCGGCAGCACGATCAAATGAGCGCTGCGTAGGCCACTCACCCGTTTCGCGAGCTCGCCTTCGGCGTTGCAGGTGATGATTAGATGATGGATGTCGGTCACCGCGCGTTCAGCGAAATCGACGGCGGCAACACTCTCCGGGCTGTTACCGGAACGCGCAAAAGAGACCAGCAGCGTCGGCACGTCACTGTGCAGGCGCAACTGCGGACCGCTGACGAGATCGGTCGTGGCGATCGACTCGACGCGACGCTGCAACCGAACCGACAACGCCGGCACGAGACAATCGCCGATGAACGACGATGTACCCGCGCCGCTCAGCACCACACGCAATGAAGACTGGGTCAGTAACGGCTGCAGGAATCGATCGAGCTGAGCGCGCTGCTCAGACACGAGCCGCTCAACTTGCGGCCAGACGGACGGTTGCTGCGCGATCTCGCGAGCCGTCCATTCGGCGCCACGGGCTTGCAGCTCTGCCTGCCCCACGCCCGGAAAATCAGTCGCCATTGACTATTACTCCTGAGAATCCGGCACACCGCACGCGCGCATATAGGGACGCAGCGCCAGTGCGATGCCTTCGTTGAGCAGCGCGTCGACCTCGGCCGGCAGTCGGCCGGCACGCACTGCCTCGTATTGATGAGGTAAGAACTGACTCAGCAGCGTGAGCGGCAACGTGACGCCTCTGAGTCGCATCAGCAGCGACTCAGAGGCCTGCTTCACCCGAGGATGCGGCCAGTAGTAACGAATGCGATCGCTGAGACTGAATTGCAGGTCGAGCGTCTGTCGCTCGGCGTCGTGGTAATAGCTGCGCCAATGGCGAGGATCGTTGCGCATGACTTCGAGTGCCGTCGCACGCAAGTCTTCCTGAGTGGCGCCGCCTGGCAACTCGTGTGCGATGGCGGCCAGGCCCCAAAGCGTTTCGCGAAGCGCATAGGTAGCGCCCGGCCCCACCTTGAGGATCGCGAAGTGATCGCGCACCAGCGCCTCGAGATTCGGCGCCGTCTGATAATCGGTGGAATGCGCCTCGAAAATGAACTGCCGATCGCCGGCAATGAAGGCGCTCAGGGCCTGCGCTTTGTTGGGTCGATAGTCGATCACCTTGTGATGATCGAATTCGACGCCGGGCTGGACCACCAAAGCGATGACCCGCGACCAGGCTGCATCCAGGCCAAGGTCGGCAAATGCCGCCTGGTGAGCCCGGATGGTCGCGCCAGCCGCATCGGGGCTGGTGACTGCCAACTCCCCGAGAGATTCAGTTGCACCGCCCGGTACCGGCACTTCGGTGCCAATCACATACACCGGCGGCTCGCCGCCCGCCTCGTGCCAGGTGTTCTCGGCGACCGCACAAAGCCGCGCCGCCCGCCGGGCGATGATGGCTTCGGGCAAGGGCTCGGGATCGCCGCCGCACGCCATGGAACAATCGAGATGAATCTTCCGAAAGCCCGCCGCGACGTATTGCCGAATCATTTCGGCAGATTTCACCAAGGCCACGTCCGCCGGCTCATGCCGCCAGGCATTGGGGCCGAGATGATCGCCACCCAGCCACAGCATTGCTTCGCGGAAGCCAACTTGCTTCGCGATATCGAGCACGAAGCCCCGGAAGTCGACCGGCGTCATGCCGGTATAGCCGCCGAATTGATTGACCTGATTCGACGTGGCCTCGACCAGCAACGGCGCGTTGCAAGCGCTCGCCTCTCGCATCGCGCTCTCAATGACGCGTGGATGCGCCGAGCACAAAGAGTAAACCCCCGCATGCTCTCCTCGCTTATGCCGCGCCACGATGTCGAGCAACGTTCTCATCGCTGCGCCGACTCCTCGGGCTGCACGGCCAACAGCAACGCCGCAGTGAGCGCCAGCGCGATCCCCGCCACCTTGTAGGGGCCCGGCATCGCACCCGCGAGTACCAGCGACAGCAGCGCCGTCAACAACGGCGCGCCGGCATTCACCAGCGGCGAAACGATGATGGCCTTGCCGAAGCGGAACGCATACACGAGCGTGAGAGCACCAATGGCATTCAACAGTTGAATGCCCGCCGCCAGGCCCGGACCATCGAAGGAGTAGTTGATCGGTTGCGAGAAATCCGTCATGGCGAGCGCCACGGGGCTGAGCAGCAAACCACTCAACATCATGTAGAAGAAGATGCTCGCCGCGTCCATGCTCGCATTGGCCAGCCTGATCACGTATGCCTGCACGCCCCACGCCGCCAGCACCGCGAGCGCCATTGCAAACCAACTGCCGTATGCAGCCACCTCGCCATCGGCACGATAGTCAAACAAGGGAAGCGACAACAGCGCGAGCACGATTCCTACCAAACCGAGCAAGCCCGTGCGCTCGCGCAGCAGCGCGAATGACAAGGCGATCGTGAGCGCCGGCGATAACGAGATGATGGGAAAGATGAGATACGGCGGTCCGATCCGCACCGCGTGGAATAACACCAGCTGCCCGCCCGCTCCGAGCAGGCCAATGGCCAGGCCCAATGTCACCGAACGGCGATCACGCAGTAACGGCTGACCGCTGCGACTCAAAACCACCAGCGCCGGGGGAATCATCGTCAGCGACCAGACGACGTAGTTCAGTGTCTCGGGAACGCCGTTGGCGCTCGGCAGTCCGGCCAATGCACCCCACACTCCCCACAGGAGCAGCGTGGTCAACGCATAGAGCAGCCAGGGTTTCATTGCGCCGACTCTTGCTCGGCTGCGTCGCTGACGGAGCGACCATTCGCGCTGGTTGCCAGCTGACGAATGCGAAACACGCGCGCTTCGTGACTCTGCACCTCGGTCGTAAACGGAATGTCGTACGTGCCGAGGTCGCGGTGCGCCCAAAGATCGCGGATGCTGTAGCGATCCATCGGCACTTGCAGGTCCGCCCGCGGACTGAAAGTCATCGTTGCAGTCGCGGCGCCTCGATTGAGCAGCAAGACGGCGTGACTGCCATCGGCAAGCTCTTTGGCGAACACTTCGAGATCGCCGTCGTCGCGCACCTTGTGGGCGATGTTGCCGGCGGAATCTTGATTGAGCGCGATGATCTCCTGGTTCGTCAGCGTCGCCAGCGAATACTGATCGAGCTTGCGCACGTCCGCGCCCACCAGCATCGGCGAGGACACCATCGCCCACAGGCTGAAGTGAGTGCGGTACTCGATGTTGGACGCACCCGTGCCGACCAGCTGCTTGCTCTTGCCGTCGAGCCCGACGATGAGCATGTCGTAATCGTTCCAGTGGCCCGGGCCTGCGTACTTCTCCAGACCGACGCCGCGATCCAGCTGATCGAGCACGTCGAAGTAATATTGCTCACGGTTGCCGGGATAGTTGAAGTCATCGGAGATGTCCTGCCCGATGCGCCAATGATTGATGCCGAGCGCCGCCGCCCATTCCCAGATATCGCCCCAGCCACAATGACAGGCATGCAGCACGATGCCGCGCTGCTGCGACATCAATGCATTCGACATGCTCCGGAAGATTTTTTGCAGCTCTTCCTTGGGCGCGTCCCGGTGTGAACAGCAGCTGTCGTACTTCAGATGATCGACGCCCCAGCTGGCGAACATCCTGGCGTCTTCGGCTTCGTGCCCTTCACTGCCCGTGTAGCCGGCGCACGTGGTCTGCCCCGGCCCGGAGTAGATACCGAGCTTCATGCCGCGTTGATGGGCATAGTCCGCCAGATAGCTGATGCCGCGTGGGAACTTCTTCGGATCGTATTCGAGCGGATGATCGCGACGCGCACCCTTGTAGCGCTGCCAGCCGTCATCCAGGTTGACGAACACGTAGCCGGCGTCGCGCATTCCGTTGCCAATCATGGCATCGATGGTCTCGATGACGATCTGCTCGTCGATGTCATCGCCGAAGTTGTTCCAGCTGCTCCAGCCTATCGGCGGCGTTTGCGCCAGACCGTTGCTACGAGGTGCCGGCTGCGACGCTGGCGAAGCCGTGGCAAACACTAGCGTTAGGATCGCGAGCATCCAGGTCAGGTCGACGCTACGGCGTGGTTGTTTTTGCTTGACCACAAACACTCCCCGTCAGAATTTCGCGCTAGCGCCCAACAGATACGAGCGTCCCCAGGTCTCGAAGCCAGCCAGCATGTCGCGGCGGCCGAGATAGGCGACGTAATATTCGTCGAGCAGGTTGCGGCCTTCCAGAGAAACGCTCAATCCATCGGTGATCTTGTAGGCCACCGACGCCGTCACCCAGGTGATGGGCTCGACCTGTTGCGAGCGGTCGGCGACCGAATCGCTGACTTCGGTGTACTTGCCGCTGTAATCGGCCGCGAGCTGCACGTCCCAGCGCTCGTTCTCGAACATCAGCGCGAGGGAATATGCCGATTCGGAAACATTCTCGAGCGGACCGACGTGCACGCCACCGACATAGGCCTTGGTATCGGTGTACGTGTAGTTGGCGCGCATGCCGAAGCCGTTGTCGAAGAAGTGCTGCAGCCCCAGCTCGACGCCCAGCACCTTGGCTTTGTCGCCGTTGATCGGACGGCTCACGTCGTACAGCACCGGCGCCTCGCCGGCACCGCCGATGTTGCCGACGACGCCGATGTCGACGTTCTCTTGCAGCTCGGTAGTGATGAAGTTCGTGATGTGCTTCCAGAACACAGCCCCGCTCAGCACCGACTTGCCGGCGAAGTACCACTCCGCCGACAGGTCTGCTTGATCGGCCTCGACTGGCTGCAGATCCGCATTGCCGTCATAGATCACGAGATAAGTGCGATCGAGCGTGTTGTCGATCCGCGTGGGCGCAAGCTGATTGAGCGAGGGACGCGCCATCACCTTCGCGGCGCCCACACGCAACAGCAGATCGTTGCGCAGCCAGTAACCTACATTGAACGCTGGCAGGAACTTGTCATAGCTGCCCTTCTGCGTCAGCGGCTCGGCGGGACTGTAGGTGACAGTGGGGCTGGAGGTGGGGATCTGGGGCGTCGGATCGTCGACGAACTCGATGCTGTCGACGGCGGTCCTGGCTGTCGTATCCGTCGACACCCATCGCACGCCGGCGCTCGCGAACCACTTGTCACCGCGAAAGTTCGCGTTCAGATATAGCGCGGTGGTCTCTTCGTCCACGTCATAGGACTGCACCGGATTGAATTCCGGTGCCGTCAATGACGAATCGAACACGGCACCGGTGGGATCACCGTGCTCATCGAGGATGGGCTGGCCATCGAGCGCGCGCAGCGCATTCAGATACGAGCTGGCCTCGATCGATACAAAACGGCGCGGATAACTGCCGCCGGCGTTGCGCATGAAATTTGGCAAGGACACGGGCCGCACGACATGCGCCCCGAGACTTTCGAAGGTCGTGTCGTACATGTTGCAGTACTGGCACGAGCCGCCGTTGGTGTCGTTCTCGATGGTCTTGCGTACTTTGTTACGGTCGGTGCTGGCGACGCCGAACTGCAAGGTCTGCAGCGCGCCGAACTCGAGCTTCAGTTCGCCGGCAATGGAAAGGCCTGTCACTTCATCGGTCAGGTCCGTCCCCGACAGACCGATGTAATGCAGACCGTAGTCGGCATCGCCCAGCGCCCCGCTCTGCAGTGCCGTCGCAAGATCGCGTCCATCTTCCAACGTCACACTGATGTTCGGCAGGCCGCCATTGCGCATAGCCACCCGGCCGGTGTGATGCCCGCCGATGCCGGACACCATCCACGTATTCTTGCCGCCCGAGTCGCGCTCAGCCTTGGAACGATACGCATCGAACGTAAATTTGAGGTTGTCCGTGCTCTGCCAGACCGCGTTCCAGCCGAACTGCGTGGTGTCGACGACGCGATGCTCGGTGATCGTGGAAACCTCCGGCACCAGCTGGTCGATGCTCATGCCGGTGACCCAGTGATCGCGAATGCTCACATCGCTCCAGCGATGCAGGCCCGTCTCTTCATCGAGGATGGAGTCCTCGACGTAGTACGACTGGTGGTAACCGACGGTCGGTGCATCCAGTCGAGTGAACATGCCGTCCACGGTCATCTGAAGTGAGCTATTGACCTGCCATTGCCACACGGCCGTGACGCCGGAGCGCTTTCGTTGCTGGATGCGTGTGCCAAAGCTGGTACAGCACAGGCCGAGCAGCTCACTCTCGGCGTCTGAAATCTCGCCGTCACCATTGGCATCGAACTCGCCGGGCGAATCCGGCGTGATATAGAACTCGTGCACGGCGTCCGAGCGCACCTTGGTGTCTTGATAGACCGCCGTGAGCAGCACGCCCATGCGGTCCTCAGCAAAGGTATCGCTGAACACGCCGCTGACTTTGTAACCTGAGTTCTCGGACAGGTCGTTGTAATCGCCTTTGACCGATAGCGACGTGCGCAACCCGGGCCGATCGAGCGGTCGGGCCGAAGTCAGATTGACCGCACCGCCAATGCTGCCTTCGAGGTTGACGGCGTTGGCGGACTTGAACACGTCCGCGCCCGCGATGATTTCCGAGGGCAATACATCGAACGCGAACTCACGGCCGTCGCTTTCGGTCGCAAGGATGCGATTGTTCAATGTGACGATGCTGAACTCGGGACCGAGCCCTCGCACGTTGACGTACTGTCCTTCGCCGCCGCGGGTACGTTGCAAGGTTATGCCGGTGATGTGAGACAGCGAGTCGCCAACGTTATCGTCGGGAAAGCGCCCCAGGTCTTCGGCGACGATCGAGTCCTGCACGACCAGCGCTGCACGTTTACGGTCCAGCGATTCGACGAGCGCCGCGCGCGTGCCGGTTCACCANCAACCACAATTTCTTCGAGCTGATCCGAGGAGGATCCCTGACGGGTTTCCTGGGCCAGCGCCGCAGCGCCGAGCGTGACGCCGAGCAGAGCGAGAGAGACGGCTTTATATGTGTGAGACATGGGCTCCACCGCATGTTTCTTTGGCCAGGCGCTGCCATCCTATGCGACGGATTTCGAAAGCACAAGAAACTTTCGTTTACTTTCGTTTTTAATTTGACCGCAAGAATTAATGGGTTATGCTTTCGTTAACGACTGAAACGAAAGCCATTTACCCATCTCACGCAACCATGACCAAACCCAAGAAAGGCGCCGGCGCGCTGTCGATGGAAGAGCGTCGCCGACGCATTCGCTCGCTCATCGAGACGAACACTCAAGGCACGGTCGCCGAGCTCGCGGACAGCTTTGGCGTCTCAGCCGTGACCATTCGTACGGACCTGACGGCGCTCGAACAGATGGGCGTCGTGGTTCGCACGCATGGCGGTGCCCTGCCCCGCGGCGACAGCGATGAACTGCCGATCGACGTCAAACAAACATTGCATCGCGCGGAGAAAGTGAGGATCGCCGCGGCCGCGGCCGAGCTGATCCGGGATGGCGAGACCGTCATTCTGGACTCGGGCACGACCACTGCTGAGATCGCGAAACAGATCCGCACCTTGAAGCTCGCGTCGATCAACGTCATCACCAACGCATTGAATATCGCGGTGCTGCTGGCGAACTCCTCGCACGTGAACGTGATCATTCCCGGCGGCGTACTGCGCCAGAAGTCATTCTCCCTGTCCGGCCCGCAGGCCGAGCAGGCACTGAGCACGCTGCATGCCGACCTGCTGTTTCTTGGCGTCGACAGCCTGGATCCGCAGATCGGACTGATGACTCCGTACGTGCTGGAAGCTCAGTTGAATGCGCAGATGATCCGTATTTCGCAGCGCGTCGTCGCGGTCACGGACTCATCCAAACTGCTGCGGCGAAATCTTTCGGTGATCGCCCCGGTAGATCAAATGGATATTCTGATCACCGACAGCGGCGCGGACGCGGCATGCATCGAAGCCATCCGCGCGCAAGGAGTGGACGTTCGGCTGGTCTGAACCTAGAACAGCTGCACGATGCCGTAAATCACCAGCACCGGGATGGCGATCAAGAGCAGCACCATCAAGGTCAGCAATAGAAAGAATCCCGCGACGAACCAGCGACTGCCTCGCTGGCTGCCGGCGGGGTCGAGCTGATAGCGGGCGAGCAGCGCGATATTGCGAGTGTTGGCTTTGTAAGCGGCGTCGAAAACATCGCCGGCAAACGGAATGGCGCCGAGGATGGTATCGATCATCACATTGCTCATCATCCGCAGCAGCACGCTACGGGGCGCGCCCATGCCACGGGCTTCATTGATGATGTAAGCCGAGATCAATGCGCCGATGGCATCGCCCAGTCCGGGCACCAGGCCGATGATGGGATCCAGGCCTATGCGATAGCCGCCGGGCAGCGGAATGGAGTTGTCCATCAGCCAGGCAAGCGCGCGCAATCGCTTGGTGCGCTCAGCGCTGTCGGCTTCCCTGGCGGTGATCAACGTACCGGTGACTGTCTTCATTGGTGTGGAACGCGCACCGGAAAAGCGGGTTCCGAGCGGCGCTGGCGTCCACCATACACCAGTGATACGAAGCGGTTAAGCCGCCGCGGCGTCGTCCTTTTTCTCGGGCTCGCTTGGCGCCAGCGACAACGTCTCGGCCGTCTGCGGGCGGCCATTGAGCTTGATGTTCAAACGCAGCTCGTTGGCCGAGTCCGCGTTGCGGATGGCTTCGTCGAACGAAATCACGCCTTCGTTGTACAGCTCGAACAGCGACGCATCGAAAGTACGCATGCCCAGTTCCTGAGACTTGGACATGATGGCCTTGATCTCGTGGAATTCGCCCTTGAGCAACTTGTCCGCGATGATCGGCGTGTTCAGCAGGATCTCGACGGCGGCCCGACGACCCTTGCCATCGGCGGTACGTACCAGACGTTGCGAGATGATGGCGCGCAGGTTGCTGGAGAGATCCATCAGCAACTGCTTGCGGCGATCCTCTGAGAAGAAATTGATGATGCGATCGAGTGTCTGGTTGGCGCTGTTGGAATGCAGCGTGCCCAGACACAGGTGGCCGGTTTCCGCGAACGTGATCGCATGCTCCATCGTTTCGGTATCGCGGATCTCGCCGATCAGAATCACGTCCGGCGCCTGACGCAGCGTGTTCTTCAGCGCGTTGTGCCAGGAGTGCGTGTCGATGCCCACCTCACGGTGGGTGATCAGCGACTGCTTGGACTGATGCACGAACTCCACTGGATCTTCCACCGTGACGATGTGACCCGGTGAGGTGCGATTGCGATGATCGATCATCGCCGCCAGCGAGGTGGATTTGCCGGAACCGGTCGCGCCCACGACCAGCACCAGACCGCGCTTGGTCATGATGATGTCCTTGAGCGTCTCGGGCAGACCGAGCTTGGCCAGATCGGGAATGTCGTTGGCGATGGTTCGAATCACCATGCCGACGTTCTGCTGCTGCACGAACACGTTCACACGGAAGCGCGCCACGCCCGGCAGGGAGATGGCGAAGTTGCATTCCAGGTCGCGGGCGAACTCTTCGCGCTGCTTCTCGTTCATCAGCGAGTGCGCCAGCGCACGCGTCACCTCGCCGGTGAGCTTCTGGTTCGTCATGGGCTTCATCGAGCCCTGCAGCTTCATCGAGGGCGGGAAGTCCTTGGAGACGAACAGATCCGAGCCACCCGCCTGGCTCATGGCCGTCAATAGCTTGACGATATACGACTTGGCTTGGTCTTCCGTCAGCGCACCCATGGCCTACCCGCTTGCAGCTGTCGCAAAGCCCCGGATGCTAGCCAAGCCGCCCGTCTTTGCCTGCGACGCTCGTCGCAAGCCCGGACCTGACGTTGGGACACGCCTACATAAACTTGAGGATCATTCTGCGCGGCCGGGTCCTCGACCGCGCAGAGCTTGCGGTGAACCGCAGATCAGGCAGGCTGAGCGCCCGTACGCGTACGCGTCAGATGGCCGAGCAATCCCCAGTTCTGCAATGACTGCAGATGGAAATGCAGCAGCGGCAACCAGCCCTTCTTGTGCAACTCGAGCACCTGCGCATCTTCCAGCGCGCGGGCGCGCTCCGTGTTCAGCAGCTTGAAACCACGCAGGGTGAACGTCTGACCGCCACCGATATCGGCGCGAGCCGTGCGGTCTTCCAGCATGTTGTTCTGGTCGAGCCATTCGCCGAAGCTGCGCGTATCCATGTAATGCGCCTGGAAAGTCTCGTTGAACTGCAGCGCACGCTGCAGGCCCTCGGTCGGCTTGCCATCGACGAACAGCGGCTGCGCCGAGGTCGCCTCGAAATTGGCAGCGGCCTCATCGATGCACAACACCAGGCGCTGCTGCTCGGGGACTTCGGAGAAAATGAACGGATAACGGCGCACGTAAGCCGGAATGTAGCTGTCGTCGCGCCACACGCCTTCGGCGTTGACGAACAGATTCTCGTTGTCGCGCAGACCGACCACCGCGAACGGCACGGTCGGGGCGTTGATCGAAAACACGATTGGATAGGTGCGCGCCGCATGCGGCATCTCGCTGGCAGTCAGCGGGATGGCATTGGTGTTGGCAGCAAAGCGAAAGTCAGCCCCCGACTTCAACCCAGCCTGCCCGTGGCGAGCCGGCTCCAATGGCACGGGGTTCTTATAAAACATCGGCAAAGGCGCGGCGGGCGCGGCAGCAGCGTCAGTCATGATCATTCCGTATCGGTAAAAAGGCGGCGCATTCTGTACCGCCAGTGGACGCGCGGCAACGCTAAATTAACCACGGCTGCGTCGTCGTTCCGGCCACGACCGCGAACTGTGCCCCAGGTCATACCTCCAGCAAATCCCGAGACTTGCGATTCGAGCCCCGAGAACTGTCAAACCACGGCTGGAAGTCGCCATGACCACCGCTCGCCAACAATGTTGCAATAAGTGTTGCAAACCGCCGGCGACTGGATCATCGTATTGGCCAAGAATGATAGCGGTATCACCAGGGGATACACGTGTCGTACAGGGCGGAACGACAACACGAGCACCGCGAATTGACAGCGATGTCACGCTTCACCGCCGCTGACCGCTGCGCCCCGTCTGCAGGGCCATTCATCCGTATCGATCTTTCCATGCCGGCTGACTCGTACAGCCAGCGTGTAACTGCGCGTCACTTTCTCCTGCTGCCACACAGCCATTGAGCAGAGGCATGAGCGCACGAGCATTCAACGGCGATGGTAGCGGTATCTGCGCCCTCGCCCACACCGATGGAGCCACTTTCAGTCAGTGAATTGATCGACGTTCGTTAATCAGGGGGACTCGATATGATGAGAAATAACACGCTCGCGGTAGCCATAGCCGCGGCGCTGGCTTCGGTTGCGCCTCTACAAGCCGCGAGCGCCCAGCAGGCTGCCGCGCAAAATGCCACTTCGCCCGCTCAGTCCGAGCTCGAGGAAGTGGTCGTCACCGGCATGAGAGCCAGCCTGGAAACCGCGATGGATATGAAGCGCGAGGCGATCGGCGTCATCGATGCCATCAGCGCTGAGGACATCGGCAAGTTTCCGGACAGCAACCTGTCCGAATCATTGCAACGTATCACCGGCATCTCCATCGACCGTCGCAACGGCGAAGGCGCACTAGTGACGGCACGCGGCTTCGGCGCCCAATTCAACATGGTGACGTTGAATGGCCGCACCATGCCGGCAGCCGATGCGTTTGCCGGCGGCAACTCAGGTGACGGCGGCATCGCCGGCCAGTCGCGCGCTTTCAACTTCTCGAATCTGGCGAGCGAAAGCATCAGTGCCATCGAGGTGTACAAGACCGGCCGCGCCGACCAGGCCACCGGCGGTATCGGCGCCACGCTGAACGTCCGCACCGCGCGGCCGTTCGACAACGCCGAGCCGGTGATGAACGTCGGCATCAAGGCGGTGACCGACACTACCAATCGCACCGGCGATGACATCACCCCGGAAGTCTCCGGCATCTTCAGCTTCGCCAATGACGACAAGACCTGGGGCGTCGGCCTGTCCGCAAGCTATCAGAAGCGCGACAGCGGCTCCTCCAGCTCCACCATCAACGATTGGAACATCCGGCGTTGGACGCCCGGCGACCAGACGACGAATTTCGCTCCGAACGCGGTCATCCTCAATGCGCCGGCGGAAGGCTCGCTGTACGCGATTCCGAACGACATCCGCTATCACTTCTCCGATCGCGAACGCGAGCGCACCAACGCGCAGCTGACCGTGCAGTTCGCCCCGACCGACACCCTCACGCTCACCGCCGACTACACGTACGCGGAGAACAACCTGACCGAGGATCGCGGCGACCAGACGCTCTGGATGAACGCGAACCGCTATAGCCTGGTCGATTTCGACACGGGCCACGCGGTCGCGACCCCGTTGCTGCTGCAGGAAGACGAAGGCACTTCGAAGGACTTCGGCTTCGAGCAGCAGCATCGCGAGCAGAGGAACGAGTTGAAGTCGATCGGCTTCAACGCCGCGTGGAACGTCACCGACAACTTCTCGTTGTCCCTGGACCTGCATGACTCGAAGGCCGAGAGCTTGCCGGACGATCCGATCACCGGCGGCGGCGAAACGCTCTTCAGCTTCGCGGCCCGCGTGCCGAGCACCTGCGCCGCCGAGCCCAACCAGAATCTCTGCACCAATCGCTTCGTGCAAACGTTCCGGTTCAACAATGGCCTGCCGATCGCGCAGCGCACGCTCTTTCGAGATCCGACGACAGCCGCACCGACGGACGGCAGCGGCGATCCGAACTACGCGTTCACGACCGCCGACCTGGGCAGCCAGTACCTGCGTATCAACTATCAGGAACAGACCAGCGATATCACGCAGGCGCGCCTGGATGGCAACCTCAAGTTCGATAACGACAGCCGCGTGCAATTCGGCATCGAGACCCGCGCGATGGAGTCTCGCCAGCGTGCTTCTAACGCGCAAATGACATTGGGCGATTGGGGCGTGGCGCGCCCGGGCGAACTGCCGCCCAATCTGCTGCAGGCTTTCAGCCTGGTCGGTCAGTTCAACGACTTCGCCACCGGGGGCGCGCCGCGTTCCGGCTGGAAGGGCAACGCCAATGCACTGGCGCAGTGGGCCGTCCAGAACCCGAACTACGGCGTGTGGCGTGACGCGACTCAGACCAACGGCGTGCTCGAGTACAACCCGGCCTTCAATCAGGACCACACCATTTCCGAAGACAGCAACGCCGCGTACGTTCAGTACGGCATGCGCTTCGATCTGTTCAACCGGCGCTCCAACCTGTTGGTGGGCGTGCGCTACGAGCAGACCGACGTGGAATCGGTGTCCAACCAGCTCCAGCCGCGCGGCCTGATCTGGCAAGACAACAACGACTTCTCCGTGTGGCAGGGTGTCACCATGGTGACACTCAAGGAAAAGAACGATTACGACTATTTCCTGCCGAACCTGGACTTCGACATCGAGGTGGTGGACAACGTCAAAGCGCGCTTCTCGTACAGCAAGACCATCGCCCGCGCGCAATACAACCAGCTGCGCGCCGCGATCGAGCTGGTCGGTTCACAAGGCTCGACGCTCAATGGCATGCGCCCGACGGCGAACGAAGCGAACCCGCAGCTGCAGCCGCTGGAATCCGATAACATCGACCTGTCGGTCGAATGGTACTTCGCCGATGCGAGCTACCTGTCGGCCGGCTTCTTCCACAAGAAGGTGGCGAACTTCATCGGTCAGGAAGTGACTACGCGAGGTCTGTTCGGCATCACCGATCAAACCGGTGGTCAACGCGCCCTGGCGGCGCGTGAGGAACTGCGAAGTCGAGGCTTCGGCACGGACGACACCAATCTGTTCGTGATGATGGCGATGATGGAGCATCCCGACGAGACGTTCACCGATTCCAAAGGCGTGACCTGGACCGGCGGCGCCGCGAACTTCAACGGCACCGAAGCACAGCATCTGGCCTTTGCCACTCAGTACGACCTGTACCCGAATGCCTCGGATCCGGAGTATCAGTTCAACGTCACCAGCCCGGTCAACAACAAGGATGCCAACATCTACGGCTGGGAGTTCGGCGGACAGCACTTCTTCGGCCGCAGCGGCTTCGGCATTCAGGCGAACTACACCATCGTCAAGGGTGACGTGAGCTTCAACGACGCCGGCGATCCGAACGTCAACCAGTTCGCCCTGCTCGGCCTGAGCGACTCGGCCAACCTGATCCTGATGTACGAGAACTACGGCTTCCAGGTGCGCCTGGCCTACAACTGGCGCGATGAGTTCCTGCAAAACACCAACCGCGGCAACTTCCGCAATCCGGAGTACGTCGAGGAGTACTACCAGATCGACCTGAGCATCGGCTACGAGGTCAACCAGCACCTCACGGTGTCCTTCGAGGGCCTGAACCTGACCGAGCAAGACGTGCGCTGGCACGGCCGCTCCGTCAATCAACCCTGGTATCTGGAAGACCAGGGAGCGCGTTACGCACTGGGCGCGCGTTACAAGTTCTAAGCCGATCGGGCGGCCGGATACGACAGATGTATCCGGCCGCCTCGCGCTCGTGGCAGGATGCCTGGGGCTCGAGGTCGATGTTGGGGGAAGTCTTGGCCAGGCACGTGATGCTCAATAACGTCGCCCACAAGGATTTGCGGGTGATCGCTCGGCATGGCGCCGAGCTCGGCGACAACCTTGGAACGGTACTCACCTTCCCCACCGAATATGGGGATGTGCAGCGGGAGTATCCGATCTTCTTCCGCAAGGATCCGCACAGCGGCGAGTTCCAATCCATCGCCCTGCTCGGTTTTCAGCAGGACGAGAATTTATTCCTCGACGAGAACGGCTGGAACGCTGCCTACATCCCAGGCATCGTCGCGCGGGGACCGTTTCTAATCGGCTTCCAGAACCAGGATGTGGACGGCGAGTCGCGCAGGGAACCGGTAATCCACGTCGATCTGGACAGCCCGCGCGTCAGCACCACCGAAGGCGAGCCGGTGTTCCTGCCGCAGGGGGGCAACACGCGATACCTCGATCGCATCAGCGACATCCTCCAGGGCATTCATCAGGGGCTCGCTGTCAGCAAGGCGATGTTCGAAGCCTTCAGCGCGCACCAGCTGATCGAGCCGGTGAATGTGGAGATCAAGTTCAGCGCCGAGGAGCAATTCAACCTGCGCGGGCTATACACCATCAGCGAGGAAAAGCTGCGCACCTTGAGTGGCGAGGCCCTGTTCCAGTTGAACAGCGCCGGGTTCTTGCAGGGTGCGTTCCTGGTGATCGCCTCGCTCAACAACATGAAGAAGCTGATCGATATGAAGCATCGGCGCCGGCGCCAATTGGCGGGGGTGGCCGCCGCATCATGACCGGCACACCGAAGCGCACCCGCGAGCTGCACGGCTACACGGCCGAAACACTGCCGCTCGAGGACCTATTGGCCGGCGACGAGCCGGTCGTGTTGCGAGGGCTGATCGCGCAGTGGCCGCTGGTCCAGGCCGGCCTGCGCTCGCATCACGAGGCGATGAACTATCTGCGCTCCTTCTATAACGGCAAGACAGTTGGCACCTCGCGCGGCGATCCGCAGATAAAAGGTCGATTGTTTTACAACGACGACTACACCCAACTGAACTTCCTCAGTCAGCGCGCGCCCCTCGATCACGTGCTGATGGACATCGAGAAACATCTCGAGGACGAGCACCCGCCGACCAACTACATCGCCTCGACGACCATCGATGCGTGCCTGCCGGGCTTGCGACGAGACAACGATGTAGCGTTTGCCGCGCATGGCTACGAACCGTTGGCCAGCATCTGGATAGGCAATCGCACCATTGCCTCGTGCCACTACGATGCGCCCAACAATCTCGCGTGCTGTGCGGTCGGTCGACGTCGCTTCACCCTGTTTCCGCCCGAGCAGATCGGCAACTTGTATCCAGGTCCGCTCGAGCCCACCCCCGGCGGCCAGGCCGTGAGCCTGGTGGATTTCTCGAATCCGGACTTCGAGCGCTTTCCGCGTTTCCGGGAGGCCCTGGCCGCGGGCCAGTCGGTGGACGTCGAGCCAGGCGATGCCGTGTTCATTCCGAGTCTGTGGTGGCATCACGTCGAAGCGCTGAGTCCCTTCAATACGCTGATCAATTACTGGTGGAGCACGGCGCCAAAGTTCATGCCGTCGCCGATGAACGCGCTGTATCACGCGTTGTGGGCCTTGCGCGACCGGCCGGAACGCGAGAAGCGCGCATGGCAGAGCATTTTCGATTACTACGTGTTCGGCCGTGCCGAGCAGGCTGGCGAGCATTTGCCCGAGCAGGCGCGGGGCGCCCTGGGGCCCATGGATGACAGCAGCGCGCGCCGCATCCGGGCCATGCTGCTCAACAATTTGAATCGTTGATCTGGAGCGATCATGACGCCGATCAAGAGAGTGGTCATCGCCGGCGGCGGCACTGCCGGTTGGGTCACCGCCGCCGCCCTGTCGCACCAGCTCGGTCAACTGCTCGACATCACCCTGATCGAATCGGACGACATCGGCACCATCGGCGTCGGCGAGTCGACCGTGCCGCCGATCCGCGTCTTTCATCAGCTGCTCGGCATCGATGAGCAGGAATTCATGCGCAGCGTGTCGGCCACCTTCAAGCTCGGTATCTGGTTCGAGAACTGGAGCCAGATCGGCGACCGCTATATCCATCCCTTCGGCCGTCATGGCCAGCCCACCTGGCTGTGCGAGTTTCATCACTTCTGGCTGCATGGCCTGCGCTCGGGCATGAACTCGGAGCTCGGCGAATATTGCGTCGAGTGGCTCGCGGCAAAACAGGGCCGCTTTGGCACCTCGCCGCAGTCCGACATCAACTACGCATTTCACATCGATGCCACTGCGTATGCGCGCTTCCTGCGGCGCTTCGCGGAGAATCGCGGCGTCAAACGCGTCGAGGGCAAGATCAAATCCGTCCAGCAGCATCCGACGACAGGTTTCGTCGAGTCGCTCACGCTGGCCTCGGAGCGGGTCATCCCTGGCGATCTGTTCATCGATTGCACCGGCTTCCGTGGCCTGCTGATCGAACAAACATTGCACACCGGCTTCGAAGATTGGTCCCACTGGCTGCCTTGCGATAGCGCCGCGGCCGTGCAAACGGAAATCACCGGCCCACCGAATCCCTATACCTGCGCGTTTGCGCACGAAACCGGCTGGCGCTGGATGATTCCGTTGCAGCATCGCATGGGCAATGGGCTGGTGTACTGCAGTCGATACCTGTCCGATGACGATGCCAAACAAAAGCTGCTGCAGGCCGTCAATGGCAATCCGGTGCGAGCGCCGTTCACTTTGAAGTTCCAGCCCGGCCGCCGGCGCAAGACCTGGAACAAGAACGTCGTCGCCATCGGCTTATCCAGCGGCTTCGTCGAGCCGCTGGAATCCACCAGCATTCACGTGATCATGACCGCGGCGACCCGCCTGATGCAGCTGTTTCCTTTCGATGGCGTGAACCAGCCGCTGGTCGATCGATTCAACGAAGAGTCGCGCGCCGAGATGGAGAAGATTCGCGACTTCATCATCCTGCACTATCACACCACCGAGCGCGACGACTCGCCGTTCTGGCGCTACTGCCGGAACATGGATATCCCCGAGTCTCTCGCCCAGCGCATCGAGATGTTCAAGGAAAGCGCCCACGCCTATCAGGATGCCGGCGAGCTGTTCCGCGTCGACTCCTGGATCCAGGTACTACTAGGTCAGGGGATCGTGCCCAAGCACTACCATCCGCTGCCCCGTGGCATGCAGGAGCACGAGCTTGCGCGGGTACTCAATGGCCTCAGGGCGAGCGTCGCCCAGACGGTGGCCCGGCTGCCCAAGCACCAGGACTTCATCAATAGCTACTGTCGGACCACGGCTTAACAACATCCGGCGGGCTTGGTGCAGAATAGCGGCTTCCTATGCAGCCGAACCGCTCCGCCATGCCTGCCAAGTCAAAGTCCTCCGCCCAGCACCGCCCTGCTCCGTCCGCCCGGCAGGAGGCTGCCCCGGCCAAGGTCGTCAAGATCGCCAGGCGCCTGGAGTCGGTCGCTCGCGAGATCAAGGACGCCGACGACTTCGTCGAGCATGTCGCCGGCCTCGCCAAGCGCTATCGGCGCGAGCATGCCCTGCGGATCGGGGACGCCCAGGCCGAGGTGCGGCAGTCGCTGCGCGCATTCCATAAGCACGCCAGCGCGCTCGCCGAGTGGCTGGAGCAAGCGAACAACGGCAAGGCAACGGCTATCGAGCGCAAGGCCTTCGATGCCCTGGGCACGAAACTGTACGGCTCGCCAGTTCTGGCCCGTCCGCCCAGCACGCAAGCGCTGGACTGGCTGACGCGCGCCGGCGAGGCTGCCGACGCGGTTGCCGCTGAAATGAAGCAAGGCGGTGCTGACGACGCCCTTCGAATCGCGGCCGAAGGACTTCGCGCCACCTTCGAACATCACAAACTCAAGCTCGCCGCCGGCACGGATAAGAAGCCGGGCGATGCCGTCCGCTTGCTGTGCGCAATCGCGCGTGAAGCTGGCGAAACAGTCGAGCCGGCGGCGGCGAAGGCCGTGCTCAAAGACAGCAATCGTCCAGCAGCGGCCGCGTAATGATCTAAGTGGCGTCGTGAAAGATGACGCCAAGCGTGTGCCGGTGCCCTGAACGCAGGCGACTCACGCCGTGCCGCATGTTCACGCGATAGATCCCTCGCGTTCCTTGCACCGGTCGATGGTGAACCGCGAACACCACCGCATCGCCCTGCTCCAGCGGCACCACCTCCGCCCGCGACTGCATTCGCGGCCGCTGTTCGGTGAGCACGAACTCACCGCCGGTGAAATCCCGGCCAGGCTGCGACAGCAGCACGGCGACTTGTAGTGGAAATACATGCTCTCCATACAAGTCTTGATGCAGACAGTTGTAGTCATCCGCTTGGTACTGCAGCAGCAACGGCGTCGGCCGCAACTGCCCGGCCGCGTGACAACGGGCAATGAACTCGCCGTGCTCGCTGGGAAATCGCTCCTCACTGCGCAGCAACTCATTCCACCGATTGGCGATGGCAGCCAGATGCGGATACAGCGAGCTGCGCAATGAAGCGATCACGTCTGGCAGCGGGTACCTGAAATACTGATACTCGCCGCGGCCGAAGCCATGACGGCTCATGACGACGCGACTGCGAAACAGATCCTGCGCCGCGTACAGACCGGCGAGCATCGAGCACTGCTTCGGCTGCAGCAGACTGGGAATAATCGCATGACCCTGCGTGCCCAGTTCGTCCGAGACGCGCTGCCAATCGATCGCAGCAATGCGATCGAGCAGTCCACCGCTCGCCACCTCACAGACCTTGCCTGCAACCGAAGCCGCCATGTTCGTCGAACCCTGCTGAATCACTTGTTCGCAAGCCTAAGCCGAATCAGGCACCCGCACACTCCGAGTCTTGCGGAAATGGGCGGGACATGACGCCCGCGGCTACCGGAACTTGCTTCCCTGGACGGCGTTGATACCCACGCCCGAGCACGCCGCTGATGGCGTGGCGGAGCATAAATCCAAACCTGGCGAGCCGGCGGCGACAGTCGCGACGAACCTCATGGGAGGCGGGTGCATGAGTGGGTTCGGACGAATCATGCGGACCTTGGCGCGGATCTCGCGGACCCGTTATCCGGGCTTCGTTTTCGGCTTACCGCTCGCGCAGCACGAAATTCCCGTCTTCATCTATCACGACGTTGAATCGCATGTGTTCGCGCGCGATCTGGAGTTCCTGCAGAGGAATCACTACCGCACGCTCGGCTTGGATGAATATCTGGCCGCGCGCGAACGAAAAACCCGGCCCCAGCGCTGCGTGCTGCTGACGTTCGATGATGCGCGCAAGAGTTTCGGCGAGGTGGCCTTGCCGCTGCTCCATCAATTCGATGCCCGTGCCGTGCTATTTGCGCCGTCGTATTGGATGCAGCCTGCGCAATACGCCGAGGATGATCTGTTCATGTCCTGGGAGCAACTGCGCGCCTGTGCCGAATCAGGTCGTGTGGACGTGCAATCGCACGCACATCGCCATGCGCTCGTGGCCACGTCGGCGCAGGTGGTGGACTTCACGAACCCGACGGCACTGGCGCGCTTCGATATCTATGACTGGCCCATTCGCTGCATCGACGGCCAGGACGAGTTGGGCAAGCCTGATCTGGGCACACCGGTGTATCGAGCCGCCCCGCTGCTGTCGGCCCAAGGCCGCTATCTGGAAAACGGCGATGTGACTCTCGCCTGTCGCGATTTCGTCGACAACAATGGCGGCGCCGAATTCTTTGCGCGACCGGATTGGCGCGCGGAACTCGAAGACCACTTCGTCGAGCACGCACGACGCGCCTCCGGTCAATACATGGATGCAGCCGCATTCGATGACTTGATCGCGTCCGAATTCGAGATCTGCCGCGAGCAGTTCAAGCGGCATCTCGGCTACGCCCCTGACTGCATCGCCTATCCCTGGAGTCTGGGCTCGACACGTTCGATGCAACTGGCCCGACACCACGGCTTCCGGACAGCCTTTGGCGTCGCGATGGACTATGGCGCCGAGCGGCATCGCGCCCGTCTGCCACTGCCGGTGTACGGCCGACTGAAATCCGATTGGCTGCAGTTTTTGCCCGGGGAACAGCGCGCCAGCATCCTCGGTGCCCTACGTCGCAAAGTAGCGGGGTTCGATACGGTTCAACACCTGGCACATTGAGGTTGGTCGACACGAGGGCTGAAGGCCATGACACAGCGAACGATCGCAGTGATGGCTCGCTTGGTGGACCAGAAGGATGGGCTCGGTATCTATGGACAGTATCTGCTGCGCGAGATGCTCAAAGCGGACCCCGAGACGCTCTATATCATCCTGCTCGAGTCTGCGAAGTCTCAGGATCTGTTTCGCGATTTCAGTAACGCGCAGGTGGAAGTGATGCCCGGGCGCAGCAAGCTCTACTGGGATCAAGTGCGCGTACCCCGCGCGGCTCGCAAATTCGGCGCGGATCTGATCTTCAATCCGAAATTCTCACTGCCGCTGTTCACGCGCCGGCCTTGCGTATTCGTGCAGCAGGGCTCGGATTGGTACATCAACCCGCAGAACTATCCGTGGTGGGACAATATATATATCCGCTTGATGCTGCCTCTATACAGCTGGAAAGCGACCCGCACGCTGGCTATCTCGCAGACGACGCTCGACGATCTCGCCCACTGCACTCGCATCAACGTACGTAAATCCGTGGTGAGCTATGCCGGTGTCGGTGCGAATTTCACTCCGCAACGCGACGAGCGCGCACTCGCAGAGTTTCGCGCCGAGTATCGCCTACCGGAGCGTTTCATCCTGACCGTCGCCCGCGTTCTCCATGGCGCACAACGGCAGATTCGAATATACCCCGGCGGCAACAACGAAACGTTGCTGCGCGCCTACCAACGCTACCGTCGCGAGGGCGGCAACTTGCCGCTGGCCGTCGTCGGGCGCCATGTGGAGGAATATCTCAGGTCGCGGGACTTCTCAGATGAGGACTTGAAGGACGTGCAGTTTCTGGGCTTCGTACCGAACCAACGACTGCATCTCGCTTATCAGCTGGCAGAATGTTTCGTGCTCGCAACGCTGTGCGAGAGCTTCGGCATTCCCATCGTGGAAGCCTTCGCATGCGGCTGTCCCGCCATCGTGCCCAATACGTGTTCGGCGCCGGAGATCGCTGGGGGTGCGGCTTTCCTGGTCAATCCACGCAACGAAGCCGACATCGCGCGTGCATTCACCCAAGTGACGACTTCGGAGCCGCTGCGCCACCGTCTGCGCGAACTGGGGCTGCAGCGCGCACGAACTTTGACCTGGAAGGAAACCGCACGACGCACGCTGGATCTATTGAATGAGATCGTGCCGCTCCAGCCTCGCGCGCGCGCGGCCGCGAACATGCTCAGGTTCTGAAAGTCCGTCAGCTGCCAGGTGCCATGTCATCGGTTCGGAATAATCTGCTGCGCCGCAAGTATCGAGCGCTGAAAGTCTTGCCGAGATAGGTGCTCTGAAGCAGTTCATTGATGTGACGATCGAGCATCGACCGGTCGTAGTCGGCCGGTGCATCCCGGAAGTAGCCTTCGATGAACATGCGCGCAAGCTCCCGCAGCTGCGGCCGGAACGCCAGATACAACAGCTGCGGTGGATATTTCGCCCGTACAAAGAGCACGAACGTAGCGATGTCCCGGTAAGGATTTTCCTGGTTGTAGCGGCGGAAGGCGCTGTACTCCGGAGGCGTGAAATCCACGAATACGATTCTGTCGGCGCCTCGTTGCACGAGGATGTTGTCGAAATCGAAGTCGCCGTGGATCCGGTGCGTGCGCCGATGAAACTCCTCCAATGCCGCGCCGACCATCCAGAACATGTGCGTCAGCTCGGTCGCCGGCAGCCCCGCGAACGCGCGATCGCGAAGTACCGTATGCAAGGGATTCCAGCCGGCGAGAAACTCATAGTCGATGCGCAACTCGCGATCGTCGGTATGCAGCACCTGCGGCACCCGCAGCCAGGAAGATCGCTGTGAGGCCGCCCACGCCCGCAGCGAATTCCGCAGGGTGGCGCGAAACAGCCACTCCTCCGTGAAGCGCTTGCTGAAGCAGGAAGGCGCTGTCATTTTTTCCTCCGTCGTTATGCTGACGCGCGCTTGGGCAAAGGGCGACCGGCCGTTGCCAGCACAATGGCGCCGGGCAACAAAGAAATCAAGAACATCACAACCAGGGTCATCAACAGAACCAGCGCCGTGGAGTAGTCGTAGCCGAGCGCAACGAGCAATGCGGCCGCACTGCCCTCGCGTAGCCCCAACCCGCCATAGGTCAGCGGCAGACGCTGAATGACAACGGCGACCGGTGAGACGGCCAGACAGACCAGCCAGGGCAAAGGCGCACCGAGCGCGTGCGACCCGATCCACATCGTGAAGACCGGCATGGTCTGCTCGATCATCGACAGCCCAAGATTGATGGCAAGCGTCAGACGTTTCCTGGAGTAAGCGCGAGCGGCCTCCACGTACTTGGCAAAACGGCCGCTCTCGATGGACGCGGGCAATCTGAAGAGCCGGATGAGCGCGCGGCCGAGCGCTGGATAAAAGATCAACGTTGCGCCAATCAGGCCGGCAACACCGGCAACGATGGCCGAGATGAGCGCAAAATGCTGCAAGCCCGGGGGTGGCGCGAGTCTGGCGAGCACGACACAGCCCACCGTGATGAACGCCAGCGTCGCAATCGCGCCATTCAGCCGCTCCATCACCATCGATGACAATGTCACGTGCGAATCGATCCCCCGGCCCCGCAGCCGCACGAAGCGCACGAGGTCCGGACCGAAGCCACCGAGCGGCAAGGCAAAGCCGATGAACGTGCTCTCGTAATAGACGGCGATCGCGCTCCGGCGCTCGAGCCGATCATCGAGCACCCGCAGCAGTTGATGCCACTTCAGCGCCATCAACACGCGGTCCGCCGCGTGCACCATGAGGATCGATGCCAGCAACAACGGATTGGCACCGCGGATCATCACCAGGCTTCGCTGCCAGTCGAGTCGTGACAGCAGAAACACAAGCAGCCCGACGCTCGCGCAGAGCTGCAAAGCCACACGAATCTTCGGCTCGATATGCAGCTTCATAAACCATCCCCGATTCGTTGAATCTATCGTAACGCGCCGGAACAGTCGCAGGTATGGCTGCATTCATAACACGTGAACCACATAGCCGAACAACGCTTCCACAAAAACCTCTACTACGTGCTGCAATCGATGCGCGGCCGACATGTCGGTCCGTTCGTGCGCCGCTTGCAGACTTGGGAGAGGTTTGATCGTGCATCGTTCGAGCACCTTACACGTAGGCTGCTTCGCGACGCGCTGAGTTATGCTCGCACGCAGGTGCCGCTCTACTCTTCAGGCGCATGGCAAACATCACTGTCGCGCGCCGACGCCGATGAGTTGCGTCACTGGCCCGTGCTCGAGCGCAAGATGCTTATCACGCATCGCGCGCAGCTAAGGGCGCGCGCTTTCACGCCAGGTGTTTTCGCACGACACAGCTCTGGCTCGACGGGCGAAGTCGTCACCGTCCTATATAACCCTAACGCGGGCGGTTGGAGTTGGGCGCAGGAATATCGCTCCATGCACTGGTTCGGCATTCCCACCGGCAGCCGCACCCTGCTACTGTGGGGCGGCGGTCACCCGATGCTCGATTGGGTGCGCAACTGTCGGGTGTTCTCAACCAAGAACCTGACCTTCAATCAGCTCGAGCGGGCCACACGCTATTTACTGCAGCAACGTCCAGTGCTCGTTATGGGGCTTCCGTCTGCGATTGCTCAGCTCGCTCGCCACGTGCGCACACACCGGCCAGAAGCGCCGGCGCAGCTTGCACCGTTCGTGAAACTCGGCGGCGAACAGGTCTATCCGTTTCAACGCGACGAGATCGCACAACATCTTGGTGCGCGGGTGTTCGAGTCGTACGGCTCGACTGAGATGGGTCCGATTGCGCACGAGTGCCCCGCCGGCTCTCGTCACATCATGGCGGACCACATCTATCTCGAAATATTCAACGGCGATGAGCCGGCGCCGGTGGGAGAGTTTGGCGATCTGGTGGTCACGTCATTGTTCAATCGCGCCATGCCGCTCGTGCGTTGTCGCATCGGCGACCGCGGACGGATCTCGCCAGACCCCTGCCCGTGTGGACTGCCACATCCCGTGCTATCCGAGCTCGTAGGACGAGCTGCCGACATGTTTGTCACGGCCGATGGCAAGCTGGTCCACGGCTCGGAGCTGGGGCGCCGCTTGCAGTTGTTTCTTTCACTGGCGCCGCTCGGTTCGGTCGCGCAGGTACTCTTTCAGCAGAAGAATGCGGCGCACTGGAACGTGCTGGTCGAAAGCGCGGCCGGCTTCAATGAGGAATTGGCTGCGCAGCTACGGCAGATCGTGCACTCGACGTTCGGCGAGAACTGTCAGGTCGATATCGAGCGCGTGGCGCTCGTGCCTCGCGAAAAATCGGGCAAGTACCGCTATTACCGACGAGCGCCCCAGTCATCTTGAGGGTGATTACGCCGAGTGCACCAGGCGCAGCTGCGGATGCGTCCGAGTGATGCGACTGAGCGACTCCACCGACTCCGGCATGGCGATATAGATTCCCTGCGCGTATTCGACGCCGATGTCCGCCAGACACTTGAGCACCTCGGCGCTCTCGACTCGTTCGGCAACGGTCTTCAGGCCCATGGCGCGGCCGATCTGGGTGATCGCCTCGACCATGCTGCGATCGACATGATCGGTGGTCACGTTCTGAATGAACGAGCCGTCGATCTTCAGGAAGTCCACCGGCAGATTCTTCAAGTACATGAACGAAGACAGGCCGCTGCCGAAATCGTCCAGCGAGAACAAACAGCCGCGCGCCCGGAACTCACGCATGAAGTGAACGACGTTGGCCAGATTGGAGATCGCTGCGGTCTCGGTGATCTCGAAGCACACCGCGCCCGGGCTCAGATCGTAGGTCTGCAGCTCGTTGATCAGGAACTCCAGGAAGCGATCGTCGTTCAAAGACGTGCCGGATAGATTGATGGATAGTGTGTAGCCGTGGCGCGGATCACCATCGGCGCGATAATGAGCGAGCGCCCCGAGCGCCTGGCTCACGACCCAACGGTCGATCATCGGCATCACGTTGTAGCGCTCCGCCGCTGGAATGAATTCCGCCGGCTGCACCAGTTCGCCGTGCTCGCCGCGCATGCGAAGCAGCAATTCGTAATGACCACGCGTGTCGCGAGTCGCGCCGATCGGCACGATGGGCTGATAGTAGAGCTCGAGCCGGTTTTCCTCGCAGGCGCGCGTCAGACGCGACACCCACTGCATCTCGCGATGCCGCTCCGGTGCCGAGCTGGACTGATACATGTGGACGCGATTGCGTCCCGAATCTTTCGCCGCATAACACGCCACGTCGGCCGCGGCCATGACGCTCGCAATGCTTTCGCTGGAGCTGTTGATCTCGACGATGCCGATGCTGACACCGACGTTCATGGCGCCGTCCTGCCATTCGAATCGATATTCGCGAATCGCCTGCCGCAGGTTATCGGCGATCTTCGCCGCGCGATCGGCGGTGCAATCCTGTAGCAGCACACCGAACTCGTCGCCACCCAAACGGGCGATCGTGTCGCTGGTGCGGATGCGGGTCTGAAGCAATCCGGTAATCTGTTTCAGCAGCCGATCGCCCGCCTGATGTCCGCAGGTGTCGTTGACCAATTTGAACTGATCGAGATCCAGATACATGAGCGCGTGCGTCGTGCCCTCGTCCGAGCGGGCCGTCAACAACGCTTCGTTGAGACGGTTCTCGAACTCGCGACGATTGATCAGGCCGGTCAACGCATCATGGCTCGCCTGATAGGCCAGCGCACGACGCAGCCGTCGCTCCTTGCTCACGTCATGGAACACCATGACTGCGCCAATGATCTTGCCGCTGCGGTCGCGAATCGGCGCAGCGGAATCCTGAATCGCGATTTCCTGACCGCGACGATTCACGAGCACCGTGTGGTCTGCGACCGCGATCACCTTGCCTTCGCGAATCGCGCGAGTGACCGGATCCTCCAGCGGCTCGCGAGTCGCTTCATTCAGGATGTTGAACACTTCCTGCAGCTTCTTGCCTTTCGCCTCGGCCCCTTCCCACCCCGTCAGGTTCTCGGCGACGGGATTCAAGGTCTCGATGCAACCATTGGCGTCAGTGGTAATGACGCCGTCGCCGATCGACTGCAAGGTAACTTGCGCCTTCTCCTTCTCCTCGAACACCGCGGTTTCGGCACGCTTGCGTTCGCTGATATCGGAGATCGTGCCTTCGTTAGCCGATCAGTTTTGCCCGCTTCTTTTGTCGCGGACCGCGCGAGCGCTTTTTTTTCGATTCACGGTTCAGCACCGTGCCATCCAGGCGCTGCATTTTGAAACTCGGCGTTTGCGAAACCTTCGCCGTTCGCGCTGAAATGGTCGCGATGATGGCATCGCGCTCGGCCGGATCGCGATACATGCTCGCGGGCGGCAGCGCGAGCAATTCGGCTGGCGATGAATAGCCAATCATGCGAGCGAGCGCAGGATTCACCGAAACGAAGCGTCCATCGCTGGTCGAGCTGTAGACGCCTTCCATGACGTTGTCGAACAGGCGTCGATAGCGAGCTTCACTGTCACGTAGCGCGTTTTCAGCGACGCGTCGTTCGATCGCGATGCCGGCCAGCTGTGTCATGCGCGACATCAATTCGAAATCCCGGCGCAGCGGGCTTTTCGGCGTGCGAAAGTACAGCGCCAACGTGCCAAGAATGCGGCCGTCGGACGAGTGGATCAACGTGGACCAGCAGCTACGCAAGCCGGCCGCGAGCACGGCATCGCGAGTGTTTTCCCACAATGCATCGCGGGCAATGTCCGCGACGATGACCTGTCGTTGTAGATAAACCGCCGCCGCGCATGAACCATTGCGTGCCGCGATCCCGATGCCTTCCATCGCCTGCGCGTAGACCGCCGGCAAGCGCGGACCCGAGCAAAGATTCAAATGCTTGCCCGCATCGTCGAGCATGCGAATCGCGCACACACAATCCAGCGCGACGCGCTCGACCACATCGGTGATCGCCTGCAACGTGATCCGCAGATCGACATTGGCAGCGAGACGCTCGAATACGCGCCGCTCGCCAGCGGCCAGCAATTCAGCGCGCTTACGTTCGGTGATATCAGTAATGCTGCCGCGAACCAGACACTGGCCGTGGGATTGCAGCCGCACCCAGCGCACTTCACAAGGAATATCGTTGCCGAAGCTGTCGCGGAACATCCATTCGAGCACCGGCGCCTCACCCGCCAGCGTGCGATCCAGCTGCGCTCGGTTGGCGTGCGATGACAGCGCGCCGTCCGGTTGATGCGGCGGACACAACGTATCCGGACTGCTCTTGAGCAGCGCCTCGCGATCCATTCTGAAGAACCGCACCGCGTTTTCGTTCACATCGACCAGCCGGTTCTGATCCAGATCGACGACGACGATGATTTCCGGTGCATGCTCGACCAGCGTGCGATAGCGAGCCTCGCTGTCACGCAACGCCGCTTCCGCGATCTTGCGATCGCTGGTGTCTCGCAGACAGACGACGAACACTTCGCGACGGTTCATCCTGGTCTTGCTCACCGCGATCTCGGCGGAGAACTGCGTGCCGTCGCTGCGCTGACCGAGGGTTTCGTGGGGCGCGAGGTCGACCTGGGTATCGTCGAGACGGGCCGCCAGGTGCTCCAGCTCGGCGGTGATCGATTGTTTTGCCGTCACTTGCGGCAACAGGAAACTCAACGGACGGCCGATGGCGTCGGATTCGGCATGGCCGAACACCCGCTGCCCGGTGGCATTGATGGACGCGATGTGGCCGGCATCGTCGACGGTCATGATCACGTCCTTGACGTGATCGAGTACGGCCTGCAATTGGCTGGCGGTGCTCTCGCGCAGCTCGCGCGTCAGCGCCGTCGCCTCATCGGACATCAGCTGCATGGAGCGCACGATGCCCCGGCGTTCCTCATCGGTCTTGCTATAGGCAGCACCGACCGCGGCAAGCAGCTTGCCTAGATCAAGCTCACCGTCGGAGCGCGTCGCTTCCCTGACTTGCTGTTCGAGCAGTCGATGCATGTCGCCTTGTATGACGTTGCACGACGGTGCGCTCGTGCTCGTCCCCGCTTGTTAGTGTGAACCACTACCGATGCGAGTCATCGTAAGGCGTTGACGCCCAAGGAGGTGTGAAACAGCTCCCGGTTTTATGTGAAAGCAGGGCAAAGCACTGAGCGTGCTTTGCGGGTTATGTCCTATGGGACAGACCGGATTGCGTTTTTGGGACAGGCGCCGGTGCCCCGCACCGGCGCCCTCGTTCATTACTCGTCGGAATCGTCGGACGACGACTTGTAACCGGCACGCTTGCGGTCGCTTTCCTTCAGCAGGCGCTTGCGGACGCGAATATTATTCGGCGTCACCTCGACCAGCTCATCGTCGGCGATGAATTCCATCGCCTGTTCCAGCGAATAACGGATCGGCGGCACGAGAATGAGGTTCTCGTCGCGGCCGGCGGCGCGTATGTTGGTGAGCTTCTTGGCCTTCAGCGGGTTCACGACCAGGTCGTTGTCACGGCTGTGAATGCCGATGATCTGCCCTTCGTACACTTCATCGCCGTGCGAGGCCATGAGCTTGCCGCGTTCCTGCAAGCTGAACAGCGCATAGGCCAGCGCCTTGCCCTGCCCGTTCGAGATCAGCACCCCGTTCTGGCGCTGACCCACTTCCTTGTCGAGCACCGGACCGAAGTGATCGAAGATGTGATGCATCAGACCCAGGCCCGAGGTCATGGTGCGGAAGTCGGTCTGGAAGCCGATCAGGCCGCGCGACGGAATCTTGTAGTCGAGGCGCACACGCCCCTTACCGTCCGGCATCATGTTGGTGAGCTGGCCACCGCGCTCGCCGAGCGCCTGCATGACATAGCCTTGTGAGCCTTCATCGAGATCGACCGCGAGCGTTTCCCACGGCTCGCACATCACGCCGTCGATTTCTTTCTGCACCACGCGCGGCCGCGAGACCGCGAGCTCATAACCTTCGCGACGCATGTTTTCGAGCAGCACGCCCAGGTGCATCTCGCCGCGGCCGTAGACCTGGAATTTGTCCGGATCGCCGGTGTCTTCCACACGCAGCGCCACGTTATGGCGCACTTCACGCTGCAATCGCTCGCGAATCTGACGGCTGGTGACGAACTTGCCTTCGCGTCCACAGAACGGCGACGTATTCACTTCGAACGTCATGCTGATGGTCGGCTCGTCGACGACCAGCGCCGGCAGCGCTTCGGGCTTGGCGGGATCGCAGATCGTGTCGGAGATCTGCGGATGCTCGATGCCGGCGAACGCAACGATATCTCCGGCGCTCGCCTCTTCCACTTCCACGCGGTCCAGACCGAGGAAGCCGAGCACCTGCACGATGCGCTCGTTACGTACCTTGCCATCCTTGTCGATGACCGCGACCGGACTGTTCCTACGGATCTTGCCGCGCTTGATACGGCCGATGCCGATCGCGCCGACGTAGTTGGAGTAATCGAGCTGGCTGACCTGCAATTGCAGTGGGCCGTCCTCGTTCACGTCCGGCGGCGGGCAGTGCTTGACGATCGCTTCATACAAAGCGGTCATGTCGGTGCCCATCTGGTCCGGCGCATTGCCGGCGATGCCCTTGAGCGCCGACGCATACACGACCGGGAAGTCCAGCTGCGACTCGGACGCGCCGAGCTTGTCGAACAGATCGAACGTTTGATCCAGCACCCAGCTCGGACGAGCCTCGGGGCGGTCGATCTTGTTGATGACGACGATGGGATGCAGACCGTGCGAGAACGCCTTCTGCGTCACGAAGCGGGTCTGCGGCATCGGGCCGTCGACGGCGTCGACCAGCAGCAGCACCGAATCGACCATCGACAGCACGCGCTCGACCTCGCCGCCGAAATCGGCGTGACCGGGGGTGTCGACGATGTTGATGCGATAGTCGCGCCAGCGGATCGCGGTGTTCTTGGCGAGGATGGTGATGCCGCGTTCTTTTTCGAGCGCGTTCGAATCCATGACTCGTTCAGGCACAGCCTTGCGGGCATCGAGTGTGCCCGACTGTGTCAGAAGCTTATCGACCAGGGTGGTCTTGCCATGATCGACGTGAGCGATGATGGCGATGTTACGAAGCTGGGAAGTGGACACGCGGGGGACCGGTGGGAGGGCAAAAACGGCGCGCATTGTAGAGGCACGGCAGGGGTCCCGGCCACCTCCGCCGCATTATTTACTCAAATAATCAAGCCTGACGCCCCGATACGCCCTTCCCGGAGGGCACTTGCCTACGTCCCGACGGGCTCCCCTTACCCGTTTCCAGCCCCTCAGGTTCCGGCCGGCTCGCTGCTCGAAATTGGTGCATAAGCCTCATTCAACGTCCTGGCGCAGTCGTCGCAGCAGACTTCCACGGTCTTGCCGCCCACTGTCACTGTGATCGCCGGGCCTTCGATCATGCAGTCGCATGCGGCACAGGTCTTGTAGTTCACGCTCTCGCCCTCCACCTCATGACCTGGGTGCATTCTTCCCGGGGCGCGGCCGGGGCGCTGTCACAATCTTTAGCTAAAGATTTCAACAGCGCGGCGCGCCGTTGGAATGTTCAGCTAGACGTGGGTTAGCTACTGAGATCGAGCCGTTGCGCCAGCAGGAAGATCTGTTTTCGAGCCCCGGGGCATTGGCCATCGATCCGGGCTTCGCCAGTGCCCGGCGCACTGCGCTGGATGACAGCTCATGGGTCGAGCTCGTGCCGGGTTGGATGTCGGGATCCGAACGCTTGTTCGATACGCTCGCAACGGCAGTGCCGTGGAGCCAGCACTACCGCACACTGTTCGAACAGCGATTCCTGGAGCCGCGACTCACTGCCGAATATCGCAGTCTGGGCAGCGTACCTCACGATATGCTCGTGGCAGCCGCAACCGCCCTGTCGAGCCATTACGGCGTCGTTTATGACAGCCTGTGGCTGAACCTCTACCGCAACGGCGATGACAGCACCGGCTGGCATCGCGACCGGTTCTCGTGCCGCAAACCAGAATGTATCGTGCCGGTCCTGACCCTCGGCGCGACGCGTCGCTTTCAACTGAAACCGCGCGCTGGCGGCGCATCGCTCTCGTTCGCGCCCAACTCAGGCGATCTGATCGTGATGGGCGGTCGATGTCAGCAGGATTGGGTGCATGGCGTGCCCAAACTGCCGCAGCTCAGCGAGCCTCGTATCAGCGTGAACTTTCAAAGCTCGCTGCAGGCTGGCGGTCAGCGCAAACTGGCGGAGCGTTGAAACTGTGCCGGCGTACGACCGTATGCTTGCCGAAACGCTGCCGTGAAATGGCTGTGACTGGAGAATCCCAAATCCATCCCGAGCGTCGACAGATCGTCATAGCTGCCCAGCAGATCCAGCGCGCGAGCCAATCGCAGGCGCAATTGATATCGATATAGCGGCACGCCTTCGACCTGTGCGAACGCCTGGGTCAGATAGACCGGCGATACGCCAACCTCCGCGGCAATTTCGCCAAGCGTCCAACGACGCGACAGCTCGGATGACAGCACCAGCTTGGCTCGGTCGACCAGTTTCTGCCGACCGTAAGTTGCGCGCGTTGCATGTGAGGCGCGTTCACCCAGCGCGCGGCGAATCAGCGTCAACGTCAGCGTCTCGGCTTCCAGCATTTCGATCGAACGATTCAACAAGCTATGGCGCAGCAGCGCGACGAGCACCTGCGCTCGCGGATCGACTTGCCAGCGCTGCCGACGAAACATCACCGCAGGGTTGTCATGCAGATGCTGTTTCGGCGCCAGCTCGCGCAATAGCTCTTCGCGCACCGCGATCGACAGACAGGCATCGCCGCCCTGCACCGGATGGCTGATGCGATAACTCTCCGTCCGATTGAAAAACAAGACCTGGTTCGCTTCGGCGACAGCGTCGTTACTGCCCAGGTGCCGCATGTAGACACCGCGATACGGAAACACCAGATAGGTGGCACTGGGACACTCCTCCGCACTTTTGTGGCGACACTTGCCATCGCAAACGACGTCCCGGATCGAGACGGTCTGACTGTCCAGCAAGTCCTGTATGGCGAGCGCCGTCATGGAAAGCCGAAAGTGAGGCTGGAGAAGGTCGTATCGAAGTCTACATCGGACGGCGCGGTCACCGGCCGGGTCCACACCACATTCAACAACCAGGTGCCGCTCGGCAGCACCGAGAAACTGGCACGGCCAGCCTGATCCGTCCGACGCTCCTCGACCGGCGCATCGTCGTGTTCGAGTCGAGTGAGCTTCACCAGTGCGCCCGCCAACGGCTCACCGTCAAAAAACACACGCACGGGCAAGTCGCCCCCGGGCGCCGCATACGGATTGCGTTCCGGAACAATCTCCAGTGGCAGTCCGAGCGGTGTCGTGACGTTGCCCGCAGACTGCGCAGCTACTGTTCCAACCTGAACGATCGCCTTCGTAACACGGCGATAGCTTTCGGCGGCATCCGCGGCCATCTTGCTCGTGCGTTGCCGGTGTTCGAGCGCTGGCGTCAGCCCCTCATCCTGCGCGTACTTGTTGAAACGCTGCGCAGGCAACGCGCTTCGCCCGCGATTATCGGTTTCCAGCGCGACTACATACGTTCCCGGCGCCACGAAGCGCAGACGACCGTCATCATTCGCACCGCGCAGCTGTAAATCGGAACGCACATCTCGTGCTGCTCCGTCCGGGGCGAATGCGACCAGGCGCGCGATTCTATTTGAACGAATCTGCGATCGCTGCCGCTGCGCGCCGTGCCCGACCTGTAACGTGATCGGAATCGATGCGTCCGCATCGGACCAATAAGCCGCGGGCTGGATCCAGAAGTCATGCGCGTGCGCCGCGGAGGCGCAGATCACTAAAGCGAGAAACACAGCCGTGATCCTGCAGCGATGCTCGAGGGGTGCCCGCCTCACGGTGCCGCCAGGAATGGAAAGTCGCTGATCGAATGCTCGCGCTCATCGCGATCGACGCCGTCATCGATGCCTTTCGCCTGCCCCAGCGACAACACCGAGCGATAGACATCGATGGCATCCTCGGTCGGTGTCCGTCCGCCGCAATAGATCACTTTCGACGGATCGGCCCCGAGCGATGCGAATTCGACCGAGAAGAACTCGCCGCAGATCGTCGATTCGCTGTTGATCCACAACCGGTCATCGGCGAGCACGGTGGCAAGCGCACGATATCGCGCCGGCGATGCGGCTTTCGGATCCGCGAGCAGCTGATTGCCGCACTGACCATCGAAGCCATCGTAGATGGCTAACGTTCTTTCCATCTCGGGAATGAATTCGGCGGCCGTGGCGGGAGTCGCGCTGTTGTAACGTTCCTTGAGCCGATCGCTCACATCCTCATCCGTAAACGAGCCCAACAGCGCATTGCCGGTCAGCGGCCGCCCCATGCGATCGATCTGTTTGTCACCCTGCATGGTCGTCGCCCACACGCCCAGCATCGCGCCCCCGCGATTGACCACGCTCAGATCCACCGAGACGACCAGCGACGCCGGCGTCCAGCCCGCCAGAAAATTCTTGGCTGGCCCTCCACCGGTGTGTCGCCAGGTTTCCAGAATCGATCTGGAGACGGCCGCGCTGAATACCGGGCAGCCCGCCGCATCGGTTCTGGCGCTGCCCATTATTGCGTCCGCCGCCACGGCATAGGCTTCTCGAGTGCCCTTCACGTTGTTGAAGAATGGATCGTCGCGCAGCCCGGCAAAAACGCGCAGGCGTTTGTTCCGACCTTCCAGACCTTTCGGGTCGCGCGCGTCGCCGCTGGCGACATCGGCATGACCCGCTTTACAAAGGACGTTGCTGGCGCTGGCGATCCGACACACGATGTCGACGCTTGCCGTGGTGTCACCGAAACGTTTGCCACTATCGATGTGGAACACGTATTCGAGCTGGTCCGAGAAGGTGTGCCCGACGATCGTCATGACCAGATTCAGCCGACGTGCGTCATAAGATGTCCACGCATACAGATCGCCGATATCGGCACGTGGATCGGCAATCACACTGGGCGTGTCGAGATGATCGGCTGCAAACAAAGGTGGGCTGGCGAGCAGCGCCGCCATGAGCGCAGCGCGATTGCGAATTCTTTGCGTCATACGTTCCATCCATCGCCAAAGATGGACGACACGGTAGGCGCGACGCGCGGGCGGGGCTGTCGAAATCTTTAGCTGAATGATTTCGACGGCAGGAAACGGGCGCGGTCTCGACCGCGCCCGTGGCGAAACTAGGGCCTGTTAACACTCATTGGGTGGGCTGCGTTGCGCCTCCAATCGCCTGCAGCAAGGCGCAAAGCGCAGCCCGTATGTCGATACGGGCAAGCTTTGTAACGCAGCGGCA
>NZ_LSRW01000020.1:0-64381 GCF_003104955.1 Steroidobacter cummioxidans | reverse complement strand
CCATTGGGCCGCGATCCGTTTCGGGCATCGCGACTCTCATGCCACGAGCCGCCCCCCGGCAAACGCGCCCTCTGCCGGAACGAATAATCTGATCTATGTGAGTCAGCTCATGCCGCATCATTGCAAAATTCGCTGAACGCACTTTCTCAATTTGAGCGGACTCATCGGCTGAAGCTGACTAACCATAGATCCATTTCCATCGCAAATTACGGTGTTACGGCCCGGATTCGGAAGAAATAGCTCCAAGCCTTGTGGGTCTAAGAATGAAACCGGATTTCCATTCACGTACCCATAGACATTCAGTCCTCCACCTAGACCGATCGGATCACTCTGCGCATACCTCCCCGTACTCGGGTCATAGTCCCTGAAGTAGTTGTAATTCAGTCCCGTCTCCGCCACGTAAATCTGCCCCGGGAATCGCAGATGGAAATCGAACACGCCCGCGCCCGACGGGTTGTTGTTCACCGTGCCGCCGCCAAATGGCTCGGCATCCCAGCGCCAGCGAATGCCCGGATTGACTGACCCCGTAATCAATCGCGGCGTGTTCAGGTGATCGGTGTGGATGTTGTAGATGTTGATCCCGCCGCCGACCTTGGGTCGCAGCGAGATGATCGGAATATCCCCCAGCCAAACGATCTCCTCGACCAACGCGCCGCTGCCAGTGTAGGTGCCAAGAACGTGGCCGGCCTCGTCATAGTAATAGAGGGTGTTCGTGCCCTTCTTGATCAGCTGCCCGAGCGCATTATAGATGTAGCTCGTGGTCACGCCGCTCTTGGTGGAGGAACTCATCCGCCCCCGGTTGTTGTAGGTGAAGGTCAGCCCGGTGAAGCTCGTGGTGTTGCCGGCATTGTCGTAGCCATAGGTGCGCGTGAGCGCACCGGACGTGCTCAATAGGCGATTGCTGTTGGCAGCCATGGTGAACGTCGACGCAGCGGTCCCCGTCTGCGTCAAACGGTTGCCATTGACATCGTAGGTGTAGCCGAGCGTGGTGCCGGTGTTCGACGCGCTGGTGAGCCGGTCGAGATCGTCGTAACCGTACGTCCAGCTCAACGCTGCGTTGCTTGCGTCGGCGATGCCCGTGATGCGAAACGCATCGTCGTAGCTATAGGCCTTCAAGACTTCGCTGTCGATCTGCGTCACCTTGCCGTCTTGATCGAACGTACGCACCGCCAGGGCGCCGTTGGCCCAGGTCCATTGCCGCACGGGGCCGAAGGGCTCGTACAGAATGCCTGACACCAGCAGCGTGCCGTTCACGCTGACGCTGGTGATTTTGCCGTTCGTGTACCCGTAGGTGACCACTTGGCCCGAGGGCGTCGTCATGCTCTGGCGCAAGCCGTTAGCGTACGAGTAGCTGGTGGTCTTGCTGACCGACCCGACGGCCTGCCCCGCCGTTACCACCCGACCTTGCGCATCGTAGGTCCACGAGAGCGCATGATTGCTGTCAGCAACGCCGGTCAAGCGACCGTTGCCATGCGTCCCCGTATCGTAGGTATAGGTGAGGGTCGGATCGACATTGGCGCCCGTCGCAAATGAGGCCGTCGCGACGCGATTCAGCGCATCGTACGTGTACGTCGAGACGGCACCGCGCGCGTCGGTGCTCGTAGCGAGGTTGCCGCCGGAGTCATAGGTGTTGGTCGTGATGCCCGTGTCGGGACTGGTCTGCTGCTTGAGGTCGCCCAGCGCGTTATACGTGTACGCGGTCGTCAGATTGCGCGGATCCGTGACCGCGATCAACTGATCGAGTGCGTTGTAGCCATACTGCGTGAGCCCCGAGAGCGGATCGGTGATTTGCGTCAGCCGGTTCAGCTCATCGTAGCCTTGGCCCGTGTTCCGACCCAGCGGTGCGTCAACACTGGTTTGATTGCCGTTGTTGTCGTAACCGTACGTGGTGGTGACATTCGTCGTGCCGGCGGCACCGATCTCCTTCCACAGTTGATTTAGAGTGTTGAACACCCTCGTCTGGGTCCGAGTGAGTGCATTGGTCGGATCGTAGAGATTCTCCGCCGTGCGGTTGCCCATGGCATCGAGCGTGTACTCGATGCGGTTGCCTTCGGAATCGTTGATACCGGTCAGGCGATGCGCGGCATCGTACGTGTATTCGAGCAAGCTGCCGTCGGGCTGTGTAGCCTTCTTCAACAGACCAGTCGGCCAGTACTCAAATGTCGTGACTTCGGTGCCAACGGTGCGCGAGGTCAGTCGCTGGCGCAGATCATATGTCAACGTCGTCACGACGTCATTCGGATCGGTGATCGTCAGCGGCTGGCCGTGTGCGTTATAGGTGCTGTAGGTGGTGACATGGCCGGCAGCATTGGTGGCAGTATGAAGCTGACCACAGTGATAGCCTGTAGCGCAGCTGTAGTACGTGTAGGTCGTCACATCTGAAACGTCCGAGCGCGGCCCATCCTCGCTCAATACTCTGCCGAAAGTGTCATACGTGAAGCTCCATGTTCGTGAAAGATTTGGCGTCGAACCCAAGTCGGTAGTGGTGCGCGATAGAACGTTGCCGCTTGCATCATGAACGTATGTGGTCCGCTTGTTCGGCTCATCGATCCGCGTTGGTAACCGATACGCTGAGTTCCATTCAGTCGTGATCGTGCGCTCACGCAATGTCCCAACTGCTTCTGTCCGCGAAATTTCGAGACTCCGTTCGGTGTCGTACACGAAGCTCGTTTTATTTCCGAGGGCATCCGTCCTTGAATTCATGTTTCCCGCGGGGTCGTAGCTGTAGCTCGCATACTGGCCCGCGAGCAGGCTCGGAACCCCAGTGATGCTCGTAGCCTTACGGATCCCAAAAAGTGACTGGAATGAATATGTCTGTGCGTTACCTAGAGCACTCGTCACAGTCGTCGTGTCGTTGCTGTTATAGGCGATCGAAACGCGGTTCGCTCCACCAGCGTGTTCAGTCAGAATCGCTCTTCCGGCTGAGTTGTACTTGAACGTGGCTAATCGATTGAGAGACTCATCGATGATGCCGGTTAACGCCCAAGGTAGAATCGCGCCCGATGTATTAACCGACTCATTGTAGAGGTACTGGCGCTCAGTGCTGTCGGGGTAGGTTACTGAAGCCAGCATACCGCTAGAGGCGTAGCTGTACCCATAAGTGGTAGAACCGGGCGCATTGACTGAAGTAATACGATTCTGCGAGTCGTAGCCAAACTGCAACTGGCGACCGAAGGAGTCGGTGACCGTCGCCAGACGCCCCTGGCCATCATACGTTAGTGACTGGGCATAGCCCGTTCGCAGTTCGATCAAAGTCAACCGACCCGCTGCATCGTAGGTCTCTGTGATGTCCGAGTCGATAAACGTCCATGATTGAGGCAGGCCTGAGGAGGTGCTGGCCCATGACAACGTGGCGGCGACATCTGGCTCGGATTGCCAGCCAGTGCCTGATGGTGTGAATGTGAAGATCCGCCCGTTCGGCCTAATCACGCGTGCGATGTATGTGCTAAGTCCAATCAGTCGATACTCAACCGCGCGTTCAAAGGTGTGACGCCATCTTGAGCCGAATGCCCCCGACACCGTCGCTTTGCTGTTGTACGCTCTCTGCAACTGCAAACCACCAGTGGCGCTATAGTCTGATTCGATCTGCGATTTGTTACCATTTCCAGCGTTGATTGGATTGCCGAACATCGCACCACCTTGCGAGTTCGAGACAGGGCAACAGTTTTGCTTGTCCTCACCGGGTTGCACTGGATCGATCCGTGAACCGATCCCAGCGATGCCGGTGTACATCGTGCCGCCGTCGCTAACCCTGCGCATCTTTAGTCTAGTGTGGTACGCGGGAAAGCCACTTGCGCTCAGATTTACATAGTCAGGCGTGCAGTCAGCATACTGCCCTTGAGCCGCCGGCTGGGCGCAATACCACGCCGCATACGCATCTGCCGCCTCATTAGGGCTGTCGTACCACTTCGGATAGCTGCCCGCGCTAACTTGCCACTCGTAGAAGGTCTGTGCGGCGGCTTGCGCGGCGACTAGCGAAGATATCCCTATAACGCTCAGGCAAGCTAGGATCAACTTGAAGCGCGCGATTCGATCGAACGAGACCGAAAAGGATAAACACGTCAGCACGATGCCCTCCCATTCCCTCACATCGTGCGGCCCCTTGCGCAGCCTCATCCGTGAGCGATTCGATTGTCTGTGTCGCGCAAAAAAAAATAAAAAGAATTTTTTTTTGGTTGCGGCGTCAATCAGGGAGAGGATGAGGATCGCTGAAGCGCCAAGCTCCTACTGCCGTGATCCTGTCACTTTTCAATCAATGCCCGTCAAGACGCCTCCCACCCACCACCGAGCGCCTTGAACAACGTGATCGAAGCGTTCACCCGCGCGAGCTTCGCTTGCACCAGCGAATCCTCCGCGTTGAGTTGTGACGTCTGACTTTCGAGCACGGTCAACAGATCCTCTGAGCCTGCCTGATAGCGCGTTGTCGCGAGTCGCAGCGCCAGCTGTGCCTGCTCGACCGTCCGCGTCAGCAATGCCGTGCGCTGATCGGCGGTCGAGACCGCACTCAAGCTGTCATTCACTTCCTTGACGCTGACCAACACCGTTTGCAAATAAGTTTCGACGAGCTCGCGGCGTGTCGCATCTGCCAGCTGCACCTGACCGCGAAGCTCACCGCCATCGAACAACCTTTGCGAAAGTGACGTCGCAAGCGCGGCGACTGTCGCCGAGCCGCCGGTCAGCCAGTTGGTCACAACACCCGTCGCGCTCAGCTCCATGCTCGGATAGAGCGCCGCACGCGCCACACCGATGTCGGCATTCGCGGCGACGAGACCTGCTTCGGCCGCGCGGACATCGGGCCGACGTTGCAGCAGATCGCCGGGCTGGCCTGCCGCGATCGCCGGCAGTTGCGTATCAGCGAGCGATTCAGTGCGCACCGTGAAATCCTGCGGCACGCGACCGAGCAGCAACGCCAACGCGCTTTGTGTTTCTGTCAGGCTCTGCTGCAACTGAGGCACTTCGGCCTCGATGCCCAGCAAGGCGGTGCGCTGTTGAGCGACATCCAGCCCACTCGCTGCGCCTTTGTCGTAACGAACTTGGACGAGCGACATCAGCGAGCGCGCCGCATCGAGATTCTTCTGGGCGATGGCGAGCCGATCTTTCAACGCGAGCGTCTGGAAATAGTAGGAAGCCACGTCGGCCTGCAAGACGAGGCGCGTCGACTTCATGTCATATTCGCGAGCCGCGACGCGAGCGGCCGCTGCCTGCACGTTGGCGCGGTTCGCTCCCCAGAGATCCACTTCATAGTTCACCGACACTCGCGAATCATCCGACGACGCAAGCGAGCCCGCGCCATTCAAGTCCTTCTGCCGTGAGCCGCCAACCGTCATCGTCCCGTACGGCATCAGGCGGCTGCTGGCCACTCTCGCCGTCGCCTTCGCCTGCTCGATGCGGATCGCCGCGGCCGCGAGATCATGATTCGCAGCCAACGCCTCGGCCATGAGCCGCTCCAGCTCGGCATCCTTGAACAGATCATTCCACTCGGTCGGTGAATCGCTGCTCGCCGCGACCTTCTGAGCCACCCAGGACTCAGGCAGATCGGCGCTCGGTCGCTCATACCGCGGCGTGAGGCCGCAGCCCGCGAGAACGCCGAGCACGGCGACCGCCAGGGCCCGCTTCATAGAAGTCCGCATGTTCATATTGATTACTCCGAGGCCAGGGCGACGACGGGATCCATGTAGGCTGCCTTGCGCGCTGGCAGATAGCCGAACAGCACGCCAGTCAGCAGCGCCGACGCCAGCGCTAACAACGCGGGCGTCGGCGTGAAGGCAACGTTCGTTCCCAGCGTCCGCGCAATGAATCCCGCGGTGAAGCCGAGTGCCACTCCGATCAATCCACCGATACCGCACACCACGAGCGCCTCGGTGTTGAACTGCAGCAGGATGTTGCTCGCCCGCGCGCCAGTCGCCATGCGCACCCCGATCTCGCGAGTCCGCTCCGTCACGCTCACCAGCATGATGTTCATCACGCCGATGCCACCGACGATCAGCGAGATCGCCGCCACACAACCGAGCAACAACGTCAGCGTGTTCTGAGTCGACGCGGCCGCTGCCATGAACGAGCTGGTGCTGCGAATCTGGAAGTCCTCGAGGTGATGCCGCGAAATCAGCAACTGCCGGATCTCCTCCTGGGTCTGGGCAGTCTTCTCGTCTGCCGCCAGCTTCACGTTGACCGAGGCGAGGTATTGCTGACCGAACAGCCTGCTGAAGCCGGTCGACAGCGGCACGAACGCGGCGTCGTCCATGTCGGAGCCGAACGAGTTCGCGCCCTTGGTGGACAGCACACCGATGACTTCGAACGGCGTGTTCGCCACCAGCACGAACTGCCCCACCGGATCCTCATCGTTTGGGAACAAGTTGTTCGCAATCGTCTTGCCGAGCACGATCACGGTGGCATAGCTGCGAACATCGTCATCCGTGATGAATGTGCCGTTCGCCATCGGCCAGTTCTGCGTCACTTGGTACGTCGGCCATACGCCAGTGATGTTGCTCTGATAATCGATCGAGCCCATGCGCAGCGTGGCGCGCGTCCTTCGTTCCGGCGACACAGCGACGACATTGTCCAACTCGGAGATCGCTTGCGCGTCCGCCGGCACCAGCGTGGCGATATCACCGGACGGCCGCGTCCCCGGCGCGCCAGGAAACACGAGCAACAGGTTGCTGCCCATGGCTGAGATTTGTTTCATTACGGCTTCCTTGCTGCCGTTGCCGATCGCGAGCATGGTCACGACCGCCGCAACGCCAATCATCACGCCGAGCAGCGTCAAAGCGCTGCGGAACTTGTTGGCGCGAAGCGATCGCATGGCCATCTTCATGGCCTCTTCCAGATCGTCGAACCACTTGGCCTGAGCCGCGATCGAAGCGCGCTGAGGTTTGCCGCCTGCAATGGCGCGCTTGACGCCCGAATCATCGACGATCCGGCCGTCCTTGATGTGCAGGATGCGCTCGGCGTGCTCGGCCACGGTTGCATCATGCGTGATCAAAATGATCGTGCGGCCTTCCGAATGCAGCTGCTTGAGCAGTGCCATCACTTCGGCACCGCTGCGGCTATCGAGCGCGCCGGTCGGCTCATCCGCGAGAATGACTTCCGCATCATTCATCAGCGCACGAGCGATCGACACGCGCTGTTGCTGACCGCCGGACAACTGATTGGGCCGGTGATCCGTGCGCTCACCCAAACCCAGCTTTGCGAGCAAGCTGCGGGCACGCTGTCGACGTGCATCCTGTGGCACACCGGCATAGATCGCGGGCAACTCGACGTTCTCGGCCGCACTCACTGTCGCAAGCAAGTTGTAACGTTGGAACACAAAGCCGAACGTGTCACGACGCAGCGCCGCCAGCTCGTCAGGCGTCAAGCTGCCCACATCGACGCCGTTGACTTCGTAGCGACCTTCGTTGGGCCGATCCAGACAGCCGAGGATATTCATCAGCGTGGACTTGCCGGAGCCGGACTGCCCCATGATGGCCACGAACTCGCCGCGCCGGATTTCCAGCGATGCATGATCGAGCGCACGGATCTCCGAGTCGCCGCTGACATAGACGCGACTTGCGTCGACGACTCGAATCAACGGTGTGTTGGCGTCCATCGAATTCTCCCGATGTGTCATGCGCAGCGGCTTAGAGGCGCGGGCCCATCTGTCGACCCGGGCCACCACCCTGCGCACCGCCACCGGCCGGCGCCGCAGCCGCGACAACCAGCTGATCACCCGGCGACAAACCAGAGACGATCTGCGCCATCGAACGACTGGTGAGACCAACCTGCACGTCGCGCTCGACCACACCGTCCTTGGTGAGCACCTTCGCTTTATAAGCACCCGCGCCCGCCTCACGCTGCGCCTGCAGAGCGTTGATCGGCGCCAGCGGCACATCCTTCGCTTCACCCAAAGTGAAGAACACCTGCACGGTCATCTGCGGCAACAGCAACTTCTCGCGGTTGTCGACATCGATGAGCACGTTGTAGAGCACCACGTCGTTCTCGACGACCGGCGTCGGATACACAGCACGTACATTGCCGTGCCACTTCTTCTCCGGCATGCCGAGCGTCGTGAACGTCGCCGGCATGCCGACGGTGATGCGACTTACATCGGCCTCTGCCACCTGCGCCCACACAGTCATCACATCCATGTTCGCGACTTGCACGATGACCGGTGCAGACTGTGCGGCATTCACGGTCTGGCCTTGGAGCGTGGTCTGCGATGCGACCGTGCCGTCCAGCGGTGCATAGATCTTGGTGAACCCGAGATTGGCGAGGTCACCCTCGAGCGTTGCTTCTGCGGCCTTGATTTGAGCGCGCGTCGCAGCGACCGTCGCGGCGGCGACTTTGGCCTGCGCGACGGACTGATCCACGGTGGTCTGACTGATCGCATCGGCGGCACGCATTTCCTGATTGCGCTTCAGCTCGATCGTTGCCAGCGCCGATTCGGCCAACTGCTGGTCCAGCTGCGCCTTGAGATTCTCGAGCGTGGCGCGATCTTTACGGACCGTCGACTCGTACACGGTCGGATCGATCTCGGCGATCAGATCGCCTTTGGCCACGCGGTCGCCGATCGCCACATGGATCTTCATGACCCGGCCGGACACCTGAGTGCCCACGTCGACATAGTCCTTGGGCTCGATCGAGCCGACCGCGGTGATGCTCCTCTGCAGGTCGCCCCGGGTCACGGTCACCGTTTTCATGCCTTTGGCATCGGCATTGCCGATGTAGTGGCAGGCTCCCGCCACCACCGCTGCCCCCAGCACCGTCGCCAGCCCCAGCTTGCGCCAGCCACTGAATTTCCCCGCCTGCATGGTCGAGACTCCGTCATGCGTGTTTTGCATGGGTCGAGGATGGGAGCCAAACGTGGAGGAAAATTGAAGACTTTATGGAGTCAGCGCCCCAGTCTTGCCCCAAGTGCGCCCGGCGGGCGTTAATGGTGGCCATGAAATGGAGTATCTCGACCAAGCTGTTCCTGGTCCTGGTCGCGATCAGCATCGCGACCGTGACGGCCATGGGGCTATCCGCGCGTATCAGCTTTACGCGCGGCTTCATCGGCTATCTCAACGACCAGAGCACGGCCTATGTCGAATCAGTGATTCCCCGCTTGGCCGAGGCGTACGAGAGCGAGGGCAGCTGGGAGTTCCTGTATCACAATCCCCGCGCCTGGTATCGCCTGCTCGACACTCGTGTCCGGCGCGACGGCCCGCCGCAATTCTCTGAAGTGGACTTCGCGGCCGTGCAGTTGCGCATGACCTTACTCGATGCGGACAAAGAGGTCGTCATCGGCAATCGTGACCTCACGCCTGGCGTGCCGATGCGGCCAATCAATGCCGATGGCAAGACCGTGGGCTGGCTGGCACTCGTGCCCTACCAGCAAGCGACAGCCACCGCCGACGTGCGATTTCAGCAGCGTCAGCTCAAGCAGAACTGGTTGATCGGACTCGGCACGGTGCTGCTTGCGGCACTCGCCGCATGGTGGTTGTCGCGATTGCTGGTAACGCCGCTCACACGAATCGCCTCGGCCACCCACAATCTCGCCAGTGGCGACTACACCGTTCGTATTCCGGTGACATCGAAAGATGAAATCGGCGGCCTGTCGGAAGATTTCAACCGCCTCGCGCAGGCGCTGGCACATAACGAGCAGCTGCGGCGCTCGTTTATGGCGGATGTGTCGCACGAGCTGCGCACACCACTGTCCGTGCTCAAAGGCGAGCTCGAGGCCATCGAAGACGGCGTACGTACCATGACGCCAGAGACGCTGGCGTCGTTGCAATCGGAAGTTGCAACGCTCAGCAAGCTGGTCAGCGATCTCTACGATCTGTCGCTGTCGGACATCGGAGCGCTGAGCTATCGCATGGCCGACGTGGATATCGCCGAGGTTCTGCAGTCCACGCTCGCGGCGTTCCAGCAACGGCTGGCAGAGCGCGGACTCAAAGTGGAGACGCAGATCGATGCGCCCGTCATCGTCAACGGCGACGAAGGACGACTACAACAACTGTTCAACAACCTGATCGAGAACTGCGCGCGTTACACGCAAACCGATGGCACCGTGCAGGTAGCCTGTCGGAACATCGACGGCGAAGTGCTCATTGAAGTCGCAGACTCCGGGCCCGGCGTGCCGGCCGACATCCTGCCTCGCGTCTTCGAAAGATTCGTGCGTGCGGAGGCTTCTCGAAATCGCTCGCACGGCGGCGCGGGGTTGGGCCTGGCCATCTGTGCCAACATCGTCCACGCCCACGGCGGCACGATCACGGCCACTGCTGCTCCTCTGGGCGGTTTGCTGATCGGCATTCGCCTGCCGCAGCAGCGTACGTTGAAGGTGTGATATGAGCGACGGCGCCCCTCAGATCCGAATTCTCATCGTCGAGGACGAGCCCAAGCTCGCGCAGCTGCTCGCGGACTATCTCACATCCGCCGGCTATCACACGCAGATGATCGGTGATGGCCGCGAAGTCGTGCCGGCGCTCAAGTCGGCGCATTTCGATTTAATGCTGCTCGACCTGATGCTGCCGGGCCGTGACGGCCTGGAGGTGTGCAAGGACGTGCGCGCCTTCAGCAACATTCCCATCGTGATGGTGACGGCGCGGGTCGAAGAGATCGATCGACTGTTGGGTCTGGAGCTGGGCGCGGACGATTACATCTGCAAACCGTTCAGCCCTCGCGAAGTAGTCGCGCGAGTGAAAGCTATTCTGCGCCGAAGCCCGCAGCAGGTGCAGGCTCAGGTCGACTCCAAGCTGAGCATCGATGAAGCGCAATTCAAAGCCACGCTCAATGGCCAGATGCTCGATCTCACACCGGTGGAATTCCGGCTGTTGAAGGCGCTGTCGGCGGCGCCGGGCCGCGTGTTCTCGCGTCAGCAGCTGCTGAACACGTTATATGAGGACCATCGCGTGGTGACCGATCGCACCGTCGACAGCCACGTCAAAAACTTACGCCGCAAGTTGCAACAGGCGAATCCCGGCGATGAGCTGATCGAATCGATCTACGGCGTGGGCTATCGATTTACGCTTTAGTGCTCGCGCCGAACCGCGGGCGGCATGCGCAACTCGTGTTTGCGCACCGAATTGAGATAGCGATGTACGCGCTCAGCATCCGGCGTGCCGAGCAGATCCACGGGCCGGCCGCCCAATGTTTCATTCGACGTACCGAGCCACGCTTTGGCGCGATCTACCGATCCGAGCACTTCCACGATCGTCCGGAACAGACCAACGATTTGTAGCGCACCCTGCCATTCCTCACGCTGTGGATCGAGCACGCGCTCGCCCGCCTGCAAGCTGGCGATCTCATCGGCCGATACGCGCAACAAGGACGGTAAATTTTCCGTAAGGTTGAGCTGTTCAACGGCGCGAAACAGCGCCTTGGTCAGCAAGGCAGGCGACAATTGTTTCAAATCTGCACGGTCTGCAGCCACGCGCGGGCCTCATCAAGCTTCTCGAAAGAGCGCACCGCTATTTCCCGCGGCGCTCCCGACATAATGTTCGCGACCGACTGCCTGCCGAAAAATCCATTCGGATACTTGCTGGCCGCCGCTTTCAGGCCCTCGGTGGCCGCCCGGGGCATCCAGTCCTCACGGATCCAGGCCTGATCGTCGACCCCAATCATCGCGAGCGCGGTGTCGTCACCCAGAATCCGGTGTAAAGCATTCCGTCGCAGTAACTGGAGCGCGCTCTCGTGGACGAAGCGAAACTGCGCGCTGGTGGCATACCGCCCCCAGGCCAGCACGACGCACGGAATTGCCGCATCGACCGTGATCCGACAAATAGGATTGTCCGCAAGATTCGCGACTAGCCTGGCACCGTCGCTGGATTCCGTCCGGACCACTTCCGTGAGTTGCCGCAGGGAGTCCTTCTCCCGCGCTTCCGTTGCATCATCCGTCATCGCGTCTCGACCGCCCTCCCAATTCCCAGGGGGCGATGATAGTTCGATATGGGGCTTCCCGCGACCCTAATAGCTTTACGGGCCTGTGAAAATGCTGTCAGGCGAGGGCCGGCGGGCACTCGGGCAGCACGAAATAGAACGTCGCGCCCGCGCCAGGTCGTGACTCGGCCCACACGCGCCCGCCGTGTTTCTCGATCACCGATTTCACGATGGTGAGCCCCAGGCCAGTGCCTTCGAACTCGCGCTCGGAGTGCAGGCGCTGGAAGGCCCCGAACAAACGCGGCGCATATTTGGGATCGAAGCCCACGCCATTGTCGCGCACGAAATAGGCACGATCGCCTTCGATATCGGTCGCACCCACCCAGATCTCCGGATTCGCTCGCGTCTGTGAGAACTTCACGGCATTGGCGAGCAGATTGCGCAACGCCAGCGTGAGCAGGCCCGCATCTGCCCGCACACATTCGGACGCCAGCGCGACATGCACTTCCGCCGGCGGTTGCGGATTCACCTCCGCCACCACCTGCCGCATCAGCTCGCCGAGCTCCAGCTCCTGAGTCTGCAACTCGCGCTGACTGATCGAAGCGAGCTTCAGCAGATTGTCGATGATGGCGTCCATGCGCCGTGTCGTGTCCATGATCGCAGCCATGTGGCGCTGGACTTGCGGTGAACCGGGCTGGCCTAGGTCTTCGCCGAGCAATGATGTGTAACCCTTGATCGCTCGCAGTGGCGCACGCAGATCGTGCGACACGCTGCGGGTAAACGCTTCGAGATTTCGATACGCCGCTTCCAAGCGACGATGTGCAGTCTCCAGCTCTTGCGTGCGCTCACTGACTCGGTGTTCGAGCGTGGCGTTGAGCTGCTTCACTTGCTCCTCTTGCTGGCGACGCGCGGTGATATCACGCAGTGACGCGAAGAACACTGTTTGTCCACGTCGCAGCGTAGACGCGATCGAGATCGCCACGATGATCTGGGTACCATCACGGCGCAGCGCTGGCATCTCGACTCGCCTGCCGAGCACGGTGTGCTTGCGAATATGAAAGTTCTTGACCGCATCGATGTGAGCTTCACGCAGGCTCTCCGGCACGATGAGATCGGCGAGCCGGCGCCCCAGCACTTCGTTCTTGGTCCAGCCGAAGGTCTGCACTGCCTGCTTGTTCCATTCGAGGATGCGGTCCTGCTCGTCGATGACGACGAACACTTCCAGCGAATTCTCCAGAAGCGTCGCCGCGTCCCGCTCCTGCTCGAGCAATCGCTCGTCAGCCAGCGCACGCTCGCGCAGCACATGCCGGCTGCGAGCCATCGCAAACGCCAGACTGCTCAACAACAACGAGCCGCACGCGCCGACGATCCAGACGATCCACACCGGCACGAGCTGATTGTTTCCAATCATTGTTGGCGTGGCAGCAATGCGCAGCGTCCAGCTACGTCCGCCGACCATGATATGACGCACGACGTGCGTCGACTCAGTGACGGCGACGTCGTCAGCGGCGCGTCGATACAACAACGAACTGGCGCGCACCTGATCGTCGTCATAAAGTTCGAACTCCACATCGCGCGGATCGCCCTCGAAAACGCGCTCCATGAAGTCGCCGGCTCGAAACGGGCTATAGACATAGCCGATCAGCGCTGCGCGTCGCTCTTCGAGCGTGGCTATGGGCAGATCGCGCTGGTAGACCGGCACATACATGAGAAAGCCCGGCTGCGGCGTGGAGTCGATCTCCTGCACCAGCGTGACTCTGCCGGTGACCGCCGCCGTTCGCCCATCGCGCGCCCGCTCCATGGCGACACGGCGCACGGCTTCGCTTGCCATGTCGAAGCCCAGCGCCTGCTGGTTTCGCGCGTCCTGAGGTTCCAGAAAAACAATCGCGGTCTGCGGGTGCTCGTCGCGCCCCTCTGGATTGCTCCACAGCCCTGATGGCAACGCATTCAACTGCGCGGCGCTCAACTTGCTGACCACCGCGGTGAAGCCGACTCCTTGTACGCCGGAAAGCGCCTCGCCCAGATTCAACGGGCGCACGAAACGTCGCCATTGCTGTTCGGCGATGGGCCACGCGTTATCGATGAAGCCCGCGCCGGCGCGCAGCACCGCTTCGCAAGCCATCATTCGATCTTCGATGGCGTGCTCGCTGCGAGAGGCACGAGCGTCCAGCATGCTCAAGGTGAGCGTGTGTGCCGCCCGATCCATGGACAGCGCAAACGCTGCCGTCACTGCCGCACCGAGACCCAGAATGGCCAACGCAATCGCGCCTGGAACCAACCACCCGGAATGGGATTGTTCTTGTGAATGCACCGCGGAACACTATCGTCGGGCAGCATGCTGCTGCATGGGTAGAAATACGATTGTGGGGTCCACGCAGTTCATCACCGACAGAAATCGCTTCGACGCTTAGACCGAGCGCACGATGCAGCTCACCTCTGGACAAGCTTCCAGCGTCAAGCGAACACCGCGTCCAGGAACATCATCACCGCGAAACCGCCGAGCAACGAGAATGTAGCGATGTCCTCGTAGCCGCCGCGATGCGTCTCCGGAATGATCTCGTCGCTGATGATGAACAACATCGCGCCGGCCGCCATGCCGAGCACGATGGGCATCATCGGCCCGGCGATCCACACCGCGGACGCGCCAACGGCACCGCCCAACGGCTCGACCAATCCAGTCAACGACGCCACCAGAAACGCTTGTGACTTCGGATAGTCGATAGCCAGCATCGCGGCCGCAACCGCCAGACCTTCGGGAATGTTTTGTAACCCGATGCCCACCGCCAGCGGCATGGCCTTGGCCATGTCGCCCCCGGCGAAACCGACACCGACCGCCATGCCCTCAGGGAAGTTGTGCAGAGTGATGGCGATGATGAACAACCAGAGCCGCTGCAATCGCAGGGTGTCCGGCCCTTCCTTACCCAGCACGAAGTGCTCGTGCGGCACGCGCGTGTGTATCAAGTACAGGCCAATCGCGCCACCGAGCAACCCGAACACGACGATGAGCACGCCCAGCGGCTTGGAAGAAATGTTCGCTTCGGCATGATCGAGTGCCGGCTGCAACAGCGAGAAAAAGGTCGCCGCCAGCATGACGCCAGCTGCCCCACTGAGCAGCGCATCCTGCGCCTTCGGCGACGGGCGTCGAAAGAAGAATATCCAGACCGCGCCTACCACCGTGCCCATGCCGGCGATGAAGCTGGCCGTCAGACCGCGCCAGAAAATCTCATGAGCTTGCATCGAGCAGCGCCTCCGGTCTTAACGGTCCTAGCGATAGTTGGGCAAGACCAGCGAGCCGAAACTGAGATACACCGCATCGCGCCCATCGAAGGTACGCCCGTAGCCCAGTTGCAAAGGACCGATCGGCAGGTCCAGGCCGAGGAACACGCTGCCGGCCTTGATCAGATCGCCGGTCGAGACCTGGTGTCGGTCGAGCCAGGTATTGCCCGCTTCGAGACTGCCCGCCAGGTACACCGGCAGATCGAAGATCAGACTCTGCTGGGTGAGGCGTCGATAGTAAATCCCTCGCAGGAACAGCATCTGGGTGCCGATCAACTCGCGCTCTTTCAGGCCGGAAAGAAATGTCAGTCCGCCGAGGGTGGAGAACGTCTGCAACGCGCCGGTCTCATCGCTCGACAGCGACGCCCGGCCACCGAGCATCACCGTGTTACGCCCGAAGCTATAGGCCTTGTCGAGCGCAATTCGCAACAGATCGCCGTCCTGATCGGAGCCGAGCGACTTATCAAACATCGTATAGGTGATCTCGGTACGCATGCCGTGACGCGGGAAACGCACGTTGTCGAGACTGTCCCAGAGCACGCCAAGCTCCACGCCGCCCACATCCTCCGAATTCAGCTCGCCCAACTCCGGTAAGCCAATTTGCAGGTCGGCACGCGCGCGACTGCGTACCAGCGACGTTGAAAGCTGCAACCTATCGCCAATGTCACGACCAATCTTGAACGCGCCGCCATACGTCGTCAGCCGATACTGAGCAACCGTATCTCCGTCCGCGACCAGCGGCTGATTGAGCGCGCTGTACTCGATGGACGGGGCGACGAACCAATTGCCGCGCTCGGCGAATGGCAGATACACATCGGTGGCCAACGACGCCACGCGCCCCAAACCGACGAGCGTGCGCCATTCGCCTCCCTTCTCGGTCAGACTGGTCACCCTACCTTCTACGTTCAACTGATAGTCGCTGTTGCCAGCGAAGTCATCGTCTATCTGCAAGCCGGCGCGAAACAACGTGCGGCCGATACTGGCGTCCACCGGCACGACTCTGAGCCCAGACCTGCCCTCCTCATCGGTTTCCAAGTGATAGGAGATGGATTCATATGTGCCGCGGCCGAACGAGCCGGCGATGTCGTTCTCCAGCACCTTCAAGTCCAGCGGGCGGCCCGCCTTCACCGAGAGCCGATCGCGCACGAACTCCGAGGTTGTGCTTTGTGACGTGTCTACATCGATGAATGCCACCGTAGTCGGTGGCGAATACGGTTCGCGTTGCTTGCTTTGCCAGGCCTGGTAGTCGGCCTCGGACACCGACATCTCGCGCAGCTGTTCGACGGCCGCAATGGCCGCCTTTTCGCCCGCATCGACCCCTTGGATCGCCTGCTGGAAGCTGGCACTCGTCAATGGGCCCAAGTCCGGGCGTAACAACACGTCGCGGCCGCCCAGTTTGCTCAGGCTCTGCTGCGTCCGATCGCGCATCATGCCGCCGACCATTTGCACCAGCACCTGCACGCCACTCTGCACCGACTCCGCCGGCGCCAGCGGCTGACCCACGTCGACGACGATCACGCGGTCGACGCCCATGTCGCGGGCCACATCGATGGGAATGTTATTGACGACGCCGCCATCCACGAGCACGCGGCCCTCGTGCTTTACCGGCGCGAACGCACCCGGCACGGCCATGCTCGCACGCACCGCCAGCGCCAGATCGCCAGACTGAAATACAACCGGCTTCACCTCGCCGATGTCGGTGGCGACACAACGAAATGGAATGGGCAGATCGTCGAAGCTCTCCACCTTGCCGCGGCCTAGAAACATCCGACGCAGCCACAGGCCCAGCTTTTGTCCGCGCACCAGCGTGGTCGGGAATCGTAAGTCGCCGTCCTCGATGCCGACTTCGAGATTGGCGACGATGCCGATGTCGGTTTCCTTCTGGCGCATCGGCCGCTCGCGGCGCGCCGTGCCGTCGTGGAAGATATCGACCCAGTCGATGGAGCCGATGGCTTGCTCGATCTCATCGGGGGAATAACCGGCCGCATACAGGCCACCGACGATGGAGCCGACGCTCGTGCCGGTGATCGCATGAATCGGAATGCGCTCGCGCTCCAGCACTTTCAGCACGCCGATATGAGCCGCGCCTCGTGCTCCGCCGCCTCCCAACACCAATCCGATGCGCTCGCCTTCTGCTTGCGCCAGACCGCCCACCAACATCGCCAGCAACAGCACAAGACCGCGAGCAGCCTGCCGCCAATGCGCCCACTTCATCTTCAGCCTCTCGTTAGAACTCCGGCGCGAGCGCGTCGATCACACGCTGACCCTCACGCCATGTGCAGAAACGTCGCCACGCCATTCAGGAACATCTGCACGCTGATCATCACCAGCACCATGCCCATCAGGCGCTCCATGGCAACCAAGCCGCGCTCGCCGAGCGCTCGATAGAAGAACGGTGCCGCAATCAGAATGGCCGCGGTCGCCGACCAGGCAATCGTAGTAGCCAACCACAGTTGAAACGTGCTCTCGGCGGTTGCTCTTAGCAGCAGCAGAGCGGCCAACGTGGATGGCCCGGCGATCAACGGAATCGCGAGCGGCACCACCAGCGGCTCGTCGTGCGCGGAATCCTCATGCCCGCCGGGCTCGGGAAAGATCATGCGGAGCGCGATCAGGAACAACACGATGCCGCCGGCGATGCTGATCGTCTCCTGCTTGATCTGTAGCAGCGTCAGCGCGCGATCGCCGACCAGCATGAAGAAGATCAGGACGGCGTACGCAATCAACACCTCGCGAACCAGCACCTTCCGCCGCCGCTCCGGCGGGACTCGCTTGAGCACGGCCAGAAACACCGGCACGTTCCCCAGCGGGTCCATGATCAGCCACAACGTGATGACGGCGGATAGGATGTCCATCCGCACAGGTTCTCACAAAGACCCCGATGGCGACTACGGGATCAGCAGACCGAGCGCGCTCGAACCGAACGGCCCGACTGGATCAGCCGAAGCGACGGAACAGGCGCACGAGGGAACTGGTCTTCGGCTGCGACTTCGCCACCGGCTGATGGGCCTGGGTGCGGATGGTCTGCTCGCGCCACTCGAAATAGGACGGGCTGGACGACTTGTCGTCCTCGTCGAGGAAACTGAGTCGATCGATTCGAGAGCGGGCGCGAAGGCGGGGCTGCATGACCGGTCGGTCCATAAGTTGACGAGTCGTCAACTTATGTCAGCCCTACCCCGGCCTGAATAGGGCGTCCGCTGAACGAACTCTGCGGCGCCCACGTCGTGAAGAATTTGCAGCCGCGCTGCGCGGCTACTGCTCTACTCCCACTCGATCGTCGCCGGCGGCTTGCCGGAAATGTCGTACGTGACTCGCGAAATGCCGTCGACCTCGTTGCAGATACGACGAGCCACGAGATCCAGGAACTCATACGGCAGCCGCGACCAGCGAGCGGTCATGAAGTCGATCGTTTCGACGGAGCGAAGCGCGATGACATAGTCATAGCGACGGCCATCACCCATCACCGCAACGGAGCGCACCGGCAGGAACACCGCGAACGCCTGGCTGGTGCGGTCATAGAGATCGTGCTTGCGCAACTCGTCGAGGAAGATCGCATCGGCTTTACGAAGCAGATCGGCGTATTGCTTGGTGACTTCACCGAGGATGCGCACGCCCAGGCCCGGACCGGGGAACGGATGGCGATACACCATCTCGCGCGGCAGGCCGAGCTCGACGCCGAGCTTACGCACTTCATCCTTGAACAACTCGCGCAGCGGCTCGCACAGCTTGAGATTCATCTTCTCGGGCAGGCCGCCGACGTTGTGATGACTCTTGATCACATGCGCCTTGCCGGTGCGAGAGCCGGCGGACTCGATGACGTCGGGATAGATCGTGCCCTGCGCGAGCCAGCGAATGCCCTGCAGCTTGGCGGCTTCTTCTTCGAATACTTCGACGAACAGGCGGCCGATGATCTTGCGCTTGCGCTCCGGATCCACCTCGCCCTTCAGCGCCGTGAGGAAACGTTCTTCGGCATCGACACGAATCACACGCACACCCATGTGCTTGGCAAACGTTTCCATCACCTGGTCGCCCTCACCCTGCCGCAGCAAGCCGTGGTCGACGAATACGCAGGTAAGCTGATCGCCGATCGCACGATGTAACAGCGCGCCGACGACGGAGGAATCGACACCGCCCGACAGGCCAAGCAGCACGTTGTCGCGACCGACCTGCTCACGCACGCGAGCGATGGAATCGGAGATGATGTTGCCCGGGCTCCAACGCGCTTCGCAGCCGCAGATCTCGCGCACGAAACGTTCGAGGATCTTCACGCCCTGCAGCGTATGAGTGACTTCCGGGTGGAATTGAACGGCGTAGTAGTGACGCGACTCATCGGCCATCGCCGCGAGCGGCACGCTGTTGGTGAAACCCACAGCCACGAACCCTGGTGGCAGCTCATCGACCTTGTCGCCGTGGCTCATCCACACATCGAGCAGCGGCCGGCCCTGCTCGTCTTTGTGATCGAACAAACCGTCGAGCAGTTTGCACGGTGCCGACGAAGTCACCTGCGCATAGCCGAACTCGCGATGCGTGCCGGCGGTGACGCGACCGCCGAGCTGCGCAGCCATCGTCTGCATGCCGTAGCAAATGCCCAGCACCGGCACACCGCTTTGAAACACGGCTTGCGGTGCTGCGGGACCTTTCGCTTCCGTCACCGACTCCGGTCCGCCGGAGAGAATGATGCCCTTGGCACCAAACTCGCGAACCTCGGCATCCGTGATATCCCACGGCAGGATCTCGCAATACACGCCGCTTTCACGCACTCGACGCGCGATCAGCTGAGTGTATTGCGCGCCGAAATCGAGAATCAGAATACGGTGCGCGTGAATGTCCGAGCGAGGCAAAGTATCAGCTGACACGGTAGTTGGGTGCTTCTTTTGTGATAGTCACATCGTGAACGTGGCTCTCGCGCACACCGGCGTTCGTGATGCGCACGAACTGCGGCCGCGTCCGCATCTCTTCGATGGTGCGGCAGCCGGTGTAGCCCATCGCTGCCCGCAGGCCGCCGGCCAGCTGGTGCAGGATGGTGACAATGGAGCCCTTGTAAGGCACGCGACCTTCGACGCCTTCGGGGACAAGCTTTTCCAGTTCCGCGGTCGCGTCCTGGAAATAGCGGTCCTTGGAGCCGTGCGCCTGAGACATCGCGCCCAATGAGCCCATGCCGCGATAGGACTTGTACGACGCGCCTTGATACAGCTCGACATCGCCCGGCGATTCTTCGGTACCGGCGAACATGCCGCCGCACATCACCGAATTCGCACCGGCGACCAGCGCCTTGGCGATATCGCCGGAGAAGCGAATGCCACCGTCCGCGATCAGCGGCACGCCAGTGTCCTTCAGGGCAGCGGCTACATTTGCGACGCCCGTGATCTGCGGCACGCCCACGCCGGCAACGACGCGAGTCGTGCAGATCGATCCAGGGCCGATACCCACTTTCACGCCATCGACGCCTGCCTCGACCAGCGCCAACGCTGCATCCGCGGTCACGATATTGCCGCCGATGAGCTGCTGATCCCGCCAGGTCTTCTTGATCTCGCGGATCGTCTGGATCACGCCGCTCGAATGGCCGTGCGCTGTGTCGACGATGATCACGTCGACACCGACTTCACGCAGCGCGGCGACGCGCTTCATCGTGTCTGCACCGGTGCCGACGGCGGCGCCGACGCGCAGCGCGCCTCGCTCGTCCTTGGCGGCACGTGGGAATTCGGTGGCCTTCTGGAAGTCTTTGACCGTAATCATGCCCTTCAAGTTGAAGTCGGCATCCACTACCAGCACCTTCTCGATGCGATGCTTGTGGAGCAGCGCCAGCACTTCTTCCTTCGGCGCGTTCTCCCGCACGGTGACCAGGCGCTCTTGCGGGGTCATGACGGTGGAGACCGGGGCGTCGAGCTTGGTTTCGAAGCGCAGGTCGCGGTGGGTAACGATGCCGACCGCCTTGGAGCCGACCACGACCGGGACGCCGGAGATGTTCTTGGAGCGGGTCAGCTCCAGCACTTCGCGAATGGTCTTGTCGGGGGAGATGGTGATCGGGTCGTGGATCACGCCGCTTTCGAACTTCTTCACCTTGCCCACTTCGCGCGCCTGGGCTTCGATGCTCATGTTCTTGTGGATGATGCCGATGCCGCCTTCCTGGGCAATGGTGATTGCCAGGCGCGCCTCGGTAACGGTGTCCATGGCGGCGGACAGGATGGGCAGGTTGAGACGGATCGCGCGGGTGAGTTGCGTGCTTAGGTCAGCGTCGCGCGGCAGGAAATTGGAGTAAGCCGGGACCAGAAGCACGTCGTCGAAGGTGAGTGCTTCCTCGAGAATACGCATGGGAGTGCCCGCAGATTATCGATGAAAGCACGTCATTGTACGCGGCGGAGCCTCTCCGGTAAATGTGCTGCCCGAGGTCGGGCAGGAACCGCGGGATCCGCCGAGGGACATCGCCGGACGTGCGCGGCCGGGGCGTAGGCTGTAGCCTTCCGGGCCATGAATCGCGAATTGGAATTCGACTTCTCGATGCCGCCTGCCCCGAAGGCGCCGACGGAGGACGCGCCGGCCGCGCGGCCGCCCGAGCCGGCCCCGGTGGCGAAGAAGGCCGCCACTGCGCCCGCCCGCAGAGCGACCCGGCAAGCGGTGCGTGCGCCGATAGACGATATCGATGGAGCGGCACCCGAGCCGCGCGAACCTGAACGCGATGTCTACACCCCCGGCCGCCTGAACAAGGAGGCTCGGCTGCTGTTGGAACGCGGGCTGCCCTCATTGTGGCTGGAGGGCGAGATTTCCAACCTGTCGCGGCCCTCCTCCGGCCACTGGTACTTCTCGCTCAAGGACGAGTCCGCCCAATTACGCTGCGCCATGTTCCGTCAAAAGAACCTGGGGACCCGCTTCACGCCCAAAGACGGCATGCACGTACTGACGCGCGGGCGCGTGAGCCTTTACGAGCCGCGCGGTGAGTATCAATTCATCGCCGACTACATGGAGGAAGCGGGCGAAGGCGTGCTCCGCCGCCGCTTCGAGCAGCTGAAGAACAAGCTGGCGGCCGAAGGCCTGTTCGACGCCAACCGGAAGCGGTCGCTGCCTCGCCTGCCCCGGCGGATCGGTGTGGTGACTTCCCCCACCGGGGCCGCCGTTCGCGACGTGCTCAATATTCTGCGGCGACGGTTCTGCACGATCCCGGTGCTGATCTATCCCGTCCAGGTGCAAGGCGCGACCGCGGCCGGCCAGATAGCCACGACGATTCGCATGGCCTCGGCTCGCGCCGAGTGCGACGTGCTGATCGTTGCTCGCGGCGGCGGCTCGCTGGAAGACCTGTGGGCGTTCAACGAAGAGGTGGTCGCGCGCGCCATCTTCGATTGCCAGATTCCGGTCGTGTCCGGTGTCGGTCACGAAGTCGATTTCACGATCGCCGATTTCGTCGCCGACGTGCGCGCACCGACGCCCTCGGGTGCGGCCGAGATCGTCGCGCCGGATTGCAATGAATGGACGCGCAGCGTCGAGCTGTTTGGCCGTCGCGTGCGAAACGCGATGGTGCGGAACATGGCGGCTCGTCAGCAGCAACTCGTGTGGCTGGAGCGGCGCCTCGCTCAGGTGCATCCGGGCGTGGAGCTGCGGCAGAAAGCGCAGCGCCTCGATGATCTGGAGCAGCGTTTGAATCGCTGTGTCCGGCACGGACTGTCTCAGCGCCGCAGCACGCTCGTGGAACTGGCTTCACATCTGAGACAGCGCTCGCCCGCCCTGCGGGTGGCCGCTGCACGCGGCAGATTGGACATCGCTCGCAAGACGCTGGCCACGTCGTTGCAACGGCGCTTAAATCTCGCCGAGGGTCGCCTGCGCCATGCTGGCAGCGACCTCCGACAACGTTCTCCGGTCGCACGCATTACAGCCTTGCGCCGTCGAGTCGAGATTGCCGATCGTAGCATGGAGACGTCGCTGCACAGGCAGCTGCGCAAGCTGGAAGCACGGTTCAAGCTCGCCGCCGGCAAGCTGAACGCGGTGAGCCCACTTGCGACGTTGCAGCGAGGTTATGCGATCGTGACTGACGCCAACGGCACGGTCGTTACGGATGCAACGGCAGTGAGCCCTGGCGACATGATTCAGGCACGTTTGTCGCGCGGCACGGTCCAAGCTCGCATCGAGCACATCAAGCCGCATCGAGATGACGAGAACCAATGACGACAATCCAGTCTCGCTTCCTGCGTCTGTCCGCTTCCTTGTTGTTGTTCGCCAGCTTCGCCGCCGGCGCAACTGTATTACCGCAGGAAAGCCGCGTTCCTGGCGGCATCGCACTCGTTCCCGTCCCGGGCGGCGCAGTAGCGCCGACAGTGATCTTCAACACGCATCGGGTCGCTGTGATTCGCCGCGACGATCAGTGGCTCGCGGTGGTCGGCATTCCGCTCGCGGAGAAGCCCGGCGAGCTGAAGATCAAGGTCAGCACGCCGCAAGGCACGACCGAGGTGCCCTTTCAAATCACGGACAAGAAATACCGCACGCAGTATCTGACCATCAAAGATCAGCGCAAGGTCGAGCCGAATCCGGACGACTTGAAGCGCATCGGAACGGAAACGAAGCGGTCGGATACGGCGCTGTCGAAGTTCACCGGGACGGAAACGCCGTCTCTGCAGTTGCTGGCCCCCATTGAGGGCGTGCGCTCCGATTCCTACGGCTCGCGCCGCGTGTTCAACGGGCAGCCGCGCAGTCCTCACTCTGGCATGGACATCGCCGCCCCCAAAGGCACGCCGATCAAATCTCCCGCCGCAGGCGTCATCGTGGAAGCCGGCGACTTCTTCTTCAACGGCAACACGCTCTACATCGATCACGGCGACGGCCTGGTGACCATGTACTGCCACCTCGACACCATCAAAGTAAAACTCGGCGACCGCGTCTCGCAGGGTGAAGTCATCGGCACCGTCGGCGCGACCGGTCGAGTCACCGGCCCGCACCTCCACTGGGGCGTCGCTCTGAATCGCGCGATGGTGGATCCGGCGCTGTTTATCGGCAGCAAGTAGCTACTCGATATGCAGCGAATAGCTGGTACTCCGACCGCCCCCAGGGTCTTTTTTCAGCGCGCCCTTCGCGACCAGATCGAGAATGTCGCGATGGGCCGTATCCTGGGAGCACTTGCAGAGCGCGGCCCATTTCGACGTCGTGAGCTTGCCTTCGAAGCCATCGAGCAAACGGTTCAGCACCTTGATCTGCCGTTCGTGCAGGGGCTCTTTGGCGAATCGTTCCCAAAAGCGCGCCTTGTTCAGCACGCCACCGAGCAACTGCTGTGAGCTTTCCATCGCGCGCAGCAGGCAACTCAGAAACCACTCGTGCCACCCAGTGACATCGAGCTCGCCTTTTTGCGTGCGCTCCAGCATCAGATAGTAATCATCGCGCTCACGTCTTATCTGCGCCGACATGCTGTAGAAACGCTGGCGAGATTCTTCCGATCGCGCCAGCGCCATATCGGCGATCGCGCGCACGATTCTGCCATTGCCGTCATCGAAGGGATGGATGGTCACGAACCACAAGTGCGCGAGGCTCGCGACCAGTAGCGAGTCCATCTCGCCGGGTTTGTTTAGCCAGGCCAGGAATTTCTTCACCTCGCCCTTGAGGCGTTTCGCGGACGGCGCTTCGTAGTGAACTTTTTGGTTGCCGATCGGGCCGGAGACCACTTGCATCGGCCCATCGCGGTCGTCCCGCCATTTGCCGACCAGGATATCGCGCATGCTGCTGCGCCCCGTAGGAAACAATGAGGCATGCCATGCGAACAGTCGCGCCTCCGTCAACGGCTGGGCATATCGAGCATCATTTCGACGACGCCGTCGACGTTGCGGTCCGAGCGGACCAGACCGCCAACATCCAAGCAGTGGGGCGAGCTTTGGACCGTCCCAAGTCAGCTGTGGCCAGCCTGGCAGTTGCCAGATGAACATACCTGATCTCCGCACGTCATGCGGAGAATATCAGCTCTAATCTCCGCATGGATCAGGGACTCGTCAGCTTCAGCTCCGCCAGGAACTCGCTGATCACCGGGCGGAAGCGGTCCATGTCGACCAGGAAGGAGTCGTGGCCCTGGAGCGAGGCGAGACGGGCGAATTGCACGGTGCGGGTGCCGTTGCTCAGGCCATCGGCGAGCTCTTGCTGCTGCTCGATTGGGAATAGCAGATCGGTCTCGACACCGATGATCAACGCGCGCTCGACCGTGAATCGGCGCAACGCCTCGGCGACCGAGCCGCCATGGTCGGCGAGATCGAACAGGTCCATGGCGCGCGAGATGTAGAGGTAACAGTTCGGGTCGAACTGACCGATGAACTTGACGGCGTGATTCTCCAGGTACGACTCGACTTCGAAATCGATGCCGAACGGATCGCCGGGCTTGCGCTCGGCATTGGCGCGCTCGCGACCGAATCGCTGCAACCATTCCTTTGCAGACCGATAAGTAATCATGCCGAGCTTGCGCGCGAGGCGCATGCCCTGCACGGGGATCGCGTCCTGCGCATAGTTACCTTCCAGCCACGCGGGATCTTTGCGAATCATCTCCCGCTGCAGCGAGCGCAAGGCGATCGCGAATGGCGTCGAGCGCGCGGCGGATGAAATGGAGACGAGTGCGCGCGCCCCTTCAGGAAACAAAGCGCAGTAAGCCAGCACGGTCATGCCGCCCAGCGACGGGCCGACGACTGCGGCGAGCTTCTTGATGCCCAAAGATGCGACGACTTCATGGCCGGCGCGCGCGATGTCTTCGACAGTGAGCACCGGGAACGTCAGTCGATAGCACTCGCCGGTGGCGGGATTGATCGAAGCCGGCGAGGTCGAGCCGAACGGGCTGCCGAGCGAGTTCACGCAGATGACGAAGAAGCGGCGAGTGTCGATCGGCCGGCCCGGGCCGATCATGTCTTCCCACCAGCCAGGCGCAGGATCTTCGGTGGAGGACGCGGCATGCGCCGAGGGCGACAGGCCGGTGAAGATCAGGATGGCGTTGTCGTTGCAGAAACTCAGGTCGCCCCAGGTCTCATACGCGATGTGCACGTCCTGCAGAGCGCCACCCCGCCGCATGGGAAACGGCCGGTCGAGCTTGAGAATCTTGCGTGCTGAAGCCATGGATGAATCCAGAACCGGATTGTTACCGGCAGTGTAAACCCGTGCCGTAACGATAGAACATCGCGGGCTGCTATATGCAGATGCCCGACATTGCTGTTGCGCGCAGGGACACCCGCCCCACGCTAAGCATCAGCTCTTCTTGTGGGCGCGCTTCATCTTCCGCTGTTGGGTACGCCGCTGGCGCGGTGTCAGCGGATTCCGCTTGCCTTTGAACGGATTCTCATCGGTCCGGAACTGTACGCGCACGGGCGTGCCTTCCAGCCGGAAGTTCTTGCGGAATACATTCGCCAGGTAGCGCTTGTATGCATCCGGCACGTGCTGGATCTGGTTGCCGTGGACCACGATGATGGGTGGATTGCGTCCGCCCTGGTGGGCATAGCGCAGCTTGATGCGACGGCCGCGAACCAATGGCGGCTGATGCTGTTCCATCGCCGTTTCCAGCACTCGCGTCAGCTCCGGCGTTGGCATCTCTCGCATCGACGCGTCATAGGCGTGCTTCACCGCGCGCATCAACTCGCCGACACCCGTGCCATGCAACGCCGAAATGAAATGCACCGGTGCGAAATCCAGGAATGGCAGGCGCAAATCCAGCCCCGCTCGGATTTCGTCGCGCTTGTCGGAATGGATGCCGTCCCACTTGTTGACCGCGATCAACAACGCGCGGCCGCGTTCAGCGACCATGCCGAACAAGCTCGCGTCCTGCTCCGTCACGGCATCGTGTGCATCGATCACGCCGATGACGACGTTGGCCGAATCGACCGCCTGCAGCGCTTTGATGACGCTGAACTTCTCGATCGCCTCTTCGACGCGGGCGCGGCGTCGCACGCCGGCCGTGTCGATCAATGTGTACGTCTGGCCATCGCGCTCGAACGGCACGAACACCGCGTCGCGGGTGGTGCCGGGCTGATCGAAGGAAATCAGTCGTTCTTCGCCGAGCAGACGATTGATCAGCGTGGACTTACCGACGTTCGGTCGGCCGATGACCGCAACCCGAATGTCGTCCTGCCCGCCCGCCGCTGCCGCCCCTTCAGGCAATTCGATGCCTTCGAGCGCCTCTTCCATCAACGAGCGCACGCCATCGCCATGCGTGGCGGAAATGGCATGAGGCTCGCCTAAACCAAGCGAGTAAAAGTCCGCACCCGCCGTGGCCGAGTCGACGCCTTCAGCCTTGTTGGCAACGAGGAAGACTTTCTTGTTGAGCTTGCGGAGCGTCTGCGCGATGTAGTGATCGTCCGGCGTCACGCCGCTGCGCGAGTCGACCAGAAACAAAACACGATCGGCCTCTTCGACCGCGCGCAATGCCTGCTTGACCATCTGCTGCTCGACACCTTGCGCGTCGATGACCAGACCGCCGGTGTCGACGACGACATACGGGATCGAGCCGACTTTGCCGTAGCCGTAATTGCGATCGCGCGTGAGGCCGGGCATATCCGCGACCAGCGCGTCGCGGGTACGCGTCAGGAAGTTGAATAACGTCGACTTGCCGACGTTGGGACGACCGACCAGAGCAACAACAGGCAGCATGATGGGTAACTAGAGATAACGAATGAGTGCGTGCTGCCTGAGCAGCGGCCGGTTATTGGCCGCTGTCGGCTGTTTTGACTTCGCGCGCCTTGCTGCGAAATGCCAGCAACTTGCCCGAATCGGTCTGTACGAACACGCGCTCGTCGTCGGTGACCGCCGCGTTGCTGATGCGCTCGCCATCGGTCTTCTGACGCGCAACGAGCGCGCCCGTGGCCTTGTCGAGCCAGTGCATATAGCCCTCGAAGTCGCCGACCACCAGCGCGTCGCCGTCGATGGCCGGTGCGGTCAAGCCACGACGCCTCATCGCGTCCTGCTCCCATTGCACGGCGCCGTCACTGCGGCGCATGGCAATCACCACGCTGTCCGCGTTGGTGAGATACAGGTTCTGTTCGTCCATGGAGAAGCCGCGATAGCTCGAAGCATCGCGCGCCCACCAGATCTGGCCGGAATCGCGCGCCAGCATCGCGACGCGGCCCTGGAAGCCGACCACGAAAATGTCATCACCCGCGACGCGCGCCGGCGAATCGATGTCGGCGAGCCGCTCCAACTCCGTGCGGCCGCGAGGTGAATTCACGATCGTGTCCCACAGCACATCGCCGTTACGGGGATCGATGGCCAGCACCTTGCCATTGTCGAAGCCCGCGATGATGCGATCGCCTGCCAGCACCGGCGGCGCCGTGCCACGCAGCGTGAGTCTCGGCACCGCCTCATCGACGGCCCACTTGGTCGAACCGTCGGTCGCGGACAGACCTTCGATGTGACCATCGACGGTGCGGATCACGACCAGGTCATTCACGATCAGCGGCCTGGCGAGGATCTCGCTCGCGATGGCCTTGCGCCAGCGCTGCGCGCCATTGGTTGCGTCGAGCGCGATGATGTCGCCGTCGCTCGAGCCGAGCACCACCATGCCGTTGCCCACTTCAGGGCCCGCCGACAGCGCCAGCTTGGTCTTCGCGACCCAGACGCGCTTGCCAGTGGCTGCGGCCACGGCGATTACCTCGCCGTCGTGGCCTGCGGCGTACACCGTCCCGTCGACGATGTTCGGCTTCAACGCCAGGCGCAGTCGCTCCGCCTTACCGCCCAATCCCGCCGACCAGATACGACTCACGTCGCGTGTCGCTTTGAGCTCAGTCAGCTCCGCGGGCGGATCCACTTCCTTGTCATTGTCGCAGCCGAGCATGATCAGCAAGGCCGTCGCGGCCGCGGCAACGCGCGCGCCGCGATATAGACGCGTCAAGGAAGCTTTCTTCTCGATCATGGTTGACCCTCGGCAGCAGCCGGCTTGGTCTCGGACGTCTCGGCCTTCTTATCGCCGCCCACGTCCTGCAGTTTCATTTCGAGCAAAGTGCGGTCGATCGCACGATCGGCACGTGCATCGATGTTATCCGTCAGCGCCGCGGCGTACTCGGCCCGCGCGCCTTCGAGATTGCCTTTCGCAACCTGAGCGTCACCCCGGATCTCACGAACCTGCGCCGTGAACGCGCCGGCCTTCTCCGGATCGAGCAGCTTCAGAGTTTCGTCATATTTGCCCTGCTGATTGAGCAGACGAGCGACGCGCAACCGCGCCACCCACGCCAGCTCCGCGTCGGGGGACTCATCGGCGACAGCCCGCAGCAGCGGCAGCGCCTCTTCGTACTTGCCGTCCTCGACTTCCTTTTTCGCCAGCAGCAAGCGGCTCTGCTGCGTGTACGGAGATTTCTTATGATCCGCCACGAGCGTGCCGAGCGTGCGCTTCGCCGCTTCTTCATCCTTGCGGTCGAGCGCGCCGACGAACTCGTCGTACAGCTTGGCGGCCCCGGCGGCTTGATTCGCAGTATGGATCTTCCAATACTGCCAGCCGCCCAGCAGCACCAGGCCCAGCACGATGCCGCCGAGAATCCAGCTCCAGTTGTCCCGCCACCAGGTACGGAGCGCTTCTTCCTGATCGCGATCGGTCAGATAATCTTCGACCATGACTTGCCGTCTTGAATTGTAGTAAGAGGTAGAAACTCAACGCCTTAGGTCAACGCCGTGTGAGGCGCTCGCCCAGCTCATCGACCAGTCGCTCCCAGGCGACTTCCACCTGCGGCGCTTCCACCCGCAGGGACTTCAGACCAGCGACGCGCTTTTCAGTTTCCGAGTCGCCGAGAATCAATGCCCAGGCCGCGCCGCTCTTGTCGGAGCGCTTGAGCTGCGATTTGAAACTGCCACCGCCGCAGTTCATCTCGATGCGCAAGCCGGGGATTTGGTCGCGCAGCATCTCAGCAATCCGCAGCCCTTCGGCTTCGGCCCGCTGGCCAGCCACCACGAAGTACACGTCCGGGGCCGGCGCCGGCACCTCGCCATTTTGCACTTTGATCAGGTCCACGATGCGTTCCTGGCCCAGCGCCCAGCCGATCGCCGGCGTCGAGTCGCCACCCAGTTGCTCGACCAGACCGTCGTAACGGCCGCCCGAGCACACCGCGCCCTGCGAGCCCAACTCGGTCGTCACCCACTCGAACACCGTGTGCGAGTAATAATCCAGACCGCGGACCAGCAGCGGATTCAAAACATACTTCACGCCCAGCGCGTCGAGGTGACGGCACAGCCCGCTGAAGTGCGTGCGCGATTCCTCGTCGAGATGCTCGGTCAGCATCGGCGCATTCTTGATGATGTCCTGCAGATCCGGGTTCTTGCTATCGAGAATGCGCAGCGGATTGCCTTCCAGACGCCGCAGACTATCGGGATCCAGCTTCGACTTGTAGGCAGTGAAATACTCGACCAGCTTCTCGCGATACACACGGCGCGAGGCCGGCGTGCCGAGCGAGTTCAGGTTCAGCTCCAGGCGTTGCACGCCCGCCTGGGTCAGCAGGCGCGAGCTCACCAGGATCACTTCGGCGTCGATGTCGGGGCCCGGATAGCCAAAGGCCTCAACGTCGAGCTGATGAAACTGACGGAAGCGCCCCCGCTGCGGCTTTTCGTGCCGAAACATCGGCCCGGACGTCCACACGCGCTGCTTCTGGTTGTGCAGCAGCCCGTTGCTGATCATGGCGCGCACGACACCGGCAGTCGCCTCCGGACGCAGCGTGAGCGAGTCGCCACCTGGATCCTGGAAGGTGAACATCTCCTTCGACACCACATCGGTGAGCTCGCCGATGGAGCGCTTGAACAATCCGGTGTGCTCGACCAGCGGCACGCGGATTTCCTGATATGCATACGAGGCAAAAATATCGCGCGCCAGATTCTCCAGGCGCTGCCAGGCCGCCGTTTCGGCCGGCAAGATATCGTTCATGCCGCGCGGCGGCTGGATCTGCTGCTGAGTCACTCGACCGGAACCTCACCACTCATCTCGACAGTGCCGTTCGCACCGACCACGAATTTGGTCGCGTCCTTCCCCGCCCTGCGTGGCACCACGACCGGACGATCGTTCACTTGCACCGTGACCGCGGACGCCTTGCCGAGCGTGACTCGCAATGGCGGTGTGCCCGTAATGGTGCTCACCTTGCCGCTCTCACCCAAACCGAACATCAAACGCTTACCCGTCGCGTCGTAGATCTCGGTCCACGACGCATCGTTGAACTGCAGCCGCATGCGGACTTCTACCGCTGTTGCTGCCGCCGGCCCCTCCGCCTCAGGCACCGCGTTCGATACCGGCGGCGGCGACTGTACCGCGGGCTCTGGCGTGTCTGCGGGCTCTGGTGGCAACGTCGATGGCAGTGGGCCGGAGTCGGTGATCGCCTCATCCGGAATTGCCGTCTGCATCGGATCGCCCGGCGTCGACACCGTCGACCACAGCCACCAACCCAACGTGAGCGCGACCAACGCCACGCCGGACCACAAGGGCCCCGCCAGCGAGCGACGCTCCATGCTCACCGGACTCGCGGTCAGAGTCGTCGGTAGCGGCGCCATGATCTCCTGTCGACCGGTCAGCGCCTCATAACGCTCGATGATCAACTGCGGCGACAGCCCCACCAGTGCGGCGTACTGACGCAAGTGCCCACGCGCGTACACCGACGGTCCCAACGCCTCGAAGCGATTGCCTTCGATGGCATCCACGGCGCGGGCATCGAGATGTAACTCTTCGGCGATGTGCAGCTGAGTGATCGAGCGACGCTCGCGCTCCCGCCGTAGCAGTTCACCGGGCGTCAGCGACTCGGGGGCCGGCTCCGCAGAGCTGGCCTGCGCGGTCTCTACCGCCGAGTTCTCGCTGTCACCGCCTGCATTCATCCAGGATTCCGCTCGGACTCGATCAACTCCTTGGTCTGAGCGGCCCTCGGGTATTCCAGCTTCAAACGCTCCGCATAATTCTTTGCGGCGGCGGCATTGCCCAGGCCCCGCTCGATACGCACGCCCAGCCACAGCGACGCCGGGCTGGTGCGGCCAACTTCCATGTACCGTTCGAGAAAGCCACGAGCGGACAGATAATCGGTTTGTTTGTATTGCAGATCGGCCATCTGGAACAGCGCGTCGCCGAATTTCGGCCGCACCGCCAGCGCCTTGCGCAGATTGTCCTCGGCACGCTGCAGATCGCCGCCACTACGGGCACAGTTCGCCGCGTTCAGATACGCGACCTCGGGCGTGCGATACAACGGATTGGTCGCGGCGTCGATCATCAGCTTTTCGCCGCGTGCGTGCTTGCCCTTCTGGCACAGATACGCGCCGTAGTTGTTCTGCACTTCCGGATTCTTCGGATCGAGCGCGAGGCCCTTGGCGAAGTGCGATTCGGCCTTGTTACTTTCGCCGAGCCGCTCGTACAGCATGCCGGCGGTAATCTGCGCCTTGGAATTGCGCGGATTCTGCTCGATCGCCCGGTCGATCTTTTCCTTGGCCTGCACCAGATTGTTCTTGCGCAGATAGTCGATGCCGAGCTCCAGGTTGATCTCGGCGGCGCGCGCGTTGTCGGGTGTGCCCAGCTGCTTCTTGTTGCTGCTGCTGACACTGGTGCTGCTCACGCAGCCGGCGAGCGCGGCCGACACCACCAACAGAGCCACCGCCGTGCTTCTCATTACTGCACCGCCACTGAGATCAGCTTCGAGCCCAGACGAACTGTCGTACGGTCGTGCACGCGTCCCACCAGCTGACCGCAAGCGGCATCGATGTCGTCGCCGCGCGTGCGGCGCGTCGTTGCGATCACTCCGTTGGCATTGAGAATGTCACGGAAGCGCTCGATGGCCGCGGCACTGGAACGTTTGTAACGCGTGCCCGGAAACGGGTTGAACGGGATCAGATTCAGCTTGGCCGGCCGGCCCTTGAGCAAGGTGACCAGCTCGTGCGCGTGCTCGGGGTGATCGTTCACGCCATCGAGCATGACGTATTCGAAAGTGATGCTGCGGGCGTTTTGTTTGTTGACGTACACCCAGCACGCATCCAGCAGCTCGGCGATCTTGTGCTTGCGATTGATCGGCACCAGCTCGTCGCGCAGCGTGTCGTTCGGCGCATGCAACGACACGGCGAGCGCGCAATTGGTTTCTTCGGCGAGCTTCAGCATCTGCGGCACGAGGCCCGAGGTGCTCACCGTGACGCGACGGCGGGAAATATCGAAACCCAGATCGTCCATGAGAATTTCCGTGGCGGGCACGACGTTGCGATAGTTCGCGAGCGGCTCGCCCATGCCCATGAACACGATATTGGTGACGACGCGGTCGCCACCGTGCTGGTAGCCCAGCTCCTTGTTCGCGAGCCACACCTGACCGACGATTTCGGCGGCGTTCAGATTGCGGTTGAAGCCCTGCTGCGCGGTCGAGCAGAACGTGCAATCCATGGCGCAGCCGACCTGGCTCGAAATACACAGCGTGCCGCGGCCCGGCTCGGGGATGAACACCATCTCGATGCCCTGCTTCACGCCCTCACTGGTGTTCATCGCCAGCAGCCACTTGCGTGTGCCGTCGGCGGACACCTGCGTCATCGTGATTTCAGGGACCGCGACTTCGGCGACCTCGACCAGCTTGGCGCGGAAGCTCTTCGCCAGGTCGGTCATCTGGTCGAAATCGGCAACGTGGCGCTTGTACAGCCACTTCATCAGTTGCCGGGCGCGAAACGGCTTCTCGCCCATGTTCGCGACGAATGCCTCCAACTCGGTTCGTGTCAGACCGAGCAGGTTCGTTTTGGCTGTCGTCGCGTTCATGAGCGCCTGCAATCGCGGATTTAGCGCGTGCGCGGGCAGAGTTCGGTGGCCGCGAAGAAGTATGCGATCTCGATTTTCGCGTTGTCGAGGCTGTCCGAGCCGTGCACCGTGTTCTCGTCGATGCTGTTGGCGAGGTCGGCGCGAATCGTGCCCTTATCGGCCTTCTTCGGGTCGGTGGCGCCCATCAGCTCACGGTTCTTGGCCACCGCGTTTTCACCTTCCAGCACCTGGATCATCACCGGGCCGGAGATCATGAACTTGACCAGGTCGTTGAAGAACGGGCGTTCCTTGTGCACCGCGTAGAACCCTTCGGCCTGGGCCTGGGTCAGCTGCAGCATCTTGGCGGCAACGATCTTCAGACCGGCCTGCTCGAAGCGGCGGTACACCTCGCCGATCACGTTCTTCTGCACGCCGTCGGGTTTGACAATGGAAAAAGTGCGTTCGACCGCCATGGAAAGTCCCGTTAATCAATGAATTGGAAGAGGTTCGCCGAGCCGGACCAAAACTGGTGTCGCCGGGCGGCGGCAATTGCGCGCGCGCAGTCTACCCGGCATGGCCGGGAGCAGCAAGAAAATGAATAGGGACGCGGAGTTAGGCTGCTAGACCAGGTACTTACACGGTCCTACACGTTGAAGCTTTCGCCGCAGCCACATTCGCCTTTCGCTTTCGGATTGCGGAAGCGGAACGCCTCGTTCAGGCCCTGCTTCACGAAGTCCACCTCGGTACCGTTGATGTAGTCGAGGCTGTCGCGGTCGACAATGACTTTGACCCCGTGGTCCTCGAACACCACGTCGTTGGAACCGACGTCATCGGCATAGTTCACCACGTAGGCGAAGCCCGAACAGCCGGTCTTCTTGACCGCCAGTCGCAGGCCGAGGCCATGGCCCCTGCGTGTGAGGAAAGACTGGACACGATCGGCGGCGGCGGGAGTCAGTGAGATGCTCATAGCGGGTACAAGCGTGATGGCGACGGCCTGCTGAATCAAGTGCGAAGGTCATGCCAATTCGGCCGACCTGGGGCTGATTATGGAATAAGCCGGGCCCAGGCTTCACTCAGGGCATGCACCGCGTCTTCGAGAATGAGAAGTCGGCCACGCTTTTCCAACGGAAACTGCAGCGCCTGGTCGGCATCGCGCCAGCGCCAGGTGTGCAACTGCTCGCGAGTGAGCCCCACCAGCCGCTCGCTCAGCCAGGACCCAGCTGCGATGCAATGAGGACAACCATAAGCCTCGAAACGCACCGCTTCGATTCGATCCTCAGCGATGCGCGCACTGAGAACGAACATGGTGCCCTGAGCCACGCTGCCCGCCGTGCCGCGGATGACGCCCTCGCCCGCTTCGAAGTGACCGCCGTTGCGCGGACGCTCGAAATGGTCGACGACGGTGGGCGAGTATTCCGGTGATCTCTGGTCTATTGCCATTTTTCGGCACAGCCGCTTCGCTCAGCGAAGCATTCCAATCAGTGGCATCTTTGCTGATCTCAGGGAAGTCGATGAATCCGAGCTTCCCTAGGTTCCATGGGGAGTCAAAGCACGCAACCGTGCGACCTCCCGGTCCACGACGGCGATGGCGCGATCGACATCGTCCTCGGTCGTGAAGCGGCCGAGGCTGAAGCGGATCGAGCTTTGCGCCAGCTGATCGCTCCTGCCCAACGCACGCAGCACATACGACGCCTCGTCCGAGCCGGACGCGCAGGCCGAGCCCGACGACACCGCCAGCTCACGCAGCCCGAAGCGCAGGCTCTCGCCTTCAACGTCGTGGAAACAAACATTCAGCACGCCAGCGACGCGTTCGGTCGGATGGCCGTTCAGCTCCACGCCACCGATGGCGCAGAGGCCCTGCCACAGTCGCTCACGCAGCGCTGCAATTCGCGCCACATCCGCTTCGCGTTCACGTTCACCTACCTCGAACGCCAGGCCCATGCCGACGATCTGATGCGTCGGCAACGTGCCCGAGCGCAAGCCCGTTTCCTGCCCGCCGCCATACGACAACGGCCGCAATCCCAACGGCGGGCGGCGACGGATATAGAGCACTCCAATGCCTTTCGGACCGTAAGCCTTGTGCCCGGTGAGCGACAGCAGATCGATGTTCATCGCCTCGACGTTGATCGGCAATTTGCCGGCGCTCTGCGCGGCGTCGACATGGAACGCGACACCTCGCTCGCGACAGATCGCGCCAATCGCGGCCACGTCTTGAATAACGCCCGTCTCGTTGTTCACGTGCATGAGCGAAACCAACTGCGTGTCCGGCCGCAACGCTTCGCGGACCTGCTCGGGCCGCACGATGCCGTCGGCGCCCGGCTTCAGCCAGGTCACGTCGAAGCCTTCCTTCTCGAGCTGCTTGAATGCATCGACCACGGCTTTGTGCTCGGTGCGCGAAGTAACGACGTGACGACCGCGATCCGCATGAAACCGCGCCACGCCCAAAATCGCCAGGTTGTCCGACTCCGTGGCACCGGAAGTCCAGATGATGCATTCCGGACGCGCGCCGATCGCCGCGGCCACTTGCTGGCGCGCCTTTTCGATCATGGCGCGCGCACGTGTGCCGAACGAATGCCCCGATGAAGGATTGCCGTGCGCGCCTTCGGGGCGCAGACATTCGATCATCAGCTCGGCGACCCGAGGGTCGACCGGCGTCGTGGCCGCATAGTCCAGATAAATGGTCTTTGCTGCAGTCATGAGGAGGCGGTCTTGCCGGCGGTGCGCCGGCGCGATTGAACGGCTGTCAGGATGCCACGAAGAATGTTCATTTCATTCTGGTCGAGCCGCGCACGGTTGAACAGCCGACGGATGCGCGCCATCAGATGGCCCCCGCCGGTGCGATCGCGAAATTCGATCTCTTCCAGCACACGATCGAAGTGTTCATACAACAACTCCATCTCACGTGCCGTCGCAAACGGCACATCGAGCGGTGGCGGCGGCGGCGCGCCAGTGCGGGTCGCCAGCATGATCTCGTATGCAATCACCTGAACGGCCATGCCGAGATTCAACGATGCATAGTCACCCGCAGTAGGAATGGTCACGAGCCGATGGCACCGCGACAGCTCGACGTTGAGCAGCCCGAATTTCTCCGAGCCGAACACGATCGCCACATTGCCGACCTGTGCTGCTTCGGCCACCAGCTGCGCGCATTCACGAGGCTCGACCAGATCGAAGCTCAGATACCGCTTGCGGGCGCTGGTACCGACCACGAAACCGCAGTCGGCGATGGCGTCATCGAATTCCTCATGCACCCGCGCCGCATCCAGCACGTCGTCTGCACCAGACGCGCGCGAAGTCGCCTCCGCATGAGGGAAAGCCTTAGGCCGCACCAAGTGCAGCTCACTCAGCCCCATGTTTTTCATGGCGCGAGCCACCGCGCCAATGTTGCCGGGGTGGTTGGGATCGACCAGGACGACACGAATGCTCATCGTAATGCGCTATTCTAACTCCCCTTCGGACGGCATGCCGCCGTCATGCTCTTTACCAATTTCTGCCCCCTGCCCTGATCTGCCGTAGATCCGGGGCTTTGCTCGTCGAGGTGGTTTTTCCATGCAGCCTTTGCTCAATATTGCCGTCCGCGCCGCCCGTCGTGCCGGTGAAGTCATTGTCCGCGGTATGAACCGCGTGCACCGCCTCGATATCCGCCAGAAGGGGCAGAACGATTTCGTCTCGGAGATCGACACCCAGGCCGAGATGGAAATCATCGATACGGTGCGCAAGAGCTACCCGGACCACGCCTTCCTCGCCGAGGAAAGCGGCTCGCATGGCGGCTCGATCGAGAGCGAATTCGTCTGGATCATCGATCCGCTCGACGGCACCACCAATTATCTCCATGGCTTTCCGCAGTTCGCCGTTTCGATCGGCGTGCAGCGTCGTGGGCGCATGGAACATGCGGTTGTATACGACCCGCTGCGACAGGAGCTGTTTACGGCATCGCGCGGTGAAGGTGCACAGCTCGATGGACGCCGCATTCGAGTCAGCCCGCACGTGGGGCTGGATCGGGCACTGATCGGCACAGGCTTTCCTTATCGCACCAATCTGCATTGGCTCGACAACTACATGGCCATGTTCAAGGCAGTGACCCAGGCCACCGCGGGCATTCGCCGTCCGGGCGCTGCGGCGCTGGATCTCGCTTACGTGGCGGCCGGCAGGCTCGATGCGTTTTGGGAGTTCGGCTTGTCGCCATGGGATACGGCGGCCGGATCGCTACTGATCACTGAAGCGGGTGGCCTGGTGAGCTCACTGCAGGGAACGGAATACAAACAAGGCGGAAACATTCTGGCCGGCACGCCGAAGGTGCATGCGCCGCTGCTGGAACTGCTGGCACCGCACGTGCCGGCTGAGCTGAGCTGATTCGAGAGGCGCTCTCCCGGCGGGAGAGCGCCTTTTTCACAACTGTTTAATCCTGAGCCGGCGCAGGCTGCTTGGTGCTGCCGTTGCCCGAGCCGTTCTGGCCCAGCGGGCTCTTGCCGTAGCCGTACACCGCGTACACCAGCAGGCCGATGCCGGCCCACACGAAGAACGTCAGCTGCGTACGCAGCGGCAGCGAGAACATCAGGAACGCGCAGCCCGCCATCGCCAGCGGCGCGACGATCCACACGCCCGGGGCGCGGAACGGACGATGACGATCCGGCTCGCGCTTACGCAGAATCATCACACCCGCAGCGACCGTGAGGAACGCGAACAGCGTGCCGCTGTTGGAAAGGTCAGCGAGCACGCCGACCGGGAAGAACGCCGCGAACACCGTCACCGCCAGACCGGTGACGATCGTCACCACGTGCGGCGTCTGGAACTTCGGATGAATGCGCGTGAGCGCCTCGTTGAACGGCAATAGCTTGTCTCGCGCCATCGAGAAGAAGATGCGCGTCTGGCCGAACAACATCATCAGAATCACCGACGGCAGCGCCAGGAACGCCGCCAGGCCGATCAGCTGCGACACCTTCTTGTAGCCGATCTGATCGAGCACGTGCGCCAGCGGCTCGCCGCTGCACACCAGCTTGGGGCTGTTCTCCGGCTGACGGCACGCGGCCGCGAGGTCCGCACTGCCCGGCTCATAGGCGAGCTGGGTCACCGGATCGACCACTGGCTGCGCACCGATCGAGCCCACTGCGCCGGAAGCGACCAGCACGTAGAAGATCGTGCAGATGACCAGGCTGCCGATCAGGCCGATGGGCATGTTGCGTTGAGGGTTCTTGGTCTCTTCGGCCGCCGTCGACACCGCATCGAAGCCCACGTAAGCGAAGAAGATGGAGGCCGCGGCACCGGCGATGCCCATGCCGGAAATCTCGCCGAGGAAGCCATTCGGAGAGAACGGCTCGAAGTTGTCCATGTTCATCACCGGTATCGCCAGGGCGACGAACAGTGTCAGCGCGACCACCTTGATGCCGACCAGAATGGCGTTGACGGTCGCGCTCTCGCGCGTGCCGAGCACCAACAGACCGGTCACGAGCAAGGCGATGACCGCGGCCGGCACATTCATGATGCCGCCGACGTGCACGCCGCTGGTGAATGCCGACGGTAGGTTTATATCGAAGGATCGTTGCAACAGGCCGACGAAATAATTCGACCATCCCACTGACACGGCGCCCGCCGCGACGGCGTATTCGAGGATCAGCGCCCATCCCACCATCCACGCGATCACTTCACCGAGCACCGCGTAGGAGTACGTGTAGGCAGAGCCGGAAACCGGCACCATCGCTGCCAGCTCCGCATAACACAGCGCCGTGACGGCGCAGACGAAGCCCGCGATCACGAACGACAGCATCATGCCGGGGCCGGCCTTTTGTGCGGCTTCAGCTGTGAGCACGAAGATACCGGTGCCTATCACGGCGCCGATGCCGAGCATGGTCAGCTGGAACGCGCCCAGCGTACGCGTCAGCGATTTCTTCTCGGCGCTCTCGAGAATCTGCGCGAGAGGTTTGATACGCCAATTCATTATGTCGGTTTCCTCGGGGCTGTCATGCCAGTGTTGGACCGGAGTCAGGGGGAACGCGCTCGTCGGCGTCCTGTGGCGTCAGGCGAGCGGATCATAGGCGCATCCGGCAGCGGACGTCACCCGACCTACGTTAGGAATACGATAGAAAGCGCTATGCGCACTATCGTGGGCCGCACCGCCATTCCCCGGCACCATAACGGGGACAATATCTGTACAGTCGCGGCCATCCCGCTTTTGCTTCAAGCCCCCTCAAGATCGCTGGCCGCCATGAATGATGTCTTGCTCGTAATGTTCGGAATCACGGTGACCCCGTGGAAGCTCGTCGGCTACACCGGTGTGTTCCTATTCGCCGGCCGCTGGTTCGTGCAGCTGGCCGCCTCGAAGGCCTCCGGCAAGCCGGTCATGCCCACCCTGTTCTGGTACATGAGTGCCCTCGGCAGCGTGTTGCTGCTCGCCTACTTCGTGTTCGGCAAGAACGACTCGGTCGGCGTCATGTCGAACCTGTTTCCGCTGTTCGTCGCGCTCTACAACTTGTATCTGGACAGCAAGAACAAAAAGCGGCTCGCGGCCTTGGGCTGATCGCCTATTCGTCCAGCCGCTTGCGCAGCTGAACCGGCTCTTCGCGCGGCCGGTTCAGGCGCTTGCGCAGTTGCATGTTGAGCAGCTCCACTCCCACCGAGAACGCCATGGCGAAGTAGATGTAGCCCTTGGGAATGTGCAGGCCGAGGCCTTCGCCGATCAGCGCCACGCCGATCAGGATCAGGAACGACAGCGCCAGCATCTTGATGGTCGGATGACGATCGACGAAATCGCTGATCGGGCCCGCCATGAACATCATCATCAGCACCGCGATGATCACCGCCGCGATCATCACTTCGACATGATCGGCCATGCCGACCGCGGTGATCACCGAGTCGAGCGAGAACACGATGTCGATGACGGCGATCTGCAGGATGGTCGACAGGAACGTGGCCTTGCCCTTGGCTTCACGCTGTTCCTCTTCGCCTTCCAGGCTGTGGTGAATTTCCAGCGTGCTCTTGGCGAGCAGGAACAAGCCGCCGCCGAACAGGATCAGGTCGCGCCCCGAAATGCCGCGGTCCATGATCGAGAACAATTCCTTCGACAGCCCCATCACCCACGTGATCGACAGCAGCAACAGGATGCGCGTGATCATCGCGAGCGCCAGGCCGAAGGTGCGGCCCCGGGGTCGCTGTTCCGGCGGCAGGCGGCCCACCAGGATGGAAATGAAAATGATGTTGTCGATACCGAGGACGATCTCCAGGGCCGTCAGCGTCAGGAACGCCAGCCACACCTGGGGATCGGTCAAGAGTTCCACAATCCGAACCTCATAAGATGAGAATCAACAACTTCAATCGTTGCGCAGCTGTGACGCTTCGCGCCGCGACACCCACAACGACGCGATGATGCCGATCGCCAGGAAGCCGACGATCACGCCCAGCGAGACGATGTGCGGAATTTCCAGATGATGATGCAGCATCATCTTCACGCCGACGAAGGCCAGAATGAAGATCAGGCTGAACTTGATGTACTTGAACATCATCATCAGGCCGGCGATCGCGAAATACAGTGAGCGCAGGCCGAGGATGGCGAACGCGTTCGAGGTGAACACGATGAACGGCTCCTGGGTCACCGCAAAGATGGCGGGGATGGAGTCGACCGCGAACACCACGTCGGCGAAATCGACCAGCAGCAACGTAACGAACAGCGGCGTCGCGGCGCGGGCGCCATCGACCACGGTGAAGAAGCGCTCGCCGTCGAGCTTGTCGGTGACCGGATAAACCCGGCGCGCCAGCCGCACCAGCACGCTCTTGCCCGGATCGAACTGATCTTCCTCGCTCTTCAACATGCGCGCCGCCGACAGCAGCAGAATCGCGCCGAAGACATAGAACATCCAGTCGAAGGCATGGATCAGCGCTGCGCCCGCCGCGATCATCGCGCCGCGCAGCACGATGGCGCCGACGATGCCCCAGAACAGCACACGGTACTGGTACTGCGCGGGAATCTTCATGTAAGTGAAGATGATCGCGATGACGAAGATGTTATCGACCGACAGCGTCCACTCGAGCAGATAGCCGGTGATGTACTGAATGGCCGCTTCGCTGCCGCCGGGCGCATCGGGCGCGGCGCGCCAGCCGAACCAGTGATGCTCGTAGACGCCGTACACCAATGCGGAGAACGACAGCGCCACCAGGATCCATACGACCGTCCAGCCGAGCGCCTGACGGACGCTCATCTCCTTGGACTCCCGATGCAACACCACCAGATCCAGCGCCAGCACGCCGAGATACAGGACGAAGAACACCACCCAGACCATCAGGCTCATGACTTGGCCGCTGCTGCGCTGATTATTGCGGTATCCGCCATTTGGGCCTGAGGTTCCAATCCGACATGTCGTCTATTCAGGGCAACGCGTCGAGTTCGGTGGTGTCTTTCTTTTGCTCGATGAGGTCATGGGCGGTCAGGTTCATGTCCAGCGCCAGCGCGCCGGCCACGTAGATCGAAGAGTATGTGCCGACCAGGATGCCGATGGTCAACGCCCACGAGAAGCCACGCAGCGTCTCGCCGCCTTCGATCAGCAGCACGACCACGACCAGCAAAGTCGCGCCCGAGGTGATGATGGTTCGCGACAGCGTCTGATTGATCGACGCGTCCATGATCTCTTCGGGGGTCGCCTTGCGCATCGAATGGAAGTTCTCACGCACGCGGTCGAACACCACGACCGTATCGTTCAGCGAGTAACCGATGACGGCCAGGATCGCCGCCAGCACCGCCAGATCGAACGGCACGTCGGTCACCGCGAAGAAGCCGAGAATGATCAACGGATCGTGCAGGGTCGCGATCACCGCGCTGACGCCCATCTTCCATTGGAAGCGGAACCAGGTGTAGATGCCGATCAGCACGAACGTGAACAGAATCGCCAGGCCGCCCTGATTGGTCAGCTCTTCGCCGACCTGCGGACCGACCACCTCGGCGCGGCGCAACTCGACATCCGGATCGATCTTCTTGAGCGCGTCGGTGACCGACTTGCTGACCTGGTTCACGTCCTGCCCCTCGGTGGGCAACAGACGCACCATGATGCTGCGGTCGTCACCGAAGTTCTGCACCTGAGCTTCGTGGAAGCCGGCTTCCTGAAGCGCGGTACGCGTGCGCTCGAGATTCGCCGTCTTCGGATACGCGAACTCGAGCACTACGCCGCCGGTGAAGTCGATGCCCAGATTCAGGCCGTGCACCAACAGCAGGATCACCGATGCGATGAGCGTCACGCCCGACACCCCGTACCACACCTTGCGGGTGTGCATGAACGGGTACTTGGTGACCGTGTGGAAGAACTCCATGGCGGGGCTCTCTTAAATGGACAGGTGATCGAGCTTGCGGCGGGTACCCCAGATCGCGTGGACCAGGGCACGGCTGCCGACAACCGATGTGAACAGTGAAGTGATGATGCCGAGCGTCATCACGATGGCGAAGCTGCGGATCGTGCCCGTGCCGAATGCGAACAGCACCACGCCGGCGATCAAGGTGGTCACGTTCGAGTCGGCGATCGTCGCGAACGCCTTTTCGAAGCCGACGTTGATCGACTGCAGCGGCGAGTTGCCGTTGCGCAGCTCTTCTCGAATACGTTCGTAGATCAGGATGTTCGCGTCGACCGCGATACCCATGTGGAACACGACCGCGGCGATACCGGGCAGCGACAGCGAGGCTTGCAGCATCGACAGCAGGCCGACGGTGAGCACCAGGTTCGACAACAGCACCAGATTGGCGATCCAGCCGAACGAGCGGTAGTACGCCGCCATGAACGCGAACGTCAGCAACAGGCCGATGGCCATGGCGCGGATGCCGCGATCGATGTTGTCCTGACCCAGGCTCGGGCCGACCGAACGCTGCTCGACGATGGTCTGCGGAGCCGCCAGCGCGCCCGAACGCAGCAATAGCGCCAGTTCGCGGGCTTCAGTCGCCTGCAAGCCGGTGATACGGAAGCGCGAGGACAGCACGCTTTGAATGGTCGCGTCGCTGATGACTTCCTCTTCGGTACACAACGCGCCGTTACGCGTGCCTTCACAGCGCTCGCCTTCGGCCAGTTGTTTCTTCTCGATGTAGACGACGGCCATGCGCTTGCCGACGTTGTCGCGGGTCGCTTCCATCATCGACTGACCGCCGCGCGAATCGAGCGAGACGTTGACTTGGGGGGAGCCTTCGGCAAAACCCGAGGACGCATCCGAGAGCTGCTCACCGGTGGCGATGATGTCGCGCTTGACCAGGATGGGCCGGCCATCGCGCGTCTTCAGCAGCTTCGAGCCGATCGGAACGCGCTTGGTCTGCTCGGCTTCATAAGGATTGTTGTTCTCATCGACCAGGCGGAACTCGAGCGTCGCGGTGGCACCCAGCACGCGGATCGCTTCGTTGGGATCCTGCACGCCCGGCAGCTGCACGACGATGCGGTTCACCGCCTGGCGAGTGACGATGGGCTCGGAGATACCCAGCTCGTCGACGCGGTTACGCAGGGTGGTGATGTTTTGTTGAACGGCGATGTCTTGACGGCGTTTGACCTCGGCCGGCGTCATCGTCATTTCAATGACCGGACCTTCAGCGCTGTCCGACGTATTCAGCAGGATGCCGCCGTCTGGGGTGCGCAAGGCGTCCTGTGCCTTGGCCACATCTGCCTGGCTGCGCAGCGTGACGCGCACGACACCGTTGACGGTGGTCACTGCGCCATAAGGAATTCGCCTGTCTCGCAGTGTTGCGCGAGCATCGCGCTCCATGCGATCGATGGCCTGCGTAACCGCGCCCTGCACGTCCACTTCATAGACGAAGTGCACGCCACCGCGCAGATCGAGGCCGAGGCTCATGGGCTTCAGTCCCGCCTTGCGCATCCAGTCCGGCGCGCGCGAAGCGGTGGACAAGGCGACCAGGAATTCGCCCTCGCCGCGCTTGGTGATGGTTTCACGCGCCTTGGCTTGCGCCTCGGCGTCCGCAAAACGCAGTACCAGACGGTCCTTTTCGGTATGGGACGCTTCCACCGGCACGCCGTCGGCCTGGAGCAATCCCAGCACTTTGGCAGTACTGGCCTCGTCCATGGCCGCCCGATCGTTGCGCGACAGTTGCAGTGCCGGTCCTTCGCCAAACACGTTGGGTAACGCGAACAGCGTGCCGACCACCATGACCATGATGACCAGCCAGTATTTCCACTTGGCAAATTGATACATGTGAATGTCGCGAGTATCGCGGCGACGCCGGCCGGGCGGCCGGCGTTACCTTCCTGGTTATGCGCTTTTCAGCGTGCCCTTCGGGAGTTCCTGGGAGACAGCGTGACGCTGCACCTTGATATTGACCCCCGGGGCGATCTCGAGGGTGACGAATTGCTCGCTCACCTCGGTAATTTTGCCGAGGATGCCACCACTGGTGACCACCTCGGCGCCAACACCCAAGGCCGCCACCATGGCGCGATGTTCCTTGGCGCGCTTGGTCTGCGGACGGATCAGCAGGAAGTAGAACACTACGAAAATCAGCACCAGCGGCAGAAATTGCATGAGCGCGCTGGGCTGGGCCGGGGCGCCGGTCGCCTGTGCGGCAGCGGTGGAAATTAACCAGTCCATCTTGCAATGCCCCCGAAACTGAGAAAAAACAGAGAAAAAAGCCCTTCGGAAAGGGCGAGATCACGACTCTGCCGGCGCAAGCACGCGCGCACCCGGCGGCCGCCGGGTCGGCAAAGAGCGGCGCATTATACACACCGCCCTTGCGGCCACTATCCAAGCCGCAGCACCAGGTCCGATCCCCCTGCCGGCTGGAAGACTGCCGTACACTGTCGGTCCCTTGGCTATGAGGCTGATTCGGCTACATGCTATCCCGCGATGTCCTGATCCTGCTGCTCTTGATCCTGGTGAACGGATTCTTTGCGCTGTCGGAAATGGCCCTGGTCGCGGCGAAGAAGGTTCGTCTACAGGCGGCCGCCGAACAGGGGCGCTCGGGGGCCAAATCGGCCCTGGCGCTGATGGAAGACCCGACCACCCTGCTGTCGGCCATTCAGATCGGCATCACGGTCATTTCGTTCGCCACCGGCATCTACAGCACCAATGTGTTTGCCGAGCCCCTCGCCCAGCAACTGGTCCCGCTCGGCATGCCCGCCAAGTTCGCCGGAGAAGTTGCGACCGTGGTCGTGGTGCTGATCGTGACCTTTGTATCGCTGATCCTGGGCGAGCTGATGCCCAAGCGCGTCGCGCTCCTGCATGCCGAATCCCTGGCGACTGCGGTCGCCCCGCCGATGCGCTTGTTCGCCACGATCATGGTGCCGTTCGTGTGGTTGCTGCGCGTGACGGTCAATCGATTGCTCAGGTTGCTGCCGATCTCGTCCGCACCGCAGGCGGCGGTCACGGAAGATGACGTGCGCGCGCTGGTCGCCGAAGGCACGACGGCCGGCGTATTCCTGGCTTCGGAGCGTCGTCTGCTCGAAGGCGTGCTCGCGCTCGCCGATCGCAAGGTTGGCTCGATCATGATTCCGCGCCAGGACGTGATCTGGCTGGATATCGAAGAGCCTATCGAAGTGCTGTGGCAACGAGCCAAGGAAAGCGGTCACGCGCGCTTCCTGGTAGCGCGGGAGAAGTTCGACAACCTGCTCGGCATGATTACGCTCGCCGACCTGAGCGAGGCGCTGCATCGGGGCGAGCTGGATCCGGAGAGGGATCTGGATCCGCCGCTGCACATTCCCGATTCGATCTCGGTCCTGCAGTTGCTCGATCAATTCCAGCGCTCCAGTACGCACCTGGCCTTGGTCACCGACGAATACGGCGAAATCGAAGGGATCACCACGCCCATCGACATCCTCAAGGCGATTGCCGGCGAGCTGCCCGATCTGGGCAGTCGCGAGCGCGCCGAATACGTTCAGCGCGACGACGGTTCGTGGCTGGTCGACGGGCACATGCCCATCGAAGAGTTACAACAGCGGTTGGGACGCCGCGATATGGGTGGGCGCGACTATCACACCGTCGCGGGCTTCGTGCTCGCGCGCCTCGGCCGCATTCCGAAAGCGGGCGACACGCTCACCTGGCGCGATCTGAAGATCGAGATCATGGACATGGACGGCGTGCGCATCGACAAGATCCTGCTGCGCAAGCTGAGCCCGGGGACCTAAGGCGTCCCCGTCTTCTTCTTGACCTTGATCGGGGTCGTGCCATCGGTCGAGACGATGGCGCTCTCTTCCTTGGTGGAATGCTCTTCCAGCCACTCGCGCCAGATCGCCAGCGACACCGCCAGCAGCACCGGACCGATGAACAGGCCGACCAGGCCGAACGCCAGCACGCCGCCGAGCACGCCGAACACCACCAGCAGGAACGGCATGCGCGTCGCGTTTGAAATCACCAGCGGACGCACGATGTTGTCCACCCAGCTGACCAGGATCACGCCCCACAGGATCAGGCCCACCCCGTTGACCATGTCCCCGCGCACCAGTGCCCAGGTGGCAAGACTGCCCCACATCACGGGCGCGCCAAAAGGAATCAACGCAATGATCACGGTGACCGCGCCCAGCAGCACCGGCGCTTCCACGTCGAAGATCCAGTAGCCGATACCGGCCACCACACCCTGGGCGAGCGCGCCCAGCATCAACGCATACACGACTGCCTGTGTGGTGAAGCCAGCCGCATCGATGTAGTCATGCACGCGCGGGCCCAATATTCCTTCCAGGACCGCCCGCGCTTCCCGCATCAGTCGCGGTCCATCGCGCAACAGGAAGTACATGGAGAACACAGCGAAGAACAGTTTCGCGATGTTGCGTCCGGCACCGCCGATGAGCCGCGACACTTCCACCGACGACTGTTCCATCATCAGCATCACTTGACTGCGCAAAGCCTTCGGGTCGGCGGCGATTTGATCCAGGATCTCCTGCGCGTGCCCGCCGACATACGGCAAGTCGCGAATGGCCTGCGGCAACACCGGCTTGGTGGCCAGGAATTCCTGGATCTCGGTATACGCCGCCACCGCTTCCACGCGCAGCATCAGGATCAGCCACACCAGCGGCACGACGATGATGACCGTCACCAGGATGGTGGAAATCAGCGACGCCGCCGAACTGCGACCGCCGCACAGCTTCAGAATCCGTAAATGCAGCGGCCAGGCGACGTACGCGAGGATGGCGCCCCAGATCAGCGGCACGATGAACGGCTGCAACACCGTGAAGGTCAGCAGCAGAATGCCCAGGATCAGACCTGCGACCAGCAGGCGGCGGAACCAAGGCGCGGTAGGCAGATCGGCAAGCATGGGTGGGAAGCGGCTAGCTCAAACGTGGTTGTCGCATCAGTCGCTGGCGTCGCTTCTGGACCGGCGCGCATAGAAATCCGCGACGAAGGCCTCGAAGCGATGCTCCTCGATGGCAGTACGCAGGGACTGCATCAAGGACAGATAGAAGTACAGATTATGAATGCTGCCGAGGCGCGCGGCCAGAATTTCGCCACAGCGATCCAGGTGTCGCAAATAAGCACGGCTGTAATTCATGCAGGTGTAACACGAGCATGCCTCATCCAGCGGCCGGGTATCGGTCTCATATTGGGCATTACGGATCCGCACCACCCCGGTGCTGGTGAACAAGTGACCGTTGCGTGCGTTGCGCGTCGGCATGACGCAATCGAACATATCAACGCCCCGGCGCACCGCTTCGACCAGATCTTCGGGCGTGCCGACGCCCATCAGATAACGCGGCCGATCCTTCGGCAGATGGGGCGTGATGCCATCGAGCATGCGCTCCCGCTCCTCTTTCGGCTCGCCGACCGCCAGCCCGCCGACGGCATAGCCGTCGAAACCGATCTGCTGCAAGCCCGCCGCCGATTCCTGACGCAGCGCTGTATACATGCCGCCCTGAACGATGCCGAACAAGGCGTTCGGATTTTTGAGCCGATCGAACTCGGCGCGACTGCGCAGCGCCCAGCGCAATGACAACTCCATCGAGCGTCGCGATTCTTGCTCCGTCGCCGGATACGGCGTGCATTCATCGAAGATCATCACTACATCGGAGTCGAGATCCTTCTGCACTTGCATGGATCGCTCCGGAGTCAGCATCACCGCATCGCCATTGACGGGCGAACGGAAATTCACACCCTCCTCGGTGATCTTGCGCATGGTCGCGAGACTGAACACCTGAAAGCCGCCGGAGTCGGTGAGAATCGGCTTTTCCCAATGCATGAATCGATGCAGTCCGTCGTGGGCCCGAATCACGGGCATGCCCGGACGCAGCATGAGATGAAATGTATTGCCGAGCACGATCTGCGCGCCCATGCCGACGAGCTCTTCCGGCGTCATCGCCTTCACGGTGCCGTAGGTGCCGACGGGCATGAAGATGGGCGTCTCGACCACGCCGCGAGGAAACGTCAAGCGACCGCGACGCGCGCCGCCATCCGTCGTGATCAATTCAAACTGCATTGCCATGAACTAACGACGCTCCAGAAACATCGCGTCACCGTAGCTGAAGAAACGATAGCGCTGCGCGACCGCGTGACGATACGCGGCCATCACCTGATCGAAGCCGCCGAACGCGCACACCAGCATCAATAAGGTCGACTCGGGCAAATGAAAGTTGGTCAGCAACGCATCGATGACTTGGAATCGATAGCCCGGCGTGATGAACAGACGCGTCTCGCCTTCATACGGTTCGAGCATCCCCGATTGCGCCGCTGACTCGAGCGAGCGCACGACCGTTGTCCCTACTGCGATCACGCGCCCGCCCCGTGCTTTCGTTGCGGCGATGGCGGCGCAGGCTTCGGCGCTCACGCTGATTCGCTCGGCATGCATGCGATGCTGCTGCAAATCATCGACGCGAATGTTTTGAAACGTGCCCGCGCCGACATGCAATGTCACAAACGTCGACTCGACGCCCTTGGCTTTGCAGCGAGCGAGCGTCTCATCGTCGAAATGCAGGCCAGCCGTCGGCGCCGCCACTGCGCCCGGCTCACGCGCGTACACCGTTTGGTAGCGAGTCGCGTCGTCGAGCTCGGCGTTGCGCTCTATATAAGGCGGCAATGGCATCGAGCCATATTGCTGAAAGAACGCGAGCGGCTCGGCGTTCAGCTCCAATTCGAAGAGATCGTCGTGCCGCTTGATGAAGCGCGCTTCGACGCCGCCAGCCAACGCGACGGGCGCTTCGGCCCGCAGCGGCTTGCTCGCATGCACATGTGCCAGGATGCGATTTCCGTCGAGCACGCGTTCGAGCAGGATTTCTACCTGCCCGCCCGTAGGCTTCACCCCATGCACGCGCGCGGGAATCACCCGCGTGTCGTTGAAAACCAGCAGGTCTCCGGCCTTCAGCAGGCCCGGGAAGTCGGTAAAACGAAGGTCCTGCAGCGGCGCGGTCAGTGGAATGTGCAGCAGCCGGCCTCCCGCCCGTTCCACGGGGGGATGCTGAGCAATCAGGTCGACCGGGAGGTCATAGGCGAAGTCGGTGCGCCGCATGGGGCGCGCACGGTAGCAGAAGATAGCCACCGACGCTGATGCGTCGGTGGCCTGTTTTGGGGCTGGGTCTAGGCTGACTCGCCTACGATGCTGATGATCCGCTCCGGCCCACCCGGCGGAGGCGGTGGCGGGAGTGGCGCGGTCGTCGGGCCGCCCGGGCCCGGTCCGATCATGATGTCTCCGCGCGGACCTTCCAGCTGCTGATGAAAGATGAAGGACCCGGTACGCCCCGCAGTCGGCTCGTCCGGAATGGTGATGTCGAATGACAACTTCTTTTTCTGGCGCAGCACGTTCAGCGTCAATTTCTCGCCGGCCTGATAAGAGCCCAGGATGCGGAGGGCATGCGCCGGGTTCGCCGGCGTGCGTCCGTCGATATCGACGATGACATCGCCGTCCTCCAGCTTCAGACGACTGTCCGCGGGCGCTCGCACTACCAGTAAGCCTTTGTCGGTGCCGAAGTATTGGCCGAGCTTGGGCGTCAGCGGCACCAATTCCGCCGAGCCGAAGACGCCGACGGCGCGCAGCGCGGCCATCGGTCCCATCGCGAAGCCAGGTGCATGCGCTCTGCGTAACTCGATCGACGGCATCGCGAACATCCGATCCGGTGCCTGGGCCGTCACGGCAACCGTGGCGACCTTTTTGTCGCGGCGATAGCGCAATTGCACCTTCTCCCCGGGCTTCACGCCGCCCAGTTCCTTGAGCAGCACTTCGCGGGCGGTCAGATCATCGGTGCGCTTCAGTTGCTTGTCGCCGATAGCGAGCAACACGTCACCTGCCTTCAGACCCGCGCTCTCGGCGGCGCCGCCGGGGCTTACGCTTACGATCGCGACACCCTCAGCTTGCTCCTCGCCGCGCGCACCGAGGTTGATGCCCAACATGGCACGCGGCGGACCGAACGGCATCGCACGTCGAATCTGCGGCATCGAGTACTCCGACATCGACATGCTGAGTTCGGCCACATCGCGTGCCGCAGTGTCCAGCCGCAGCCGCGCGTCTTCGAGCTTCTTCTCGATCTCCGCCTGCGATGCCTCGGGCTTCTTCGCCACCTCCGCCGCCGTCACCGACGCGGTCGCAACGGCCGCAGCAATCGCCAGTAACGCGACGCGAACCTGCCTCGTCGGACGCAATGACCTGGTCGTCATAACCTCGTACTCCCAGTGTTAAAACCAGAGCGCGCTGGACTCCGCGTAGCGCACCTTCACCAACGAATCCATCAACTCCACGCGCTCGCGCCACAGCTGACGAGACTGCTCCTCGCTCAGATCCACCTCGGGCACGTAGGAAAGCTGGAAATCCAGCCATTGGATGCGCTGCTCAATCGTGTCGATGGCCGCGGCCGTAGACACGCGCTCGACCTGCGGGCGCATCGGCAGCTTCTGCAACAGCTCCTCGAGCTGCTGCGATTGCGCGACCAATTCATCCAGGTGCGGAACCAGCTGCGGCAACGATGCCTCGGGCTTCGCGAGCGCGGTCGTCGCGCCGCTGCGCCGATCGAAATGGCCCGCAACGACCGTGATCACGGTCAACGTCACCACCGCCGCGGCCGCCGCCGCGCCTCCCATCTTTCTCAGACGGACGCGGTGACTGCGTTCAGGCGCCGTCTCGCGGACCCGTTCCCACGCCATCTCTGGCGCCTCAAACGACGGCAACGCGCGCATTTCCTCGCGCAGCGCCTCGATACGCTGCAACTCGCCGGCGCAGATCGGGCACGCCCTGACGTGTTCCGCCACGTCCGCCGCCACCGGCTCGCCATCGCGAAGACTTAACAAGTGCTCGATGCGTGCGTGCATGACGTTGATTCCGCCGGTTGCTCCAGCAGCTCGCGCATCCGGGCATGCGCCCGCGCCAGCTGCGACTTCGAGAAACTCGCCGTGCGTCCCAGCAGGCGTCCAATCTCCGCGTGTGTGTAACCTTCTACATCGTGCAGCCACACCACACTGCGCGTGAGCGCAGGCAGCACCGCCAGAGCACGTTCCACATCGGCACTCGCCGACGCCTGCGCGTCGGGATGCGAGGCCCCATCCAGCAGCACCACCGGCGCCGTGGATTCATCGTCGTTATCCAGGTACAGCAGGCTGCGATGCCACGGTGAACGCAGGTACATCAAGCACTTGCTCACCGCGATACTGCGCACCCACCCGCCAAACGCCCCCTCCCCGGTATACGCGCCGATGTTCCGCAGCACCTCGACGAACGTCTCCTGAAACAGTTCATCGGCAATGGCCGCGCGGACCACCAGGCGCCGGATCAGGGTATAGATGGGTCGGCGACAGGCCCGGTAAATGGCCTCATGGGCCCGCGGCTCGCCCGCCTGGGCAGCCCGAACCACTTCAGCGGCGACCTCGATACCCTGAAAGTGCGACATTGCGAGGTTTGATGCGCCTGCCGGACAAAAGGTCGCAAAAAAAGTCGTTGTGGCCGGCCAACGACATTCCGCTATAATCGCCGCCCTTCGCTTCCCGTAGCCGGTGTGGCGGAACTGGTAGACGCAGCGGACTCAAAATCCGCCGACCTTAAAATCGTGTGGGTTCGATTCCCTCCACCGGCACCATCTCTACATCCGAGAGCGTTCAGCAAAGCCCTCTCACGCCCATCCCCTCCCACCTGGGGGAACTGGGCGATGGCGCCTACAGAGCTAGATTCGCGCGGCCAAAGCCGCGGAAAAGCCGTTCAAGTTGTTCGACGTCGGCGGACTCTATTTGCTTGTTACCCCTAGTGGTGGCGGTTGAAGTATCGCTACGGGGGGAAGGAGCGCGTGATTTCGCTCGATGTGTATCCGGATGTTTCGCTGAAGCGGGCACGGATTTGTCGGGATGATGTTCGGCGGATGATTGCCCGAGGGCATTCACCCAAGCGCGCCGCGGCAAGCGGATAAGAACGCGCGAGCCGTCACCTTCGAGCTAGTCGCGAACGAAGGCTGGAACTGCAAGCGAAGAAACTTGCGCCGGTGACGCTGAGCAAGGCGCGGTGGATGACTACTGAGTTCGTCTTGCCTCACATCGGATCGAGACCGATCCATAAGGTCACACCAGCGGAAGTCTTGGCAGCTATGCGCCCAATTGAGGCTCGCGCGAAACACGAGACGGCACATCGAACGAAGCAATACGTGGGGCAGATATTTAGGTACGCCGTCGGGTCGGGCCGAGCGAGATATCACTTCTGCCCTCCGTGACGCGCTCACGCCAGCGCCGACCAAGAATCACGCCACCGTCACCGATCGGTCGCCATTGGAGCGCTGCTGAGAGCTATCAACAGCTACTGCGGTCAGCCTGTTACGCATGCGGCTCTAAAACTCGCACCACTCGTATTCGTGCGCCCCGGTGAACTGCGGCAGGCGGAATGGTCCGAAATAATTCGACGCAGCGGAATGGCGCATTCCAGGCAAGAGGATGAAGGCGAGCTGCACATCGTCCCGTTAGCAGAACAAGCAGTACAAATCCTGCGAGACATTCCATCAACTGACCGGCAGAGCCGCTACGTCTTTCCTTCTTTGCGAACAGGTGACCGGCCGATGTCGGAGAACACTATTGCCTACGCGGAGCGCAACAAGGTGCGCGCGGCACACAAGCGCGCAACGCGGCTCGCGGAGCGGAGGCGGATGATGCAGGCCTGGGCGGACTACTTGGAGGACCTTCGATCAACCAAGGAAGTCATATATACGCGTGCGGCGAATCAATGACTTGACCAGACCACTGTATGCAACTACAGTAAATTTATGGCCCTAGCTACAAGCATCGAATGGACTGACGCAACGTGGAATCCAATCTCGGGCTGCACGAAAATCTCCCGTGGCTGTGACAATTGCTACGCCGAGCGGATCGCGGAACGGTTTAGAGGCGTGCCGAATCATCCGTTTGCACATGGTTTCGATCTGACATTTCGGGAGCATAAGCTCCGTGAACCACTGTCGTGGCGCGCGCCTCGCCGTGTGTTCGTCAACTCAATGAGCGATCTTTTCCACAAGGAAGTTCCTGCTTCTTTTTTAGATCGCGTGTTTGAGACAATGGAAGCCGCCGATTGGCATGTGTTTCAGGTGCTTACCAAGCGCAGCTCCCTGATGCGCCGATATGTTAATAAAAGATATCCGGATGGAGTGGCACCAAAGAATATTTGGCTTGGTGTATCCATCGAAGATAGAGGGGCGCTGACCCGTCTAACTCATTTAAAGCAGGCCCGCGCAGCCGTCCGGTTTGTCTCGTTTGAGCCGCTCTTGGAAGATCTCGCCACTCTGGATCTAAGTGGAATTCATTGGGCTATCGCCGGCGGCGAGAGCGGACCTGGGGCACGACCAATCGAACCCGAATGGGTTCGCTCCATCCGAGACCAATGCAAAAAACAGCAGGTCGCATTTTTCTTTAAGCAGTGGGGCGGCCGGACGTCAAAATCGCGCGGCAACCGACTCGATGGCCGTCGATGGCTTCAATATCCGGAGATCACAGCAGCTCAACCCACGGTCTAAGTATGTAAACCACTTTAACGTAGGCGCAACGCGTGGATCGTAGCAAGCTCGAATCCTACTCAGGGCGTGAACAGGCCTCAGTCAAACACCATCTGCTGGAGTCCTACTTCAAGCGGCTGATAATGATAACTGCACAGGGGCGCTACAACCGAATCGCATATGTTGACGCATTTGCCGGACCATGGCAGTCCTCGCGCGATGACCTTAGCGATACGTCATTCGCTCGCGCCGTAGAAGTTATGGAGAGTTGCCGCGCTGAGCTCGAGCGGGTATTCCGCCGCTCAGTCTCATTTCGGGCTCTTTTCGTCGAGCGAAATCCAACCTCGTATGCACGGCTACAGACCTTCGCACAACAGCGCTCGACCACTCAGCTTCAGATTACTGCAATCAATGAAGACTTCGCGGAATCTGCCGAATCGGTCGCCGCTTGGATTCGCGACGAAGAAATGGCATTTGTGCTGGTTGACCCAACCGGATGGAAAGACGTGGTCTTCCCTGCAACGCTCGCACCTCTGCTCCGAAAGCCAAACGTAGAGATGCTAATAAACTTCATGTGGAACTTTATTAGCCTCGCCGCAGGTCATGCGAATCAGCTGAAGAATCTGCAAAGCACGTTTGGAGACGAGTATCAATCAATCGTCAAAGATGGCGCAAAGAGTGGCTTGTTGATGCCCACCTATCTGCGCCGATTGAGGGAGACCGCAGGACGCACGAATTCGAGATCGCGCCTCCGAGCAGCGTACTTCCCGGTCGAATTCCCGAACAAAAAGCGGGTCTACTACTACCTAACGTACGTGACCCATCACTACAAAGGGATGATCGTGTTCCTCGAGGAGTCGGAAAAAGCGTTCAAATACCAAGACGAAGTTAAATTCATTGTGAAACAGCAACGCAGGGAGGTTGCGTCAGGCATGACGGACATCTTCGGGGATGATCTGGGCGATCAGACAGATGAGAAATTCAGACCTATGACGGATGCACGATCTCTGTGGCTGGAGGCGTTACCCAAGGCCGGAGCTGAACTATTGGTAGATGAAGAAAAAATTGCCAATATGGCGGAGAAAGGAAATTGCCTGATTTCATCCCTGCAAGACGCGCTCCGCGATCTGATATCGGACCGAACAATGCAGAATCTAAGCTCGGCCAAGCTCCGGCCGAAGAACGTCGTGGATTTCAAGAAAGGCGAGACGATCAGACGGTTTGTATAGAGCGTGCACCTCAGTCGCTTTCCTGAGCACAGCTAGCCCGAAGCCAATTCCTGCTCCGACATTGCCCCACCACAGTCGACTGACGGTTGCTTACCGCCGATCTGAGACGCAGCGTGTATGCCATAGCCCAGCTCACGCATGATTTGGGCGAACGCGTCGAACGTTCCGCCCCGCGACGACGCGGTGCCGGCGGGCTCATTAGTTCGTGGATGGCCTTCAGTAATCCCGTGATCGCTTGATCATGCGTCGCAAGTTTGCGCTCCGGCTCGGCAAACTTCAGCGCCAGTTCCTTGTTGGAAGCCAGCAGATCGCGCAGTTTGACGAATTGGCTGCCTGAATCGCTCCGTGTTCCGTAAAGGCGTACGGCAGGAGCTTTACGTGGGAACCTCGGCCGCTCTTTAAGATCGCAAATTGCGATCTTAAAGATTCGACCTCCTCCCGGGTGAGCTGGAACATGAAATCCCCGGGAAAACGGTCCAGGTTGCGCTTGACGGCCTCGTTGAGCCGACCGGTTGACTCCGTAGATCGCCGCGAGGTCGCGGTCCAGAATGACTCGACAACCTCGCATTGGGGAGGATCGATGAGCCGATTTGCTCGATCGGCACGAGCGCAGTGTCTTCGTTCTTGGTCATTCTTGCTCCTGGACTTCTCGAAATGTCCTCGTACAATTTTCCGCATCGTCCCGTCGGGCTGCGGACGGCGGAAAAAGGGGCTAAACCTACGGGTGGGCCCCTTTCCTTTTTCTGGGGTTGTGCAGTGACGTTCGCTGCCCCTGCCCTGATCCCTTTCAGTTCGGCCCCTTACCTTTTGTTTCTGTCGATGAATCATTGAGAAGCGCTGCGTCGCTGCGCGCACTTGCCGTGGCAACAGGCGCGCGAACGAACGAGACCGCATCCGCCAAATCGACCTCGCCTTCGTTACAGCACTCAGCTGCGCACCGAATGCATGTCAGCACCGCCGTAGTCTTCTGAAGCTCTCTGACTTCCGCGGGAATGCGCGCGGCATCCACCGTAGCCGTCACGTAGCACCGCCTTGCGCGGAGAAGTACGCGGTGAGCGCTTCCATGACTTCTTCAACGCGCGCGTTCGCTTGTGGTAGTCGTCCGTTGTGCGGACGGCGCCTGACAGCCGAGGTGGACAGGCGGACACTTGCAGTCTTCAAGATCGCAATTTGCGATCTTGAACATTCAGCCACTTCCCCGCTGAGCTGGAACATGAAATCTCCGGGAAAACGATCCACGTTACGCTTGACAGCTTCGTTGAGCCGGCCAGTCTTGACTCCGTAGATCGCTGCAAGGTCGCGGTCCAGAATGACGCGATAACCGCACATGACAAGGATCAATGAGCCGATTTGCTCGACCGGCACGAGCGCGGTGTCTTTAGTTCTTGGTCATCGATCGACGCGTCGCCACTCATCAGGCTCGAAACGCGTGCTTCCAATTCGGTGATCGCGACTCGCCTCCAGCCCAGCCGAACTTTTGCGGAGGACGACAGACGCTCAAGTCGGCTCTGCGTTTCTCGCAGACGCGCGCGGACTGGAGGCAGGTGTCAAGTCCTCGTGGACTCAGTCAACAGCCCCACTCCAGCGAGGAGACTGCTAATTCCATGATGCAGATTCCGAACAGATCACACTCGTTATGGCAAGAACAGCTTAGTCTTGCGGCATGGCCAAAGGGGCACCACTGAATCTCGCCGCAGTTCCGGATTCGCCGTATGCGGCGGAGCTGCTGCGTGCTCAGCAGCATCTCCAGTTCAGTCCCGAGGTGGAGGCAGAGTACGTCCGCACCCATCTGCTCGACAGTCATCTGCTCATTCGAGTGACGTGCGCCCTCGCCGCCGTACTGGCGGTTGCGCGGGGCGTCGAACAAACGGCCACCGGGTTCCCGGTGGGTGGTCCTGCGATCGCTATCGCCCTCGTGACCATCGCTTCCGTGCTGTTGGCGTCGGTGGCGTGGAGCTCGGTTTTCGAGCGCCTCTTTCTTCCTTTCGCCCGTGTGATCGTTCCAGTCAGGAATGTGGTGGTTGCCGGCTGCATAGCCGCCGCCGCAGCGGATGGTCAGCGCGAAATGCTGATGTTCTTGCCGCTGCTGTTGTTCGGCCCTTTTTTCTTCCTGGGACTGAGCCATCGAACGGCGCTGTTCACGAGCATGCTGACTGCAGCGTCCTTTGTCGTTCATGCCGCGCTTTGCGGACTGGCGTTGCCAGTGGCCCTGCGCTCCATCGCCTTCCTGCTCATTGCCTTGGCGGGATGCGCCGTCGCCGCTCGGCATCTGGAGCGGTTGTCACGCACGTCCTTTCTCGAAACCCGCCTGATATCGCAGCTGGCTCAACACGACACCTTGACCGGTACCAAGAATCGCCGCGTATTCGACGAGCACCTGGCGCGCCTTTGGCCGCAGGCTGTCGCAGAGAAGCACACGATCGCCATCCTGCTGATCGACGTCGACCATTTCAAAGCCTACAACGACTATTACGGACACCAAGCCGGCGACGGCAGCCTGCGTCAGATCGCCGAATGCTTGCAGTCGATCGTGCGGGGTCCGCTCGATGTGTTGTCCCGCTACGGCGGCGAAGAGTTCGTCGCCATGCTCTTCGACGTCGACAGCGATCAGGCTATGGCCATCGCCGATCGCGCGCGCCGCTCGGTCCACGAACTAGGGATCGAACATCGCGGCTCCCGCACGTCCGCGACCATCACCATCAGCATTGGTGTCGCGGTCATCGAACCCTCCCCCGCCCGAACCCCTCGTGGCGCCCTGCAGCTGGCAGACCAAGCGCTCTACGCCGCGAAGATCAGCGGCAGGAATCGCGTCCGGATGATGAATGAGGCCGATTACGAAATGCTCGTGACCGGCATGTTCAACCTGGGACAGGGAACGCTCAGTCCGCGGTCGGCGTGAACGGGCTTGCGAACGCAGCACTCCCCCGCTTCAGCGACCGCGGTACTTACGTAACGCAAGCGCCGTGGCAGGAAAGAAGACATACGTGACGGGAAAAATCGTCTCCAGATACTGATTCACCGAGAACTGCCCCGATGAAACCACGATGAGGATCGCCGGGGCGAGCCACCAACCGGTCGCTGCAATCAGCAGGACAACGAGCAACGCCGGGTTCGACATCATGACGACTCGCAAGCCACGCTGTGAAAGCCCCGCGATTCGCATCAACAAGATCGCAGCGACGGCAATCCCGGTCGTCGCCATGACGGCGGCTTCCAGCGAAGCAGTCATCGTGCCTTCATGTGCAACTCCACCTGGGCAATGGACGAGGCGCCAATCCAGGCGATCAACGTGGTGATGCCAACCGTGGCAATCGCCTTCGTCTGCGGGGCCGCGCGCGCAACCTGGGTAACCTCTGTATCTGCAGTGCTTTGATTGGGGGGCGCGTCGGCATCCTGAGCGGACGAGTTCAGCAGTTCGGCAAACAGAGGCAGCACATACGTCCATGCCACGAACGCCATCAACAGGACCAGCACCAACTGGCCCTCTTTGAATGACAGCCCGGGCAGGCGGGAAATGATCAATCTGTCGATCAGCGCCGAGCCGAACAAGAGCAAGAGCACTCGCCCGATCAAGCGCGACCAAGTTGCGCGTTTCATTGAGAAGTCAAGCTCGGTTCCCTCTGCATCTCGACGGAAACACCGGTCGAAAAAAGCGGCGCATGACAGTTGTCATGGGTGCCGTTGGTCGAGCCAGGCACGGGTCGCGCGCGTGACGAAAACCTGTGTGCCGCCACGTGCGGCTGTAGAAAAGCCCGCAGCTCGACTTATCGATTCAGAAGCCTTGACAGACTGCTCGTCTTCGCCGCCGACCGACGACCGCCAAGTGATCCACAAAAGCTGGGGACAACCCTGTGGATATCTTTGTGGGCATACCTACCCTGCCGGAAAATTCGCGGGCGCGCGTCACATGCTCAACTTTTGACCAATCCAGCACCTGGCGAGAACGCCGCGCGCGCGAGGCATCAGGACTGGATCAGCGTGAACGTCGTCCCCGGGTCGCCGATCACTTCCATCTGGCACAGGTCGTCCCGATCGGAGGTTCGAGTGCCGCAGCTGGCATGGGGCGACGCGCGGCATCAAACGGTCATTCCGGCAACTCACAGAGAGGTGCCTGATGACACTCCGGATCGTGGTGAATGTGCTGATCTCGATCGGCCTGGTCGTAGCCGCCGTGATCGCGAACCGACGCTGGTGCACGCCGCCCGAGTATGCCGACCGCTATTGCGATCAATGCCGCATGCTCACCCGGCATCATCCCAAGAATGGGTGCGCGATCTGCGCACAGGAAAACACGGCGGTATGAGTCCTGCCGAAATCCGTCGGAACGGACGATGCGCGAGCGCTCCCTTCGTGCAATGTTAAATCCCAGAAGAAAACATTTCGCACGGAAGCAAGCCAAAGGGGACCTCCGATGAGCTCAAAGCAACACCGGGCGCGCGCCAAGGTGCAGCGCGCTTCGATCTTCGTAGTCCTTGGATTAGTCGCAGGTCACAGCAGCAGCACCGATGCTGCAACGGATCTCATCAAGAGCAGCCGCGGCGGTTCACAGCTCTGGGATTACTGCGAGGGCAAGGGCGATGCCACGCTCTTGCCTGCGGATCCGCGCTCGTTGGTACAGCCTGGGATCGGCACTGGGCGTGCGGTTGCATTCAATGCATTCTGGAAAGACTGCCACACCGATCCGGCGGCAGTCCAAGAAGCCGGTCATCCGAAGACATGCGGCGAATTGCGCCAGCGTTTCTATCGTGGCGATGGCTTGCTCGACACGGGCTCGCGCACTGTTGCCGCACTCTTCACAGGCGACAATCCCACGACGATCGAGTCTGTGTTCGGCGCGGCCACGCTCACGGCCGCTCAATACAACTCGTTGTGGGTCAGCTGGGGCGGTTTCCTGCTTCGTCCGGACAACTTCGATGAGCTGGTTGCCGAGCGGTATGGGTCGGTGTTCGGGGCGGGACGCAATCCGTATCCCAAGCCGCTCGAAGATCCGAACCGGACCAACGGCGGCACCGGTCGCTTACCCGAAATGTTTACTCAGTTGCGCAACCCCGACGGCTCATGGAGTGGACGCATCGGCATTACCTGTCACGCGTGCCATAGCGGCGCGGCGAATGGCGCACATACGCCAGGGAGCGGCAGCAGTCTTCAGGATTTGCATCTGCTCCTGCGCGATGCGGTGCCGCTCGGATATCTGCCATCGCTCGCTTCACTGGCCAACCTCACGCGCACGCGCGGAACCAACAACGCCAGCGACATCAACCTGGCCTTCTTGTTTCCCGACCAAGGCTTGATATCGATCAGTACCGCGCTCGGCGTGCTCGCCTCGGGCTCGACGGCGTCCATGGACACACCGGCGTGGTGGAACATGGGCCATCGCCCGGTGAAATTCGTCGACGGAGTGTTCCCGATGGATGCGCCGCGCGTCGACATGGTGTTCTACACGCCTGCGTTCGGTCTGTTCGGCTCGCTCGGCGGTCCACTGTCGGAAGCCGGCCAGAACTGGATGCGTGCACACGGCCCGGATGCGAATACCTGGATCGAATCCCTGAAGGCGCCTGCGTATCCCGGGACGATCGACACCGCGCTGGCCGAACAAGGCGCGGTGCTGTTTCATACGCTCAATCTGTGGGCTTCGAACCGCAACAACCCCGTGCCGAAGCCGAGCGCAGGCAATGGCTCTTGCGCGAGTTGTCACGGTGCCTACGCGCCGCGTTACGTCAACGATCCAGCTTTCCTTGCGTCACCTGCGCTCGAAGGTATGGCCGCCTATATCACTCCGCAGCGAATCATCCAGACGGATCCGGTGCGGCAGCAGACGAACAACGAAGCGGTGCAGATCGCCGGCGCCAGCAATTTCTTTGGCTATCCATCAACGGCCGGCACGGCCAACGATTGCGGCCCGCAAAACCGTGCGGATTTGCGAGGCAACCGCGAACTCGGCTATCTCGCGCCGCCGCTCTACGGCATCTGGGCAACAGCGCCGTATATGCACAACGGCTCGGTGCCGAATATCTGGGAAGTGCTGAAGCCGTCGGACCGCACGCCGCTTTGGAAGCGAAAGTCCAAGACGCCGCGCTGGGATCAGACCGGCCGCGCGATCATGGGCTACGACACGAGCATGCAGGCGTATGACACCGCCAAGCTCGGCTGGAAGTACGACGCAATCCAATGCAGGCGCCCTTCCCTCCTAGACCCCTTGCCCTCACCGTACCTGCGATGCGATCCGAACGATGACTTGCTGCTGTCGTGGTACGACGCCCTGCTCACCAACCTCTACGGCAATGTGATCCTGGCCTGGAACGTGCTGTTCCCACCGACGATCACGAACACCGACATTGAGAATCGCAAGATCTATAACAGTTATATGTTCGGCCAGGGCAACGGCGGCCACACGTTCAATGCCGTGCTCACGGATAACGAGCGCAAGGCCATCATCGAGTATCTGAAGACATTGTAGTGGCCAAGGTGAAGCGCCAGCGCTGAACCGCAACGGTTAGGACATTCCACGGAGGGGTCACCGCAGCTACAATCGTTTCCGGAGAAAACGGTCGCGACGCAATTAAGGATGAGTTGCATGCACGCACGTATCGTCCTCGCCTTCGGCACGACATTGATGATGTTCGCGAGCTTGGTAGCAGCGGACACAAAAGCCTTCGACAGCGCCGCCACACTCGCACTCATGGAGCGAGCCGCTGACTGGCAACTCGCCCATCTCGAACCGGTGGACAGCGTCAAAGTCATGCGGGAGGAAACTCGCAGTCCGCGCAGCTGGCAGCAAGGTGCTTTTTACGTCGGGCTCACCGCACTGGCGCAGCGGAGCAAGTCAGAGCGCTTCCGCGAAGCGATCTTGAGTCATGGACGCAGCCAGCAATGGCGACTCGGCGAACGGACGTATCACGCCGACGATCACGTCATCGGCCAAAGCTATCTTTGGGCATCGACTCACGGCGCGGGGCCGGAGGCGATCGTGCCGGCGCGACGCAGGCTCGATGCCATCCTAGCCGCACCGTCCGCAGCCGATCTGGCCGCACACCGGGAGACGCAGTGCTGGGATCGGTGGTGTTGGTGTGATGCGTTGTTCATGGCGCCGCCGCTGTGGATCGAGCTGTCGCAGATCACCGAGGATTCCCGCTATGCCGAGTTTGCACACAAGGAGTGGCAAGCAACGCAGGACTATCTCTACGACCGCCAGGAACATTTGTTCTATCGCGACAGCCGCTTTTTCGAGCGGCGCGACTCCAAAGGCGGCAAGTTGTTCTGGAGCCGCGGCAATGGCTGGGTATTCGCCGGAGTGGCGCGCGTGCTCACACTGCTGCCGAAGGATGATCCGGCACGTCCCGCGTACGAAGCATTGTTCAAAGAAATGGCGGCAAAGCTGCGGACATTGCAAAAGCCAGATGGCTACTGGCCAACGTCGCTGCTCGCGCCGGAAAACGCGCCTCCGGAATCTAGCGGCACGGGCTTCTTCGTGTACGGACTCGCTTGGGGCGTCAAGGCCGGCTTGCTGGATCGAGCCACCTATGAGCCTGCCGTGCTGCGTGGCTGGCAGGCGTTGCAAAGAGCGGTGGATGCGGACGGTCGGCTCGGATGGGTACAACAAGTCAGCGACCGTCCGGAGCAGGTCGCACAGTCCGACACGCAGTTCTATGGCGTCGGCGCGTTGCTGCTCGCAGGCTCTGCGGTGCTCGATTTAGCCAGGTAACGACTCAAGCATCGAGCAAATGTCGCACGCGAGCGGCCAGCTGCGCGCGATTGAAAGGCTTGGTCAGCAGCTCGGCGTTCGGGTCCAGCTTACCCTGTTGAAACATCGCGTCCTGCGCGTACCCGGTCGTGAACAGCACCGGCAGCTCGGGGCGCATGCGGCGTGCTTTCTCAGCGAGCTCGCGGCCATTCATGTGCGGCAGCCCCACATCGGTGAACAGCAATCGAATCTCCGGATGCGCGGCGATCATCTCCAGCGCTGAAGGACCATCGGACGAATGCAAGACCGAGAACCCCAGCTCCTGCAAGCACTCGATGCTGTAAGAGCGCACATCCTGCTCGTCTTCGACGACCAGAACGGTCTCGTTGACGTTGCCGCGTGGCGCGTCATCGCCGCTTCGATCGGACCGGGTCACTAGCGGAGTGTCGACGCGAGGCAGGTACACCTTCACCGTCGTCCCTTCGCCAACTTCGCTGAGCAATTTAACCGTGCCGCCCGACTGCTTCACGAAGCCAAACACCTGACTCAAGCCGAGCCCCGTGCCCTGCCCCATCGGTTTGGTCGTGAAGAACGGATCGAAGGCGCGGGCGATCACTTCTGAAGACATGCCGACGCCGGTATCGCTCACGCTGATGACCGCATGCGGGCCAGCCTGCAATTCGCCCAGGCGCAGAGCCTCATCCTCGCTGATCGTTACGAGATCGGTCGAGATGGTCAATGTTCCCGTGCCGGACATGGCGTCGCGAGCGTTCACCGCCAGATTCAACAGCGCGCTTTCCATCTGATTGGGATCGACGCTGACCTGTCCGACGCCGGCGCTGAGCCGAGATTGCACGGTGATGCCTTCAGGCCTGTCTCTTATACACATCTCCGAGCC
>NZ_LSRW01000019.1:0-88762 GCF_003104955.1 Steroidobacter cummioxidans | reverse complement strand
AGCGTCAGATGTGTATAAGAGACCTTGCTGCTCGGCCTGACTTTAGGCGGCACGCACTACGCATGGGACTCGCCGCACATCCTTGGCTTGTTTGCAGTGTCAGCGGTGTCGTTGGGCATTTTCATCTGGGTCGAAGGGCGCGCTCGCGAGCCCATCCTGCCGCTGCATCTGTTCAGCATTCCTACGTTCCGCATCGCGACGCTCGGCTCGTTCGTCATGAGCATGGCGTTCCTCGGCGTCGTGATGTTCATGCCGCTGTACATGCAGGTAGTGCAGGGCGTTTCAGCGGTACAGAGCGGTGTGGCGTTGCTGCCCTTGATGCTTACATTGATCGTCAGCAGCATCGGCTCGGGTCGTATCGTGTCGCGCACCGGCAAGTACAAGGCATTGATGGTTACCGGCGGTGTGCTGCTGGTCGCAGGTGTCATGTCGTTGACTGGCATTACCGCCGACACGACCCAAGCCGATTTGACCTGGCGACTGGCGTTGACTGGCCTCGGGTTGGGTCCGGCGCAAACGCTGTTCAGCCTGGTGATCCAGAACGCCGCGCCGGCCAATCAGATCGGCGTGGCCACCAGCATGAGTCAGTTCAGCCGCCAGATCGGCTCGACGGTCGGCGTGGCCATTTTCGGAACCTTCCTTACGCATGCGCTCACGGACGAGTTGCCCAAGCATGTTCCCCAGTTGCCCGGCGCCAACGTCGCGCAACTCGATCTGGCGCATGCGCAGAGTCAGGCCATGAACGTGGACCAGATTCGCGAGCGGGTGCAGGCGGCGCTCGATGAGCGATATCGAGTGATCGAGCGCGCTTTCAATGAAGATCCGCGGGCGGTGGAAGAGGTGCTTGCCGATCCGCGACTGCCAGAAGCCGTCAAGGAGCCGCTACGCGACGGCGGCCTGCGCTCCGGCACGCATGACGAGTTGGTCGAACGCACCGATGAGCTGGTCGCTGAGCTGAAGGCGGGAGCGGCCGGTCGCGATCGATTGTTGAAAGATCCGGACCTGTCGACGGCCTTGAAACAGCAGTTGGCGAACATTCCCTCGCGCGCCTGGGACGAGCCGGGAGTGATCGCGGGTGTCGCCGCTTTGTTTCGTGACAGCATGCTCGCCACCGAGAATGCCATCGTCGCCCTGCGCACTCAGCAGGCGCTCGCGACTGTGCAAGCCGGCATGGCGATGTATGCGACCAAGCTGGTCGAGAACATCCAGCGCGGCGTGAAAGAGGCGTTCGCGGGGGCCATCGCTCACATGCTGGGGCGGGCGCTGTGGATCGTCGGTCTGGCGCTGTTCGTCGTGCTGTTCATCCCTGAGTTGCCGCTGCGCGCGAAGCCGCATTCGGACACGGCGAGTGAGTAACGCGCCTGCGTCGGCGCCAGCGCGCCGCTCGTTCGCGGCCCTGCGTCATCCCAGTTATCGCGGCTTCTTCTTCAGTTTCGCCGGCGCGATGATGGCGGACAGCGTCGAGCACGTCATCAGTTACTGGATGATGTTCCAGAAGTTCCAGTCGAACGCGCTCGGTGCGTTCGCGGTGGTGTCGCATTGGCTGCCCTTTCTGCTGCTGTCCTTGCCGGTCGGCGCGCTCGCCGATCATTTCGATCCGCGACGGCTGATTCAGATCGGCATGGTGCTGTTCATGGCCGTGTCCCTGACGTGGGGTGTGCTGTTCACCACGGACACGCTGGAGATCTGGCACGCGATGGTGCTGCTGACCCTGCATGGCATTGCCGGCGTGTTGTGGACCCCGGGTGCGCAGGTGCTGCTTCATCACGTCGTGCCATCAGAAGACTTGCAGAGTGCCGTGCGACTGAATGCAACGTCGCGCCAGCTCGGTCTGCTCGGTGGGCCGGCGATTGGCGGCGCGCTATTGATGCTGCTCGGTCCTTCGCACGGCATTTTGCTCAACGCGTTCTTCTACTTGCCGACGATTATCTGGTTGTGGAAGGCGCCATATTCGCGTGCCGCCGCCGGGCAGGGCGCGCCGCGACGAGCGTTGCTCTCTGTGAGCGATGTGATGTCGACGCTTCGTCGTATCGGCTCGCAGCGGACATTGTTGTCGATGATCCTGCTCGCGGGCGGAGCGTCGTTCTTCATCGGCAATGCTTATCTGCCACAGATGCCGGACTTCGCGCGCTCGCTCGGCCACGGCAATGCGGATCTTTCCTACAGTGTGTTGTTGGGTGCGGATGCCGTCGGTGCGTTGACAGCCGGATTCATATTGGAGAGTCGCGGCTGGCTGCAGCCGAATCCGCGCACGGCCATGATCCTGGCGATGTTCTGGTGTGTCGCGCTGGCCGGTTTCGCAATGTCGTCGGTCTACTCGCTCGCGGTGCTGTTACTGTTCATCGCCGGCTTCATGGACCTGTCGTTCAACTCGATGGCTCAGACGCTGGTGCAGTTGAATGCGCCGGCCGACATTCGCGGCCGCGTGCTGGGTGTGTTCTCGATGATGGCGCTGGGTCTGCGAACGTTCAGCGGGGTGACGGTGGGGTTGATGGGCGCCGCGATCGGCATTCACACCTCGCTGACTCTCAGCGCACTGGCGCTGATTGCACTCAGTGCGCTGTTGCTGGTGCGCAGCCCCAAGACTTGATTGGAGCTGCGCACCAGCGCGTGCTCATTTCTTCTTCGCGCTCTTCTTCGTGCTCTTTTTCTTGCTGCTCTTCTTCTTGGGAACCTTCGCTCCCGAGCGCCGCGCCTCGGACAAGCCGATCGCAACCGCCTGCTTGCGGCTCTTCACCTTCTTGCCCGAGCGGCCGCTGCGCAGCGTGCCGCTCTTGCGTTCGTGCATGGCCTTCTTCACTTTCTTCGAGGCCTTCTTGCTGTACTTACGTTTGGTCGCCATGACGGCTCCTCGTGTGTCGAACTGGATTAGTCCCGACCCACCAACGCCTCGCTACAGCACGCTGTTCCGAAACCCTTACCGATAGATCAGGAACGCCTCACGCTCTGCGGCCCATGACTTCTCATCGGGCTGCGTGATCGCATCCAGATCGGCGGGTGTCGAGCGCGCATCGTCGACCCATTCACGCAGTTGCGGGCCGCCGTTGATGATGTCGATGGCGAGGCGATCTTTCTCATATTCATAGTGAAAGTCGCGCCACAAAGCGTAGTCGGGATGCAGACGGCGGATCGCCTTGAACGCCAATGTTTGCAGGCGCCACGGCTGGAACGCGTGATGCTCGTAGCTCGGATCTTCGACGTGAATCTGCAACCCTGCGCAAAGTTTCCCGACATGTTTGTGAAACGTCGGCTCGAACCAGCAAGCGCGCAGCCGGCAACCTTGCAGCCACTGCGGCGCCAGCGAGTGCATCTGCGCCAGCACCTGATTCGCATCGATGTCGGGTGCGCCGAACAGCTCGAGCGGTCGCGTCGTGCCGCGTCCTTCGGACAGCGTCGTGCCTTCCAGCATCACGGTGCCGGCATAAGCGCGAGCCATCCAGAGATTCGGCGCGTTGGGGCTGGGATTGACCCAGGTCCGTTCGCCGAGCGGCCAGCCGTACCCCGGTGCGCTCTCAGGTTGCCAGCCTTGCATCTCGATCACTCGATACTCGACGTTGAGTCTGAGCGTGCGCACGAACCAATGCGCGAGCTCGCCGAGCGTGAGGCCGTGTCGCATCGGCAGCGGTCCCGCGCCGACGAAACTTTCCCAGCCGGCGCGCAGGCGCAGCCCTTCGATAGGTCGACCGGCCGGGTTCGGACGATCCAGCACCCACACCGTCTTGCCATGCTTCGCCGCTGCTTCGAGCACGTAGCGCAGCGTGGTGATGAACGTGTAGATGCGGCAGCCTAGATCCTGCAGATCGACCAGCAGCACATCGAACGGCTGCATCATCTCGTCGGTGGGGCGTCGCACTTCGCCATACAAACTGAAGACTGGAATGCCGTGGATGGGATCGTTGAAGGTCGGCGACTCGACCATGTTGTCCTGCTTGTCGCCGCGCAGGCCGTGTTGCGGGCCGAATGCAGCCGTGAGCTTCACGCCGGCCGCGGCGAGCGCATCGAGGGAATGTGTCAGATCCGTCGTGACGGAAGCGGGATGAGCGAGCAGCGCGACGCGCTTGCCCTGTAACTCACGGCGCAGCGACGGCTCTTCGAGCAGTCGATCGATACCGAACTTCATGCAGGATCTCCGGCCAGCCGCAGGGCAAAGCCATCGCGATGATGAAAATCGGGCTTGCCCGGCGGATGTGCCAGCGCCCAATAGGAAATGACGCCCTGGTCGCTCTGCGAGACGGCCGACACGGCGAGGCGCAGCTCGCGACCTTTGATTTCGGCCGCCGTCAGCCCAGGAATGGCGCCGAGATGGATGTCCACGTCGACGTCCAATTCGCCGTTACGGCGCCGAACGAGGACGCGCGGCGACGGCAGCGGGTTCAGCGATGTAACGTTCTGACGATAGTTCTCGAATCGATACACCGCCCATTGGCTGGACGGCGAGAAATTGAATTCGAAATACGCGTCGCTGTCGGTGAAGCCGATGAAGGCTTCCAGGCAGGTCTGTTGCCACAACAGATCCTGGAATTTGCTGGCCGCCTGCGCCGGCAGTTGCAGGCGATCGATATCACCGGTGATGCGGTAATAGAGCACCAGCAGATCGGCCGTGAGTGAATTCACTTCGACCGTGATGCTGGCGACGATGTCGTCCGGCGTCGACGGGTGGCAGAGGAGGGGCGTGGCATGCATACAGCCATTCTAGTCCACTCACGCCCGTCACGGACGTCAGTGCCAATTCGCGGTTGCCGCAATCTTCTCCCGGAACAGCGGCCTGGCCAGCCACAGCAGGATTGCGGCGATGCTGGTGGCGCCCACCACCACAATGGCCAGTGCCCAGCGAATCTGCATGGGGTCCTTCAGGATGTAGTCGCTGATGAACGGCACCAGAGCCGGGCCGACGCCCATGCCGATCAAGTTGATGGTGAACAGGTACAGCGACGAGATCTGCGCGCGCATCTGGTTCGGCGTCACCTGATTCACCGCCATCGGACCCATCGCCACGTAACCATGGAAGGGCAGGCCAGCAATGCAGATTGCGACGCACGCAATCACGAAACTCGGCATGAATGGGGTGATCGAGCTGGTCACCAGCGTTGCCACCGCCACGACCAGACAGACTTTGATGGGCGCGTCGGTTTGGCCGCGCGAGGCCCACAGATCGCACAGTCGCCCGGCGAGGAAAATGCCGGTCGTATTGATCAGTATGGTCGACAGGCCGATGACCACGCCGACCTGCGCTGGCTGCACTCCATACGTACGCGCGATCACGGTAGGCAGCCATGCGCCGACCGAGTAGCCGACCATGGCCAGCATGGCGAGCGCGATGAAGTGCAGGCTGTAGAAGTTGCCATGCTTCACCAGAAACTTCAGCACTTCGCGGAATGGGACCTTCTGCCCGAAGTCTTCGCCGCTCGCCGATTGCATTTTCATCAGTCCGCGCCGCGCCGGTTCCCGCACTCCCAACAGCAGAAGCGGTAGTAACAGTCCCGGTGCGCCGGTGACGATGAAGACGAATTGCCACGCGCGGACTTCACCAAGTAGCGGCAACGTAAACGTCTTGCCTTCTGTCGAGATCGCAGCGACGACCAGGCCGCCCACCAACATGGCGATGCCCGCGCCGATCGCGATGCCCATGTTGTAGACGCTGAAGGCACGACCTTGTTTCTCTCGCGGAAACGCGTCGCTGATCATCGAGTACGCCGCGGGTGACAGAGCGGCTTCGCCCACACCGACGCCGGCGCGCGCCAGGCACAGTTGCGTCCAGTTCTTGGCCAGACCACATAACGTCGCCATCAGCGACCACGCAACGATGCCGGCCGCGACGATGCTCTTGCGATTCATACGATCGGCGAGCCGGCCGATGGGAATGCCGAACAGCGTATAGAAGAGTGCGAACGCAAAGCCCTGCAACAGGCCGATCTGAGTATCGGTGACCTGCAGATCGCGTTTGATGGGCTCGACCAGCAGCGAGATGATCTGCCGGTCGATGAACGAGAAGATATAGAAGAGCAGCAGGACGAACACCAGGTACCAGGCTTGTGCCGATGCCGGATAGGGCAGGGCTCCAGGCAGTGCGGGCGGATTGGCCGCCGAGTGCTGCGTGTTCAATCAGGGTCCCCCGTGCTGGCGCTCGAAATGGAACTGGAGCATTCGCAAGCGAATCCCGGCCGCCGCCTGTGTTTCCTTCGCGGGGCGTGCCGGGAATTGAAACCAGTGTAGTCGCAGCCGCGGCCGGCGGCGAGTCCAGACGCTTGATTTCATTGCGCAGAACAAAGCCGCTTGTGAGATGTACGAGCTTCCGGGCATCCTGCGCGCCATGCAGTCACAAGAGCAGCCGGCCTCGGCCGCAGCTGTCGACGACAAGCCGCGCGTTGGCTGGGGATTCATCACGCTCCACGCGCTGGCCTACACAGGCACCTGGCTGGCGTTACTCACGCCGGTGCTCGTGACTATTGCCTTGAGGGTGCGGCATCTCGCGCCCGAGGCTGCCGCGTCGAGTCTGTCGCTGGTGCTGGGACTGGGCGCGTTCTTCGCTCTCGTTGGCAATCCTTTGTTCGGACGACTGAGCGATCGGACCACGTCCCGTTTCGGCATGCGCCGGCCATGGCTGATCGGCGGAGTGCTCTGCGGCGCGCTGGCGTTGTTGATGATCGCGACTGCCGACAGCATCGCGGTGCTGCTCATCGGCTGGTGTCTGGCGCAGCTCGCGTTCAACGCGGTGTTGGCGGCGATCATTGCCGTCTTGCCCGATCAGGTTCCCACTGAGCAGCGCGGCACGGTGGCTGGCGTGATGGGCGTGTGCCTGCCGCTCGGGCAGGTGAGCGGCACGTATCTCGTGCAGTCCGTGGCCACCTCGACGTTGCTCACATTCATGCTGCCCGCATCGATCTGCGTCGTGCTCGTGCTGGTGTTCGCACTCACGTTACGCGATCGGCAGCTCGCGCCAGAGGAAGTGGCGTCGCTGGGCTGGCGTGATGTGCTCGCGATCTATTGGGTCAATCCGCGGCAGCATCCGGATTTCGGCTGGACCTGGCTGAGCCGTCTGCTGCTGGTGTTGGGTACGGCGTTCCTGAACACGTATCAACCGTTTTATCTGATCGACAAGCTCGGCCACGACGCCGTGCAGATTCCCAAGCTCATCTTCCAGGGCATCCTCGCGCAGACCGTCGCGATCATTGCCGTGAGCATTCTGGGCGGGCGACTGTCGGACGCGATCGGTCGTCGCAAGATCTTCGTCGTCATCGGTGGTGTGGTGTATGCGATCGGATTGTGGGTGATCGCCGCCGCGCCGGACTTTCCGACCTTTCTGCTCGGCATGACCATCACCGGCATCGGTCACGGTATTTATTTTGCGGTCGACCTGGCGCTGGTGACCGACGTATTGCCGAATCGATGGCGCGATGCCGCCAAGGATCTGGGAATTTTCAATGTCGCAAATGCCTTGCCTCAAGCCATCGCTCCGGCCGTTGCGCCGCTGATCCTCGCGCTCACGGGGGGCGATTACACCTGGCTGTTCGCGATTGCCGGCTCGATCGCGCTGCTTGCGTCCGTCACCATCCTGCCCGTCAAGAGCGTGCGGTAAGGCTCGTTTACATCGCGATTGCGCGTTGTGCGCGTGAGGTTTGCGGATGAGCCGGTCCCAACTGAGATTGCAGCGTCGCGAGCGCTTGCTCGATCAGCTGTTTTCCGGTCGCATTGCCGGACGCGACTTGCGCTTCGCCTAGTCGTGCGCGGGCTTCGGCGAGCTCCCAACTTTCTTCCCACATCGCTTGCTCGCGCAGCTTTACTGCTTCATCGAGCGCGGGCACGGCTTGAGCGGCGCGGCCGTTCTGTAACAGCAGTTCGCCCTGCGCGATTAGCGCCTGACCTAGCGCGAGCTGCGCGGCCGGTCCGCCGGAGCGAAGTTTGGTGATGACATCAGCGAGCTCGGCGTTCGCCTGCTCGAATGGCTGTTGATTGGCGGTGAGCCTGGCTTTGGCGAGTCGTGCTCGTTGGGCAAAGAAGTGCTCGTCGCCAAACTGCTTGCGCGCCAGTGTCAGTGCTTCATCCGCGATCTGCACCGCTTTCTGGTTTCGTCCGGCCGCAGCGTGCGCTTCCGCGAGAAACGTTTGGTTCTGCACATGCAACGCGCTGCCTCGTGCCGTGAATTTTTCGGCCATCTCTGAGGCGTCTTCCAGAATGGCAATCGCTTGATCGGGACGGCCGAGCGCCGTCTGCAGCGAGCCGTACTGACCCATCGACGCGGCGACGGCCGCCGAATCTCCCGAGATCGCGCGCTGGCCCTCGAAGGCATGTTTCAACTCGCGCTCCGCATCGGCGATACGGCCAACGCGATACGAGAGCGTGCCGACGTTCGCGCGCATCACCAACGCGGGCACATCCTCGCCCGAGTCCAACGTATCGTGAATGGCCAGCGCCCTGCGATAAGCTGCGGTCGCCTCCTGCAGGCGATTGGCATTCATCAAGGCGATGCCAAGCGAGTTGTAGAGAATCGCCGTCTCGCTGTGATTCTCGCCTGAAAGCGCGACGCGCTCGGCGATGGCCTGCTCGTTGGTCGCGATGGAGCCCGCCAGATCTCCTTGCGCGCGCAGCAGCCGCGCCTTGACGGTCACCCATTCCAGATGTTGCTCGGCGTAACGCTTTCGATCGGTGTTCCAGAATTGCTCGGCGGGTTGAAGCAGTTCATCGGCGCGTTGCAGATTGCCGCGCCCCAGCTCGGCGTGGGCGAGTTTCTGCCTCACCAGCGCCACCGTCTCTGGATTCCCTTCCGGTCCCGCTTGCTTCAAATAGCCTTCGAGCAACGGTACCTGTCCAGCGACGTCTTCGAGTGCGCCATACAAATCGGCGAGCGTCTCGACCACCTTGCCCGCGAGATAAGGATCGTCGCGATACTCCTGCAGCACGCGCTCGGCGCTGCGATCGAGCATCGATTTGGCGGTCGTCGGGCTGGCGCCGTCAGCTGTCACTGAGTTGCGGAACATGCGCGTCAGATACATCCGCACCGCCTCTTCGCGAGCGGCAGCTCGGCGAGCGATGTCTCGCTCAACAGCGGTGCGCGCCGCTTGCTCGCGCGCCTCGCGAGCTTGCCAGAGGGCGACGCTGGCGCCTCCGAGAATGGCGATCAAGACAGCGGCAGCCGCGGCGGTTCCAACGCGGTTGCGACTGACGAACTTGCTGAAGCGATACCACGCGCTGTCGGGCCGGGCTTGAATGGGCCGGCCTTGCAGATGATTTTCGATATCCAATGCGAAGGCGTCGGCGCTGGCGTAGCGCTGTGCCGGGTCCTTCTTGAGCGCACGGTTCAAGATGGCGTCGATGTCACCCCGCAAGCGACGACCGCGCTGCTGATCTTGAGTCGTCGTGCTCGCCAGCGACGCGTCGATTTCCGTGATGGCGCGTTCGAGCTGCCCGCCACCAGTATGCTTCGGCGAGTAGGGCAGTGCGCCCGTCAACAATTGATAGCTCACGACACCCAGCGAATACACATCGGTCGCTGTGCTGATCGGCTCGCCTTTGATTTGTTCCGGCGCCGCGTACTCCGGCGTGAACGCGCGTGCGGCGAATTGGGTATGTTCGCCCGGCTGATTTTCCAGCAGTTTGGCGACCCCGAAATCCAGTAGACGCACCGAGCCATCGGTGGTGACCAGAATGTTGGTGGGCTTGAGGTCACGATGCACGACCAGCCGCGCGTGTGCATGAGCGACAGCGCGTGCCACTTGCAGGATCAGCTGCAATATCTGTTCGATCGAAGGTGAGTGCTGTGCACAGTAACGATCGATCGTTACGCCTTCCACATATTCCATGGCCATGAACGGCCGCCCGAGATCGTCGACGCCGGCGTCGTACAACCGCGCAATGTTGGGATGTTCGAGCGTCGCGAGAATGTCCCGCTCGCGAGCCATGCGTTCGGCCAGTCCGCCGATCCAGGTGACGTGTGGCAGCTTGAGCGCGACGTTTCTTTTGAACGTGCCGTCAGCGCGCTCGGCGAGCCATACGCTGCCCATACCGCCGCGGCCGAGTTCCCGCACCAGCCGATAGGGGCCGACGTGATTTCCTGGCGACGCTGAGCTCAGGTGAGAGGTGTTGATGCCAGTCAGACTCGTGAACTGCGGCATGTCGCGCAGGAACTCGTCGCTGTCGCGGGTTGCATGCTTCTGTAGCAACTCGCGAAGCGCGGGCTTGAGGCGTTCGTGGTCCCCGGCAAGTGAATCGAGCCAGGCATCGCGTTCGGCCGGCGGCAGGTCGAGCGCGGTATCGAGCAGCTCGAACATCTGTTTCCAGTCTTCGGGCCCGATTCTTTGCATGGCTTACTGTGCCAGAGAGGTGGCCAGGAACAATCGCGCTTTTTCCCAGTCGCGCGCCACGGATCGCACGCTGCGGTCGAGCGCGTCGGCGACTTCATCCTCGGTCATCCCGGCGAAGTAACGCATCTCGACGACCTTCACCAGGCGCGGGTCGATCTTCTCCAGCTCCTGGAGCGCTTCGTGAATCTGTATCACTTCCCGCTCGCGCGGGTCGGTGATGTGCGCAGCTGCGACGTCGATGTCGACATGGATGGCATCACCGCCACGGCGGTCTGCCGAACGACGACGCACGAAGTCAACGACGATGGATCGCATGACTTGCGCGGCATAACCCATGAAGTGGCCGCGATCGTTTGCTTCGATGGAGCCAGCCTTGAACAGCCGCAGATAGGATTCGTGGACCAGCGCCGTGGTGTCGAGCAAGGTGAACTGGCCACTGCGGCGCAGCCTGGCGTGGGCCAGCTGTCGCAAGTCGTTGTAGAGCAGATCGAATAGCTGCTCGACGGCGCGGGCATCGCCCCGCCGTGATGCATCGAGCAGTAAAGTGACTTGCGACATGAAGGTGCGTCATCCGACGATGGGCGGAATCTAGCATATGAGGCGGTCGCGGCCGTGACCGAAAGCACGCTCCTGAGCGCCCATGTGCCCGCTGCATTGGGGCGTCCTGCCCGGCACACCGTTCAGCTTTTTGCCGCCGCTTCCGCCTTGGCTTCGAGCGTCGACCAGCGCTCGAACTTTTCCGCCATGTCGCGCTCCAGGTCTTCGGCCAGCTTGCGGTCGGCCTTGAGCTGCTCGGGGCCTTGCTTGTGATAGTCGGCCGAGCTCATGCGCGCGGTCAGCTCTTGTTGGCGTTGTTCCAGCGCCTCGATTTCTGCGGGCAGCTGCGCCAGCTCGCGCGTTTCCTTGTAGCTGAGCTTCACCGGCGCGGGGGCGCGAGCAGCGGGTTTGTTTTCTTGCTTCGGCTTGGTCGGCGCGGCCGCGACCGGTGCCGGACGCTGCGCGAGCCAGTCGCTGTAACCGCCGACATATTCCTGCCAGCGGCCATTGCCTTGCGCGACCAATGTCTGCGTGACCACGTTGTCGAGGAAGGTTCGGTCGTGGCTCACGAGCAGCAGCGTACCGGGATAAGTTTGTAACGTGTCTTCCAGCAGCTCGAGCGAATCGATGTCCAGATCGTTGGTGGGCTCGTCCATCACCAGCACGTTTGCGGGGCGCGCGAACAGCCGGGCCAGCAGCAATCGATTGCGCTCGCCGCCGGACAGCGCCTTCACCGGCGAGTTGGCGCGCTGTGACGAGAACAGGAAATCGCCAAGATAGGTCATGACGTGTTTGCGCTCGGTGCCGATCTCGACCCAGTCCGAGCCCGGGCTGATGGTCTCGACCACGGATTTCTCCGGGTCGAGCTGCTCGCGCAGTTGATCGAAGTAGGCGACGGCAATGTTGGTGCCCAGACGCACGTTGCCGCTGTCCGGCTCGAGCCGGCCGAGGATGAGCTTGATTAGGGTCGACTTGCCAGCGCCGTTCGGCCCGATCAGGCCGAGGCGGTCGCCCCGCATGATGCGCATGGACAGATCGCGCACGATCGGTCGCTCAGCAAATGACTTGGCAACGTCGGTCAATTCCGCGACCAGCTTGCCCGAGCGTTCACCCGAATCGAGAGTGAGCTTGACGCTGCCCATTTGCTCGCGGCGCGCGGCACGTTGATCGCGCAGCGCTTCGAGCCTGCGCACGCGCCCTTCATTGCGAGTACGGCGGGCTTCGACACCTTTGCGAATCCAGACTTCTTCCTGCGCCCAGAACTTGTCGAACTTGCGATTCATCACCTCTTCGGCGGCGAGTTGCTCGCTCTTGCGGGTCTCGTACGCAGCGAAGTTGCCGGGATACGAGCGCAGCAGGCCACGGTCGAGCTCGATGATGCGCGTGACGACTCGATCGAGAAAGGCGCGGTCGTGGGTGACGACGATGGACGCCGGGCCTTTGATCAACAGTTCTTCGAGCGCGGTGATGCCGTCGATGTCCAGATGGTTGGTCGGCTCGTCGAGCAGCAGCAGATCGGGTTCCAGTGCCAGTGCCAGAGCGAGCGCGGCGCGTTTGCGCTCGCCGCCTGACGTCGTTTCAGGAGCGCGCTCGGCGGCCACTCCGAGGCGCTGTAAGAATTCACTGAGGCGCGCTTCGAGGCGCCAACGCTCGCGCTCATCGTGGATTTGTTCGAGCTTGCCTCGCAGGACCAGGCTGTCACGCACGGTCTGCGCCGGCGGCAACAGCGGCTCCTGCTCGACCAGCACTACATTCAGGCCGTCGAGGCGCGACACCTCGCCGTCATCCAAAGACGCATGGCCCGTGATGACTTTCAGTAGCGAGGATTTGCCGGTGCCATTGCGGCCGATCAGGCCGACCCGCTCGCGCTCGTCAATGGCGAAATTCGCCTTATCCAGCAGGGGATGCAGGCCATAGGCGAGTTCGGCATTGCGCAGCGTGAGCAGGGGCATCGGCGGTTGGCTTGAGCGTGGGGGCCCGAATGATAACGGTGCCGGCCATCCCGGGGCTGGAAATCGTCACCGCGGCCCTACAATAGGGGCATGCGCATCGCCAAACCCATGTTGCTGATCACGACCCCCGTCGGCCTGGTCCTGGGGCTCTATGAGGGCTGGCGGCTGGCCGGCGGCCTGGTTTTCATCATGGCCGCGCTGATGCTGGTGATTGCCGCGGCATTTGGCAGCGTGATCTGGACCATCCGGAAGGAGCGCCGCGAAGAAGAGGAGCGGAAGAAGGCGGCCGCAGCTGAAGCCGCGGTGCCGACCCAAACCGAGCCCTAGCTGGTTACTTCGCGCGCCGCTCGATCACCAGGCTCTGGATGGCGCGGCCGAAATAGCCACGCTCATCGCCGAGCTTCGCGAACGCCAGCCCCGCGCCGTGATCGCCCAGCCAGGTCTGCGCATCCAGCAGAATCCATTCGCCCACGGGCATGCGGGCCAGGCTGACGGTCAGATCGGCGTTGATGAAGGTCCACTCGTTGAAATCGAGTACCGACGAGACGCCATTGCAAAAATCGCCAGTCATGGCGGCGCGCATCAGCGGCGTAATCGGCTCACCCTCGATGATTGGTCGCTGTGCGCGAAACCACAGTGCGCCGGGGCCCATTTCACCGAATGTGCCTCGCACCGAGCGCAGCGTCATGCCCGCGGCGAACTGCTCATGAGAGCTGAAGCGGATCTTGGCCTCGCGGCCTTGCTCGGGGCCGGGCAAGGTCACTTGCTCATCGATGATGTGCTCGGGCAACTCCACTTCCGTGCGTCGAATCTTCAGCACCGTGGCGCGCACGCACGCCACGCCCTCGGCTGACAAAGTCACATTGCAGACCTGGATCTTGCGGCCCTCGCGCTGCACGTCGATTTTGATTTCCAGCGGCGCGACCGGGATGGGTCGTAACAAATCGAACGTCATCCGCGCTACTTGCATGGGCTCGCGCATGGGCATGCGCTCGATCGCCCAGGCAATCAGAGCTGCCGGCGCGCCGCCGTGCTGCATGCTGGGATCCCAAGGTCCTGCGGAGCAGGGCTGAGCGTGGGCGATAGAACCTTCGACTCGGTAGACGTAACTCATATCGGCAGCTGTCGGAGCGCGGCGGCGGTGGCCGCATCGGCGGGGAAAAAGGATTCCAGCGCCAATTCTGACAGAGTTACATCGATGGGAGTGCCAAAGACGGTGGTGGTGCTGATGAAGCTGAGCACCCCCATCGGTGTCGCCAGTCGCAGCGGCACGACGAACGCATTGGTGCTTTCGCTGCGCTCGTTGTGGCTAGGGTGCGCCGGCGCGGGGTAGGCAATGAGTTCCTCCAGCAATGCGCTCAGGGCCGGGTCGGCAGAGACTTCGATCTGCTGGCGCAGGCGCGCGAATATGTGTGCCCGCCACTGGCCGAGATTGACGATCCGCGGGGCCAGGCCATCGGGATGCAGGCTGGCTCGCAACACATTCATCGGCGGTGCCAGCAGCTGCGCCTTGATGTCGGCCAGCATCGGCGCCACGGCGCGATTGGCTGCCAGCAAGGTCCAATGTCGATCGACTGCGATTGCCGGATACGGCTCGTGACCTTTGAGCACCATTTCCATCGCGTCGCGCGCGGCCTGCAGTGATGGATCGTCCAGCTTGCGCTCGGCAAACACAGGCGCGAATCCCGCTGAGATCAGCAACGCATTTCGTTCCCGCAACGGCACTTCGAGCAGCTCGGCGAGCTTCAACAGCATTTCGCGACTGGGGCGTGAGCGGCCGGTTTCCAGAAAGCTCAGATGCTTGGAGGAAATTTCGGCTTCCACGGCGCAGTCGAGCTGGCTCAGGCGCCGTCGCTGACGCCATTCACGCAGCAGGTCGCCGACCGGGCGCAGGGCAGTTGTGTTCATGGAACGAGACGATAGCGCAGCCGTCGGTGGCTGCTCCATTACCTGGCGGGTAATCGACTCGCCGCCATTGCAGGCGCCATGCTCCACCCCGTCACACGTCAACAACGATATGGAGCAACCGACATGAGCTACATCCAAACAGGCAATTTTCTGCGTCGTATTCTGGTGCTGGACGCCATCAGCTGCGCCGGCATGGGAGTGTTAATGGTGGCATTCAGTGGCTGGTTGTCCGGCGTCTTGAATCTGCCGGTCGACCTGCTGCAGCAGGCGAGCGTCGTGCTGCTGCCATTCGCTTTGTTGCTGGCGTTTCTGAGCACGCGGGCGCGGCTGCCGCGAGCAGCGGTATGGGCGGTGATCGTGGCCAATGCCATCTGGGCGATCGACAGCATCGTGCTGTTGTTCTCCGGCTGGGTGCAGCCGAGCCTGCTGGGCTACCTGTTCGTCGCTGGCCAGGCGGCCTTCGTCGCGCTGATCGTGGAGCTGGAATATATCGGCCTGCGCAGGTCACCTGCCGTCGCACCATTGCATGCGTGAACCAGTGCTGAATATGTCGCCCGACGCCGACCGGTCGCCGCGAAAAAAGCATCGAACGATGCGACGGCGACCGGTCGGCGAGATCGACGAAACGTGCATCTGACCTGCTTGCGGCTGCGATATGCTGAGATACGCTGTTTCCATTCCGGGCTTGAAGCGGCGGCTCGACAATTTCGGTACAGTCTGGTCCCCAACGTCGCAGCACGGGCGTCCGCATGAATCAAAAAAGAACTTTCGCAGCCGCCCTCGCCGCGGTCGCGCTCGGTGTGACCGCTTTGTCGCCAGTCGCTCAGGCTGCGCAGCCCGGGTTTTACATTGGCGGCTTCTATGGCCAGAGCGACAAGGACAGCAACATCCAGGATTACAGCGTGCATGCGGCCACGCGGATCTTTCCCAGTCGCTTGGTGCAGCTGACGGTGGAGTCGATCGATGAGAAGCTGGAGGCCGAGGACTCCGCGTTCGGGTTCCTGGGCGGCTATCGTTTCAATACGCATTTCGCTGTCGAGGGCGGTTATGTCGATCTGGGCAATGTGTCGTACCGAGCCAAGATCCGCGGCAATATCACCGGTATTCCCACCGACGCCACGCTCAATTTCGATAGTGAGACTTCCGGTATCACCGTGGCGGGGCTCGGCGTGTGGCCACTGAGCTATCGTTGGGAAGTGTACGGGCGTGCCGGCGCACTGTTTTCGAGCAATACGTTCACTACTTATTACGTGGACGTCGAGCAGATGCCCAAGCGCGAGCGGTTTAGAAACAACGACGTCGATTTCTTCGCCGGCATCGGCACCAGCTACAACTTTCTCGAGATCTACGATCTGCGCCTGGAGTATCAGCGCTTCATCGCTGCCGGCGACAAGAATACCGATGAGGCCGATGCCAATATGATTTCGATCGGCATCTCCGTGGTGTTCTAGGCCCTAGCTGCGAGCCCGCTTGCCGGCGAGCACGATCTCGACGGGCCGGTGCACGCCGACTTCGGCGCACAATTGCTCGGGATGTCGCAAGCGCCAGATCGCCAGGTCCGCGCGCGCTCCCACCTCGAGCGTGCCGCGATCCTTCGCCAGGCCCAAGGCCCTTGCGGCGTTGACAGTCACTCCGCGTAGCGATTCGGCAGCGGTCAAACGAAACATCACGCAAGCCATGTTCATCGCCGTCAGCAAAGACGCGATGGGTGAAGTGCCGGGATTGCAATCGGTCGAGACCGCCAGGGGAATGTTCAGTTCGCGCAGTCGCGCGATGGGCGGCAGCTGGGTCTCGCGCAAATAATAGAACGCACCGGGCAGAAGTCCCGCGACGACGCCGCGCTCGGCCATGCGTTGCAGAGACCGTTCGGATGCATGTTCGAGGTGATCGGCCGACAGGGCGCCACAGTCGGCGGCGAGCTCGCCGCCACTGCCATCGCTCAGTTGGTCCGCATGCAGTCGCACGGGTAACCCCAGCTCGCGTGCGCGATCGAAGATGCGACGCGTCTGTTCTTGTGTGAATGCGATGCGCTCGCAGAAGGCATCGACGGCATCGGCAAGCTTCGCCGCTGCGACGGCGGGCAACATGTCGTTGCACACGTGCCGCACGTAATCTTCCTGTCGGCCCGCAAACTCGGGCGGCAGCGCGTGGGCGCCAAGGAATGTTTTGATCACCGTGAGTCCGGTGAGCTCGCCGATGCGTTGCGCGACTCGCAGCATCTTCATCTCGTTGTCGAGATCGAGGCCATAGCCGGATTTGATTTCCAGGGTGGTGACGCCTTCCGCGGCGAGCGCCATGGCGCGCGGCAAGGATTGATCGAGCAACCGATCTTCGCTGGCAGCGCGCGTCGCTCGCATCGTCGCGACGATGCCGCCTCCGGCGCGCGAGATTTCCTCATACGTTGCGCCTCGCAGTCTGGCTGCGAACTCATTGCTGCGGTCACCGCCATACACGAGATGGGTGTGGCATTCGATCAGTCCGGGCGTAATCCACAGGCCTTCGGCCAGGGTCACGTTGGTAGCCGCCCATTGCATGCTGTCGAGTTGCTGGCGGCTGCCGACCCAGGCGACGCGTCCATCCTTGATGGCGAGCACGGCGTCCCGCAGCTCGCCCAACCCGGCGGGGGCGTGTCGGTCATTGTATGCAGGAGCGCCGGTGGCCAGGTTTGCACCCAGCCACACCCGGTCCCAGGCGTGAGTCTTCGCGGTCACAGCTTTCATTGCCTCCGAAGTCTTATACTCGACCGCATGTCCATGCAATCCCGCTATCGCTTTACCTACGCGTGGCTGCCCGACGGTTGGCATCGCAATGTGGTGATCTCGGTCGATCCCGGCGGCGACATCGTCGATGTGTCCGCGGACGATACCGTCACGGCCGCCAGGATGATCAACGGCACGGCAATCGCCGGCATGCCAAATATCCACAGTCATGCGTTTCAGCGCGCCATGGCCGGTCTGGTGGAGCAGCGCGGCGGCGAGGGCGACAATTTCTGGTCCTGGCGAGAAACCATGTACGACGTGGCGGGCCGTATCACACCGGAGTGCCTCAACGGCGTGGCGGCCCAGTTGTATGCAGACATGGTCAAGGCCGGCTACACCTCGGTGTGCGAGTTTCACTATTTGCATAGTCCGGGAGACTCGGTCGCAGAGCATTCGCACGAGCAGCGGCTCGCCATGAGCCAGGCTTTGATGGATGCTGCGATGACGGCGGGCATCGGTCTGACGTTGCTGCCGACGCTGTATCAAACATCCGACTTTGGGGGTGCGCCGCCGACCGAGCGGCAGCGGCAGTTCTCGATGCAGACACGCGAATACCTGGATCTGCTCGACGCACTTCGGCAATCGTCGCAACGCTCGCCGCAGCTCGAAGTGGGCATGGCATTGCATAGCCTGCGCGCCGTGCCGCCGGAGTCTTTGCAGATGGTGCTCGACTCGCAGCGCGATGGTCGGGTGATTCATATTCACATCGCCGAACAGGAGCGTGAGGTGCAGGCCTGTCTGGAACGCACGGGCAAGCGGCCCATCGAATGGCTGCTCGACAACGCGCCTGTCGATCGACGCTGGTGCTTGATCCACGCGACGCACGCCACAGCTGCGGAGTTGCAAGGCGTTGCGGCGGCTGGCGCGGTGGTCGGGTTGTGTCCTACCACCGAAGCGAATCTCGGCGACGGCATTTTCCCGATGGAGGCATTGCTGGAGGCAGGCGGCGCGTTTGCCATCGGTTCGGACAGTCACATCTCATTGTCCCCCATCGAAGAGCTGCGCTGGCTGGAATATCAAGCCCGCCTGGCACGGCGGCAGCGTGGTGTGCTGACTGACGGCACGTCGTCCGGCGGTGCATTGTTGTGGCAGAAGGCGTGCACCGCTGGGGCGCGCGTCTCAGGGCGATCGATTGGCGAGCTGGCGGTGGGGAAGCGCGCCGACATTGTCGTGCTGGATACCAACTCGCCTTTGTTTGCGGCGCGCAGCGACAACTCGATCATCGATACATTTGTTTTCTCCGGCACCAGTGAAGCGGTGCGCGATGTCATGGTGGGCGGACGCTGGCTGGTTCAGGATCGACGCCACTTCGCCGAAACCGCAGTGGCCGCAGGTTACAAGCGCGCCCTGCAAAAGATGTTCAAGAGGGATCGACTATGAGTGCATTGATCCACCCGGCCCAGGATCGTCGTCAGGGAGCTCGCGCAGTACGTGCGCCGCGCGGCACGCAGTTGTCGGCGAAGAGCTGGCTCACCGAAGCGCCGCTACGCATGCTGATGAACAACCTGGATCCCGAGGTCGCCGAGAATCCCGATGAGCTGGTCGTGTACGGCGGCATCGGGCGCGCTGCCCGCAACTGGGAATGTTTCGATCGAATCGTCGAGACGTTGCGCGGGTTGAAGGCCGACGAAACATTGTTGATTCAATCGGGCAAACCGGTCGGAGTGTTTCGCACGCATGAGGATGCGCCCCGCGTCCTGATCGCCAACTCCAACCTCGTGCCCAAATGGTCCACCTGGGAGCATTTCAACGAGCTGGATCGGCGTGGGCTGATGATGTTCGGACAAATGACCGCGGGCTCGTGGATCTACATCGGCAGCCAGGGCATCGTGCAGGGCACGCACGAAACCTTCGTCGAAATGGGTCGTCGTCATTTCGGCGGGCAGCTGCAAGGCAAGTGGATTCTGACTGCCGGCCTCGGCGGCATGGGCGGCGCGCAGCCGCTGGCGGCAACCATGGCTGGGGCGAGCATTCTTTGCATCGAATGTCAGCAGAGCCGGATTCAGAAGCGACTCGACACGCGCTATGTGGATGTTCAAGCGCCATCGCTCGACGCGGGGCTGCAGATGATCGCCAATGCGACGGCTAGCGGCCGCGCGATCTCGGTAGCCGTCCTTGGTAACGCGGCAGAGATTCTGCCGGAGCTCGTCGCGCGTGGCGTGCACCCAGATGCGGTGACGGATCAAACATCCGCGCACGACCTGGTGAACGGCTATCTGCCGATTGGCTGGAGTGTCGAGAAGTGGCTCGACCTGCGCACGCGCGATCCAGCCACCGTTGTAAAGGAAGCGCAGCGATCGGCCGCGATTCATGTCGAAGCCATGCTGGCGTATCACAGCATCGGCGTGCCGGTGTTCGACTACGGCAATAACATTCGCCAGGTCGCGTTCGATGAAGGCGTGAAGAATGCCTTCGACTTCCCGGGATTCGTGCCAGCGTACATCCGGCCACTGTTCTGCCGGGGCATCGGGCCGTTCCGGTGGGTGGCGTTGTCGGGCGATCCCGAGGATATCTATCGCACCGACGCGAAGGTGAAAGAGCTCATCCCGGACGATCCGCATCTGCATCGGTGGCTGGATATGGCGCGCGAGCGCATCAGCTTTCAAGGCTTGCCGGCGCGTATCTGCTGGGTCGGGCTGGGGCAGCGGCATCGGCTCGGTCTGGCGTTCAACGAGATGGTCGCCTCGGGCGAGCTGAAAGGGCCGATCGTCATCGGTCGCGATCATCTCGACTCCGGCTCGGTCGCCAGCCCGAATCGCGAGACCGAAGCCATGCAGGACGGTTCGGATGCCGTGTCCGATTGGCCGCTGCTGAATGCGCTGCTCAACACGGCGAGCGGTGCGACCTGGGTGTCGCTACATCATGGCGGAGGCGTGGGCATGGGCTACTCGCAACACGCCGGGGTCGTGATCGTTTGCGATGGCACGGATGCGGCGGCCAAGCGAATCGCGCGCGTGTTGTGGAACGATCCGGGCAGCGGGGTGATGCGACATGCCGACGCCGGTTATCCCGAAGCCATTGAGTGCGCTCGGCAGAACAAGTTGCACCTGCCGATGCTGGAGCGGCCATGAACGTTTATGACTTTCATCAGGGCACGCTGCCGCTGCTGATCAGCATTCCGCATGCGGGTACGTTTGTGCCGGAGCCAGTCGCGCAACGGTTCACTCTGGCCGGCAGTCATCTCGCCGATACCGACTGGCACGTCGACAAGCTGTATGACTTTGCGCGCGAGCTGGGCGCTTCGATTCTGAAAGCGAACTACTCGCGCTACGTGGTCGACTTGAACCGTTCGCCGGATTCGGCATCGCTGTACGTTGGCAATCCCACTTCGCCGGTGTGTCCGCTGCTGACGTTCAATGACGAGCCGATCTACGCGCCCGGCCGGGAGGTCACTGCAACCGAGATCGATGCTCGTATCGAGCAGTACTGGCAGCCCTATCACCAGCGTCTGGTCGCCGAGTTGAAAGCCATCCGTCAGCGGCACGGCTATGCATTGCTGTGGGACGCACATTCGATCGCGAGTGAAGTGCCGTCGTTGTTCATTGGCGTGTTGCCGGAATTCAACTTTGGCACGCGCGACGATGCGAGCTGTCCGCGCGCCGTTGCCGATCGGTTGCTCGATCTCGTGACTGCCGATGGCAAGTTCGGTGCGGTGCTGAATGGGCGCTTCAAGGGCGGCTATATCACGATGAAGTATGGTCAGCCGCAGGACGGCGTTTATGCCGTGCAACTGGAGCTGTCACGTCGCGTGTATATGGATGAAGCCGCGGGCACCGGTTGGAATCCCCAGCGGGCCAAATCCGCGCAGGCACTGATTGCGCAGCTGCTGACGCGCTATCTCAAAGCGCACGACTAACGAGATTTCGATTCGAGCGCGATTGCCGCGGCCTGCAGGGCCGCAATGACTTCGGCGGCGAGAAACGGCTTGCCGATGAATCCCAGCGGCTGCAGCTCGGCCACTTGCTTGCGGACCTCATCGTCGATGTTCGCGCTGATGAACAAACAGCGGATGCCGTGCTCTTGATATAGCTGGCGTGCAACGTCGATACCGCTGGTGCCGTGTGCCAGGCGGATATCCATGATGGCAAGGCTCGGGCGCTGACTCGCCGCTGCCGCCAGTGCACTGGGGCCATCGTGCGCGATCGCGGTGACCCGGTGCCCCGCCTCTTCCACCAGATCCTGCAGGTGAATGGCGATCAGCACCTGGTCTTCGACGATTAGGACTTCGAGCTCCATGTCGCCGTGGCTTGCAGGGGGAAGGTGATGTGAGCGGCGTAGCCGTCGGTGTGCTCGATGCGCAGCTCGCCGTTCAATTGCCGCACCAGCATGTTGATGAGGCGCGAGCCCAAACCGCTGGCTGGCTTGGCGGTGTGGCCTGCCTGGTCCGGGCTCATGCCGGGCCCGTTGTCGGCAATGGTCAGCCGCGCCTGGCCGGCCTCGACCTGGTGCAAACTGACCCGAATGATCGCGGACCGGTCGGTCGGCCGGCCATGTTTCAAAGCGTTCATCACCAGCTCGTTGACGATCAGCGCCAGCGACACGCCGTTTTCGGTCGGCAGGCGCAGCGGCTCGAGGTCGGTGCGCAGATCGGCATGCCGCTCATCGCCAATGCCGGCACGCGCCAGCTCGGCGCACAGGCCGTTGAGATAGGTTTGCATGTCGATGGAGAGCGGGTCGGTGTCCTGATACAGGCGCTCGTGAATCGATGCGATGGCAGTGACGCGAGCGATAGCCTTGGCGAACAATTCCTTAGCACCTGCTTCGCGAAACTCGCCGCCTTGCAGGCTCAGCATGCTGAGCACCAGCTGCAGGCTGTTCTTCACGCGATGATTCACTTCGCGCAACAGCAGCTCGCGCTCTGCAAGCGAGCGGCGCAGCTCGGCCTCAGTGCGATGTAAGCGCAGCAGTGCGCGAGCCACCGCTTCCAGCTCTTCGGGCTCCATGGGCTCGACCAGAAAGCTGTCCGCGCCTGCCGAGAGCGAACTGACGCGGTCGAGCACGGCGATGTTGGTAGCCGAAACCTGCAGCACCATGATGCTGGCGGTCGCCGGGTCCGTCTTCAATTGCCGGCACACGTCGATGCCGCTTATATCCGGCAAATTCACATCGAGGACCACCAGCTGCGGCGAGGCGCTGCGCGCCAGGCGCAACGCTTCCTTGCCCGTGCCTGCTTCGATCACCTGAAAACCGGCGCGGTTCAGGATACGAGTGGTCGCGTACCGCCCCGGCTCGTTGTCATCGACGTTGAGAATGATTTCAGGCATGGCTGGCATTGTGGATTGCTCCGGGGCTGCTGGCGCGCCGGATCACGGCGGCGACCGACTCGCGTGACAACTCGCTTTTCAACAACAAGCCGCTGGCAGCGGCTGCCTGGTCCTCGCCGATGTCATCGGGCCGCTGCGAGGTGAACAGAATGACCGGGATGTCCCGGGTCTCGTCGATGGCTTTGAGCATCTTCAAGACTTCCAGGCCATGCACGTCGGGCATGGCCAGATCGAGGAAGATCAGATCGGGGTGCGATTGGCGCGCGAGCCGCAAACCGTCGTAGCCGCCGCTGGCCTCGATCACTTCGAATGTACTGCTCGACAGGAACTGGCGCAGCGCATAGCGCTCCACCTCGCTGTCATCGACGATCAGCACGCGCTGCGCGGCGCGTGCCTCGGGAACGGCAGGTGTTCCCAGCGGCGCCGACGATTCCAGGCGCACTGGAATGGCCAGCGAGAACACCGAGCCTTTGCCCAACTCGCTGGAAATATCGATCGTGCCGCCGAGCAGCCCTGCGAGTCGCTGCGACAGCGGCAGGCCGAGGCCGGTGCCTTTGACACTGGTCTGCAACGGGTTCTCGACTTGCGTGAACTCGTCGAAGATGTGCCGGTGGTTTTTGGCCGCGATGCCGATGCCGGTATCGGCGACCGAGAACACGATCGTGTCGGTGTCGGCTGCAAGCCTGGCGGTAACGCGCACCGAGCCCGCCTCGGTGAACTTCAGTGCGTTGGAAATGAGATTGCGCAGGATCTGCGAGACCTTGCCCTGATCGGTGTGCAACTCGGGCAGCGCGCCGATTTCCTCGAACGTCAGCGACACGGTGTCCTTGATACTGAGCGGCTTGAACATGCCGCGCAGCGCGCCGAACAGGTCGGTGACATTGAATGTTTCGACTCGCAGCTGCAGCTTGCCCGACTCGACTTTGCGCAGGTCGAGCAGATCATCCACCATGGTCGAGAGCTGCTCGGCTGCCTGGCGGATGTATGTGACTTGTTTCTCCTGCTCGGCGGTGAGCTCGCCATCGAGTCGATGCAGCAGGATTCTGGACAGCGCCAGGATGGAATTCACCGGCGTGCGGAATTCATGGCTGACCGCCGACAGGAAGCGCGTCTTGGTTTCATCGGCGAGTCGCAGATGAGCGGCTCGTTCTTCCAGCTCCGCATACAACGCCATCACGCCGCGATTGGTATCTTCGAGCTCCGAGTTGAGTCGCGCCAGTTCTTCCTTGCGCAACCGCAGCTCTTCCAGGCTGCGCAACAGCTCGCGGTTCTGTTGTTGAATCTCGGCGGTGGGATCGGCCATGCCGTAAGCCGACAGCTGATCCGCGATCGTCGCGGCACGCGCCGCCGGGACGCTTTCATTCCGGCGCGGCAAGAATTTACCCAGTGTGATGGTCGTGCCGCGACCCTTGCCGGAATAGACATCGAACGTGTCCATCAGCCGGCGCGCGGCGACCAACCCGAGCTTCAGCTCGCCATTCGCCGCTTCGCTAATGGCATCGTCCAGGTTGGCGATCCCCGGGCCGTGGTCGCTGATGACGATTTGCAGCAGCGGATTGGCTTGTAAAGCGACGCCACGTGATGGCGCCTCTGTCAGCATGAACTCGATCGCGCCGCCGCCGGCGTGGCGCATGGCATTGCGTGCCAGCTCCGACACGGCAGTGGCGATGCGAACCTGATCCTGAGAATCGAAACCGAGCAGGGCACTGACCTGGCGCGCACGCTGCCGGGCCGCGACGATGTCGCGATCCTGGGCAAGGTCCAGACGTAGCAGAGAACGGTTCATGAGGGTGTGCGTCGAATGACAACGACCAGGGAATCATCGCGGCCGCGCTTGCAGTCGCGATATAACACGCCGGCGATCAGCGCGGCATGATGTTGCATCAGGCCTGGATAGCGCGCCGCTTGCCAGCTGGTCGTTAGGCCGTCGGAATGCAGCACCAGCACGGTGTCGGGCTGGCACGCGTGTGTCAGCTCGCGCGGTCGGGAAATCACATGGCCGACGATGCCATTGTCGGTAGCGATGCGCTTGGTCTCATTGCCATTGATCAAGGCGGCCGCGACATTGCCGACGCCGACGCTGGTGATCCGGCCTGCGTCCCAATCGACTTCCAGCAGAGTGACAGCGGCGCCGCGAGTGGGGCGCAGGGCCTCGTGCAGAGTCTGCATGAGGCGCAGCGTCGGACGATGTTTCTCCACGTCGAAGATTCGGCAGGCCTCGACCGCGGCCTGCTCGGCACCGAGGCCATGGCCGAGACCATCGATGCCGGCGACCAGCGCTCCTTCGACCCGTTCGTGATAACAATAGCGGTCGCCGCACGCGATCTCGCCGGGTTTTGGTACGACCAGCGCGCCGACCTGAGTGCGGCCTGGCGGCGGTTCTCGCGAGTCTGGCCACAGCTGGGCGAGCACGGCCGTGCCATGTCCTGGCCGCGAATAGATCTCGAAGCGTTGTGACAAACGTTCCATCGCGCCAAGTCCCGTGCCCGGGCTGCCGCTGGTGGAATAACCGTCGCGCAGACATTTGGCGACATCGACTATGCCGGGTCCCTTGTCGAGACCGAGCAATTCCAGGCCGAAGTGGCCGTCACGCGAGATCTGCTGTGCGATCAGCTCGCCACCGCCGCCGTGTTTGACCAGGTTCGTACCGATCTCGGTCGCGACCAGCGCGGCGCGACCGGCATCTTCGGTATCGAAACCCAGTTCGGCGGCAAGTGTGCTGACGCCGCGCCGGGCGGGCGCGACGGCACTCGGATCGCCGATCTGAAACTGTTGCATTTATTTCCAACGAGTAATGGTCACGCGAGTGCCTACGCCGGGCTGCGACCAGATATCGAATTCGTGAGAAAGCTTCCGTGCGCCATTCAGTCCCAGGCCCAAGCCATTGCCGGTGGTGTAGCCATCGGTCAAGGCCAGGTCGATGTTGCTGATGCCGGGGCCTCGGTCCTCGAAAGTGAGGCGCAGGCCATAGCGTCTGGCGCCTTGGTTCAGGCGCTCCATGCGCACTTCGCCGCCGCCGCCGTAAGTCAGCGTGTTGCGTGCCAGCTCGCTGGCGGCGGTGATGACTTTGGTTTGATCGACCAGGCTGAAGCCGAGATCCATGGCGAGCGTGCGCACGGCTTGACGGACTTTGACTACGTCCTCGCCGGAACGCACGGGCAGCGTGGTTGGTTCAATCGACATGGCTGCCTGCACCGCTGCGATCGAGCATTCTGCGCAGCAAAGCCAGGCCAGCGTCGACGTTCAGAGCGGTGCGGACGCCCGGCAGCGACAAGCCAAGCTCGACCAGAGTGATGGCAACCGCGGGCTGCATGCCCACCACCACGGTCTGCGCATCGAGGATGCGCGACATGGCGGCGATGTTGCCGAGCATGCGGCCGATGAAGGAATCGACCATTTCCAGCGCGGAGATATCGATCAGCACGCCGCGAGCCTTGGTGGCGACGATCTTGTTGGTGAGATCATCCTGCAAGGCCATGGCCAGCTCGTCGTGCATGTCGACCTGGACGGTGACCAGCAGACAATCGCCCAGACGCAGAATCGGGACGCGGTCCACGGCGTTATCCTCGCGCGGCGGCTGATGTCACAGCCAGCCCGAGGCGTTTCAGTGCCAGGGCGAAGGCGTCGGACAGGCTGGCCTTGGTTGCAACCGCGGACAGATCGATGCCGAGGTGCACGATGGTCTGCGCGATCTGCGGACGGATGCCGCTGATGATGCAGTCCGCACCCATCAGCTGCGCGGCCGACACGGTCTTGAGCAAATGTTGGGCGACCAGGGTATCGACGGTCGGCACGCCGGTGATGTCGATGACCGCGATGCTGGAGCCAGTGGCGACCAATCGCTGCAGCAGTGTTTCCATCACGACCTGGGTGCGTTCGCTGTCGAGCGTGCCGATCAGCGGCAAGGCCAGAACGCCGGGCCACAGCTCGACCACCGGTGTCGACAGTTCGATCAACTCTTCCTGCTGACGTGAGATGACCGACTCACGCGCCTGCTGATAGACCTCGGTGGTGTACAGACCCAGCGAGTCGAGCAGCGTGGTCGCTTCCCACATGGTGTCTGCCAGCGCCTCGGGTTCATTGACCAGGCTGCCGCGCAGGCGGCTGAAGATCGGCTGCTTCAGCGAGAACACGAAGGTCGCCACTTGCGATGGCGAGAAGCCTTGAATGGCACGGCTGCGGGACAGGTCGCCGAGGAACTCACGGATGTCGGACCATTGTGAGTTGCGGGTGTCGAACTGGGCGCCGTTCTTGAGGTTGTTCACCAGCAGGTCGAGGAAGCGTTGCGACTCGTCGCGCAACTGTGTTTCCTGTAATCGTCCGGCGCGCCATGCGCCCGATTCCAACTGCAGTCTGACCCACTCGGTAAGAATTTCTTGTTGGTGCTGCTCGACAAAGGCCGGCAGTCGACTTGCCAGTCGGTTCATCCGCGACTCCTGTTGTGGCCTTCGGTGCGGCCAGGATCGTAAGGGCTATGGGGATGGCTCGCTCGCGGAGCCTTCGATTCAGTCTCGAGGATGGGCGCCCACCCCGCGAGTGACGCCCGACCGTCTGATACGCGCGACGCCGTGGCGCGGTTCCGCGTCTTTGAAATTTTTTCTAGCGGGCGGGCCGGGTCAGGCGCTGACGACTTTGAGCAGGTCGGTGTCGAGGTCGTTGAGGCCGAGCGGGCGGCCGTTCAAGAAATCGCGGCACTTATTGGCCGGTACGGGCTCGGCGAACAGGTAACCCTGCGCGTACCGGCAGCCGAGCTTGCGGAGGGTTTCCAACTGCGACCAGCCCTCGACACCCTCGGCGATCACTCGGATCTTCAGATGCTGGGCCATGGCGATGATGGCGCCGACGATCGCATGGTCGTTGGAATCGGTGACCAGGTCGCGGATGAAGCTGCGATCGATCTTCAGGTAGTCGACGCGCCAGCGCTTCAGATAGCTCAGCGACGAATAGCCGGTGCCGAAATCGTCGATGGCGATGCGCACGCCGAGCGCGCGCAGATCGTTGATGGCATCGACGCCGGCCTCGCTTGCATTCGAGCCGTGGCGCGGTTCGACCTGGTCGAACATCGCGCCCTCGGTCAGCTCGATCTGCAGCATCGCCGGGCTGAGCGCGTTGGCCTGGGTCAGCTCGGCAATGCGCTGGCGCAGATCGCAGCGGGCCAGCTGGCCGGGCGAGACATTGATTGCCACCGGCACCAGCACCGAGTGGCCGGCCTTGCGCCACTGGACCATGTCGTCGATGACCCGCTTGATCACGAAGTCGCCGAGTGCCGCGATCAACCCGGTTTCCTCGGCCACGGGGATGAAGCGCAGCGGCGCGACATACCCTTCGATCGGATGTTTCCAGCGCACCAGCGCTTCCAAGGTCACGACCCGCCGGGTTTCCAGATCGATCAGCGGCTGATAATGCACGTCGAGCTGGGTTTGGGATTCCAACGCGGCTCGCAGGCTGGTCTCGATGGCGACGCGCTCTTTGAGCTTGCGGTCCATGACCGGGCTGAACACCTGAAAGTTGTTCCGGCCACGGTCCTTGGCTTGATACATCGCCGTGTCCGAGTGGCGGAGCAGGGCGCCGACGTCTTCGCCATCGCGCGGGAACATGCTCACACCCACGCTCGCAGTCGTCACCAGCGGCTTGCCATCTATTTCCAGTGGTACCGCCAGCGCACTGGTGATGCGTGAGGCTGTCTCTTGCACCTGGTTGCTGCTCCTGACGATGTTGAGCACAACCACGAATTCATCGCCGCCCATGCGCACCACGATGTCCTCGTTACGCACGGCATCTTTGATCCGTTGCGATACCGCTTGCAGCAGCTTGTCGCCGGTCTCGTGACCGTGCGTGTCATTGACGTGCTTGAAGCGGTCGAGATCGATGAACAATACCGCCAGCGCCGCTTTCTTGCGGCGAGCCTCTTCGATGGCCGCGGGCAGATGGGCCGAGAGGAACAGGCGATTGGGCAGGCCGGTCAGCTGATCGTGATGGGCGAGGCGATCCAGTCGCTGCTGTTTCTCCAGCAACTGCGCCTCGATCTTGCGACGGACCAAGCCGCCGTGCTCCACCTGCTCGATGAACTCGCGATGTCGCGATTCGGCCTCGACGACTCGCGCGTCCAGCTTGCGCATGCGTAGGTGAAGCGTGATTGCCCAGGCTGTGACGGCGCACAGTGCGGCGATGGCACAAACGGCAAGGTAGGACATTGAGACGTGTATTCACTTCGACGACGGCAGTGTCGCCAAATGAAGTCAGTCGGCGCCGGATGTGGCGCACAGTTTTGGGCCGCGCGGTTCGCCGGCGGCCAAAATTTCGACGTAGGGCCGGTTGTGACTTAACAGTTGGCCGGTCCTGCGCATCCCTGCGCTTCCTTGTGCCCGCTGCATTGGGGCATCCCTGCCCGACACATTCGGGCATCCTGCCCAGCACGCTGTCTAGGCGGCCGGTGCAGTGCGCAATTGTAGATCGCTCGCCGCCTGGCCGAAGGAGCGAATGAACATAGTGAAGGCATACACTGCGCCGGACACAGTCTGAGTCTGATCGTCGGCGGCCTCGTGAGTCTCGAGCTGCTGCAGGAAGCTGCGCCACAAGCCACTGCCCTCACCGGGCTGTCCATGACTCAGATACGACGCAGCGTTACGAACATTCTCGTCGGTGCTGGCCAGTACCTGGTCAAGCTGTACGCGCGCGCCCAGACGGGAGCCTTCCAATACATACAAAATGCCGAACACCTCGGAGGGCGTCGGCGCAGTACGGCGCAACGCGAGCGGTTGCACCTCGGACTGCAGGCTGTGCAGGTCGGCAAGGATGGCGGCGCGACGCGAACGCTCGGGCCAGTCGGCCACCAGTTGCTCGACACCGGCGTTCTCCAGCAACTGCTCGATCGCAATCAGCGTCGCGGCGTTGGCCTGCAGGAAACGACGATAGTGAGTGGCATCGGCCAGGTTGAACCCGGCGGCGATCCGGTCCAGGTCGCGATGCAAATGATCGGTCGCGCCTCGCAGCGAGTTGCGGCGATTCAACTTGGGGTTGGCGCCGAGGTTTGGCGCGGATGCTTGTTCAATTTGCATGGCGAGCGGAATCCTGACCGTCGAGCACGCTGCGGATGCGCGCTGCCAGGTCATCGAAGGCAAAGGGTTTGGTGATCAGCTGCACGCCCGGGTCGAGCCTTCCATGATGCACGATGACATCGCGCGCGTAGCCGGTCGCGAACAATACTTTCAAGCGCGGATGAAGCAGCACCGCCTGCTGTGCCAGTTGCTGGCCGTTGATGCCTCCCGGCAGCACCACATCGCTGAACAACAGATCGATGTCGCCGGGAGTTGTCTGGCGCAGCAGGTTCAGTGCGTTGGTACCATCGCGAGCTTCGAGCACATCGTAGCCAAGCTCGCGCACGGTCTCGACGGTAAAAGCGCGTACATCGGGATCGTCTTCCACTACCAGAATGGTCTCGCGCTCGGCGGCGAGCGAAGACTCGAATTGACCGTCATCTTCGGGCAGCTGTGCGTCGGGACGAGCGGCAGGCAAGTAGATACGAATCGAGGTGCCGGCGCCGTCCGCGGAGGTGATTCGCACCTGTCCGCCGCTCTGGCGCACGAACCCGTAGACCTGCGACAACCCGAGGCCCGTGCCCTGGCCGACGCTCTTGGTCGTAAAGAAAGGTTCGAAGGCTCGCGCCAGCACTTCGGGCGCCATGCCGACGCCCGTGTCACGAACGTTGATCACGACGTATTCGCCGCGCGGCAGATTTTCCACCGTGCCGCGGAGCGCGTTGCGCAGATCCAGATTGAATGTTTCGATGCTGAGCTTGCCGCCATGAGGCATGGCATCGCGGGCGTTCACCGCCAGATTCAACAGTGCGATCTCGAGCTGGTTGCTGTCGATCTCCACGTGCCGCAAGTCGGGTGACAGCGTGTTCTCGACCAGGATCAGCTCGCCGAGCGTGCGTTGGATCATTTCCGACATGCCGGCGACGAGCCGGTTGACCGCCACAGGGCGCGGATTCAACGGCTGCTTGCGTGAGAAGGCGAGCAGATGCTGCGTGAGATTGGTCGCGCGCTGTGCGCCGGCCATCGCGTGATCGGCGGCGCGTCGCAAGCGCTCCAGGCCCGGCGGCAGCTTGCGTTGCAATGTTTCTATGTTGCCGACCACGATCTGCAACAGGTTGTTGAAGTCGTGCGCCAGACCGCCGGTGAGCTGGCCGACTGCCTCCATTTTCTGCGCCTGACGCAGAGCTTCCTGCGCCTCTTCGAGTTGAGCCTGCGCCGCTTTGTCTTCGGTGATGTCGCGGCCCACGGCATAGATGCAGCCATGGCCGAGCGCGGTCGACCACGAGACCCAGCGAGGTTCGCTGTCGCGGCACAGGAATCTGCAGACGAAAGGTCGCTGATTTTCCTGAGCGGCCTGCGCCATTGCTTGCCGCACCAGGGCCGCGTCATCGGCATGCGCAAACTTCGCGAGATGCTCGCCGACCACTTCACTCGTGCCATGCCCCAGCGAGGCTTGCCACGCGGGATTCACTTCGATGAGCGCGCCGACCGGCGTCATCACCGCCATCAGGTCTTTCGACAGCTGCCACAAGTGATCGCGCTCGGCGGTCTTGTGCGCGACCCGCAAGGTGAGCGTCTGATTCAAATCCTGCAAGGCCGTCTCGGCCTGCTTGCGCTCGGTGATGTCGTTGATGATGCCGATCAGCCGAGTGCAGGTGCCTGAGTCATGAAAGGCACGGCCCGACAATGACACCCAGCGTTCCTGCGCATCGCCCGGGCGGACGATGCGAAACTCGCTGGCGAAGTTGTTCGCCGCCGAGCCGCTCAGCGCCGCATGGAAAATGGCTTCCATCTCTTGCCGGTCGCTGCTGTGACAGCACTTGAGAAATGAGTCCTGATTGGCGACGACGCTCGGCGCCAGGCCGAACAGCTCGCGACAGCGCGTATCCAGATCGAACGTGCTGCTGGCCGGATCGTACTCCCAGCGGCCAAGACCGGCGGTCTGAATCGCCAGTTGTGCGCTGGTCTCGCTGATACGCAGTGCCTGTTCAGCTCGCACGCGATCCTGGCGCTCGCGCGCTTCCGCGACGGCACGATCGACCGCCGCCGGCAAGCGGCTCAAGCCGCGTTTCATCACATAGTCGGTCGCGCCCCGGCGCAATGCATTGATCGCGAATTCCTCACCGACCACGCCGGAGACGAAGATGAAAGGCATCTCGGGATGACGCTCGCGGACGATGTCGAGCGCCGCGAGCCCGTCGAAGTCCGGCAACGAATAATCCGCCAGCACCACGTCGTAGCCGCCGCTGCCGATCTCGCGCATGAAGTCTTCGCGAGTGGACACACGGCATACGCTGTTCTGAGTCTCTGCTTTGGCCAGATGAGTAATGGCCAGCTCGGCGTCGATCTCGCTGTCCTCCAGCAGGAGAATGCGAGTCTGCAAGTGCGGGCGAGAGGCAAGCTCGGCGGACATGACTATTTCTTCTGAACGCTCATGCCCGCCGGGGTGCGCAGCGGGGTTTCGTTGAGGACGCCCCAGAACATGCCCAGATCCTGGATGGCTTCGAAGAACGCGTTGAAATCCACCGGCTTGACGACGAAGGCATTCACGCCCAGCTCGTAACTGCGGACCAGATCGCTTTCCTCGCGCGAGGAGGTGAGCATGACCACCGGCACCGAGCGCGTCCCGCCATCGGACTTGATCTTGGCGAGCACCTCCAGGCCATCGACCTTGGGCAGCTTCAAATCCAGCAGCACCACGGCCGGATCGCCGGGCAGGCGGTCTTTGTACTGGCCGCGGCAATACAGATAGTCGAGCGCCTCGGCGCCATCCCGGGCCACGACGATGTCGTTGGCCAGTTGACACTTGGCCAGTGCGGCCAGGGTCAGCTCGATATCTTTCAGGTTGTCTTCGACCAGCAGGATGGGTCGCAGATCAGCCATCGACACTTGCTCCTTTGCGAGGTAGGCCAAAACGGAATTCCGCGCCTCGATCGAGGGCGCCACGCGCCTCGATCCAGCCGCCGTGTCGCTCGATGATCCGATGGGTCAGCGCCAGGCCGATGCCGGTACCGGCAAAATCCTCCATCCGATGCAGCCGTTGGAACACGCCAAATAACTTGTGGGCATACGCCATGTCGAAGCCGACGCCGTTGTCCCTCACTGTGTAAACGCATTCCGACGGATGTTGTTCACCGCTGATCTCGATGATCGCGGGGGTGCGGTCACGGCTGTACTTCAGGGCGTTGTCCACCAGGTTGTACAGGGCCTGGCGCAGCAGGGGTGCATCGCCATTGGTCGGTGGCAGCGGCTGAATGCGCCAGTCGATCTGCCGGCCCCGGGTATCGGGCTCGACCGAGCGCACGATTTCCTGTACGACTTTCTGCATGTCGACCGGCGACATCGACAGCGCCGTGCGGCCGAGCTGCGAAAAGCTCAGCAGGTCGTCGACCAGCTGACCGGCCGAGGCCGCAGCTTCATTGATGCTGTCCAGATAATGCAGCGATTGCTCGCTCAGCGATTGCTCGCGATCGCGCAGCAGCTGCGTGTAGCCGACGATGTGCCGGAAGGGAGCGCGCAGGTCGTGACTCACCGAATAGGAGAACGACTCCAGCTCCCGATTCGAACGTTGCAACTGACTGGTGAGCTCGGCGCGCTCCTCGGCTCGACGCAGCACGAAATTGATGATGGCGCTCCGGAAATCCACCGCGCCATCGACTTCGGCTTGCGACCACGGCAGCGAGCGACCTTTGACCAGCTCTTTCCAGCTGGCGAACGAGTTGCGTGGCGTCAGGCGTTCATTTTCGACCTGCTTGGCTTCGCGCGGATCGCCCGCCCACAACACGGTCCGTTCCACTTCGGGACGGAACCAGAGGATGTAACTCGAATGCAGCTGAGAGATTGAAATCGCCAGCACACCGCTCGCCGCATCGACGATGTCGGCGAACTCGGGCCACTGCTGGGATAGCCTGTCAGTGACGAAGGAATCGGTCCCCTCCTGATGGAGTTTCTCCGCGAGCGCGCGCAGCCGCTCGGCGGCGGGCACGGCTCCGGCGGTAAACACTGAGTCATCATGCAGAACCGCGGCGCCGGTCGCGCCGACGATCTTCAGCCAGGTGCTCGCGTGAGCGCCCAGGCCGCTCTGGAAGGAATCGCTCGACGCAATCTTGGTCAGCAGCTCGCTTTCCACCCGCTTCAGCTCGATGCGCTTGGCTGCGTACGCGCCTCGCTCACGCGCGCCGATGTGCTGGGAAAGAACTTTGCCCAGCAGATCGCACGCGGTGCGCGCTTGAGCATTCACTCGGCGAGGCGCGGCGTTGTGAGCCGATACCAGTCCCCACAAACGACCATCGACCAGCACCGAAATGGACATGGACGCGAGCGTGCCCATGTTCCGCATGTATTGGAGATGCACGGGCGAGACGCTGCGAAGCGCGGCGAAGCTCAGATCCAGCGGCGTGCCGCCTTCGTCCAGAGGCGGCTCGATCGGCACGGGCGTGTAATTCGCGTCGGGAATCACGCGCAAGCTGTTCAGGCGGTACAGCTCGCGCGCCTGAGTCGGAATATCCGACGCGGGAAAGCGCAGGCCGGCGTAGGAGGGCAGCACGCCATCGCCATCCTCGGCCAGCACTTCGCCATTCCATTGCTCGTCGAATCGATAGATCAGGATACGGTTGAAGCCGCTGATCTGCCTGAACTCGCGGGCGGCAGCCACGCACAGATCGGTGACGCTCTCATAGGCCGGCAGATCCTCCATGAAGCGGCCGACGCGCGGGTAATAGGCCTCGAGCGTTTCTCCTTCGCTCTCCGGCGGCTGTTCGAATTCGAGGATGATGCCCTGGCGGGTCTGGTGGCCCAGCACCTGCAGGCGCCGGCCATTCACATCCAGGGTTCTCAGGTAACTGCTGTCTGGATTGGCCAGCCATGCGGTGATCTGACGCTCGGCGGATTCACCGACCAGCTCGGTCAACGACAGGCCGAGCACGGCGCCGCCGCGGTCTTTGCCGAGCAGTGCCGGCGCGTTGGCACTGGCCTGCACGATCCGCCTGCTGTTGGGATCCACAACCACGAGCGTGCCGTGCGGCTGAATGCTGCCCGGAATCCGGATAGGTTCTTGCGCGCATAGGTCGAGGTTGAGATCGGATGTCGAAACCGCTGATACCATCCGTTGCTCGTCGAGCTTAATTTTCTGCGCGAAGCAATGCCTGGGCGCGGAAGAAAGTTCCGATCATTTGTAAGCGTCGTTTTTGCCGCTGAGTCCAGGCCGGCGGATTACCGACATTTGTTTACTCGCGCCGATCGTTCTGCTGGTCGATTTCCTTTTCGGCGTTCAGCCAGTCGTCGAGCTCCTGGCCGGGCGTGAAGCCGCGACGCTCGGAACGCCAGTACGCCGCTTCGGCAATCCTCGCTTCGCGACTTTCGGAGAGCGACGGCAGCTCGCGCTGCTGCAAGCTGTTTCCGGTGATCTTTACATCATGCGCGACGGATTCACCAACGACCCCATCGGCGGCCCGATTGTCGACAGCTTCGGCATCCGCAAGCTTCTGTTCCTGGTTGGTCACCGTCGTGACCGGAGGCAGAGTGCGGGTCGATGCTTTCTTGGAACGCGGATTTGAACCTGTGGGGCGGCTCGCCATGACGATCTCCGGGCGGCAGTTATGTTCAGTGCTCGATCCCAATCGTCATCGAGCGTCAAAGGTTCCAGGTTCTACATGACGGTGCGCGCTGCGCACGTTTTGCCGACCGCACTCACTCGAGAAAACGGCGGCGACTCTCGTGGAAGAGCCACCGCCTGCTGGACCATTGACGTGACTGCCACCTCAAGTGTCAGTGGCGTGCGCGGCTTGCAGAGCTGCGTGCCGACTTGCTCCGGCTTCCCGCCCGAGCCTGGCGACGCTTGGCTGCTGAAGTCCGCGTGGACCGCGAGCCGGATCGCTTGCGCTGAGGCGCTGGCGCCTCTTCGGCTTCGATGCCCATCTGTTCCATCAGCTGCATTTTCCGTTGCGCAAGCTGGCTGCCCAGCTCCTTCAGATCCAGCTCGGTTTCCTTGAGCGCGGGGAACAGCTCCTTCTCTTCCTCCTTGACGTGATGTTTGACGTACTCGCAGAGTACGGTCACCAGCGGCTTGAACTCCGGGTCCTCGGGCGTGCCGGCCTCGATCTTGGCGATCAGCTCCTTGGCGGAGCCGTGCTCGATCTCGGCCTCGTATACCATCTCGTCGTCTTCCTCGTCGAAGGCCTGCTTGGCCTGCGGGTACAGCAGCTCCTCTTCGATCTGCGTGTGCACGGTCAGCATCTGACAGATGCGTGTGGCGAGCTCGGACTGCTCGCTTTCGTCGGCGTCCATGAACTCGTCGAACAATGCTTCCACTGCGCGATGGTCCTGCTTCAGCAACGCGATCGCATCGCGCGGTGCGTCGCTCGAACTCGTGTGATTGGCTCGTGCCATGTGCTTGCTCCTCGAATGTGAATGTGCGAGTGGGCTGGCTCGCAGGAGCAATGAGCTGCACTTAGTTATAGTTCCTGCGCAGGAACCCTGAGAGCAGAGCGAGGACAGCATCACTCGCCGTCGCGAGTGATGTTGTTGGATGTTAGTTCTCGGGCAACTCGGCGAGCCGTTCGAGCATGCGCGGATCGCCTGCTACGTGCACTTTCTCGGCAGGGCCGAGCCACGTCAGCGCTTCTGTGAGCGTAGTGGCATCGTGCACTTTTTGTTCGGCGGTGAGGCGATGCGGATCCGGATGTCCGCGTGATTCGGCCGGGCGTGGCAAGTTGCCGGTGATGTGCGCGTAGCGAGCCTGACGATCGGAAGCGAGCAGACGCAGACCGTCGCGAGCTGGCTCCTTGGCCTGAGCGAGCAGCTCATCGCGACGTCTGATCACCGCCGGTGCGTGTTTCTCTTCGGGCGTGCGCAACAGGCCGAGTGAATGCATTACGCGTCCGGCGAGCACGCTGCCGCTCATCTTCGACAACGGAATGGATAGCAACAGACCGGCCAGCGTGGGTGTCAGCCACGCCACCAATGTAGGGGATATCAGATAAGCGATGATGCCGGTGAGCACGCCGATGAAGACGTGTACCCAATGAATGCCGGCCGATTCGCTCCAGGCGGTGGAATCCGTGCGCCGTCGTTGTGCATTCCAGCCCGAGTCGCGTCCCGTCAAGATTTCGATGACATGCTGAGTCTGCACCAGCATCATGATTGGCGCGTACAGCGCGGACAGCAATGTCTCTACCACCGTGCTGACGATGATGCCGAGGAAGCCGCCGCAGCCTTTGCGCACCTTGCTGTTGAACAACGAGCGCAGCATGCCCAGCACTTTGGGAACGAACAGCACGACCATGGTGAAAATGAACAGCTGGGTCATGCGCACCGCATCGAACTTCGGCCAGTCCGGGAACAGCTGGAAGCTGCGGCTGAAATATTCCGGGCGGATCAGCGTGGCCTGCAACGTCAGGGCGAAGCCGACCACCAGCAGCATCAGCCACAGCGGCGAGGACAGATAGCTCATGATGCCGATGAAGAAATGACCGCGACTGACGGTCGACAGGCCGTCGGCGCCGATGATCTTGGAGTGCTGCAGATTGCCCTGTGCCCAGCGTCGGTCGCGTACCGCCACGTCGATCAGCGACGGCGGGCTCTCTTCCCACGAGCCGTCGAGGTCCGGCGCCATGCGAACTTTCCAACCCGCCCGGCGCATCAACGCGGCTTCGACGAAGTCGTGCGACATCACATGGCCGCCGAACGGCTTGCGGCCCGGCAGCTGTGGCATGCCGCAGGCTTCAGCGAACGCGGCCACGCGAATGATGGCGTTGTGGCCCCAGTAATTGCCTTCGTTGCCCGACCAGGTCGCGACCCCGCGCGCGATGATGCCGCCATACACGCGGCCGGCGAACTGCTGGATGCGTGAAAACAAACTGTAATGACCGTGCAACATCGGCACGGTCTGCAGGATGCCGAGGTGCGCATCGCCCTGCATGCGACGAACCAGCTCGATCAATGTTTCCGCCGCCATCAGGCTGTCGGCGTCGAGCACGATCATGTAGTCGTAGCGTCCGCCCCAGCGCTTGACGAACTCTTCGACATTGCCGGCCTTGCGGCCGGTGTTGTGCCAGCGGCGGCGATACCAGACCGGCATGACATTGCGCAGCTCACGCCGCAGCCGATCGACGGCCAGCGATTCATTGATCCAGGGATCGACCTGCGTCGAGTCCGAGATGATGACGATCTCGAAGTGTTGCGCGGCCCCGGCTTGCGCGAGCGCTTCGGCCATCGCCTGCAGCGCCGAGGTCGTCGCCGTCGGATCTTCGTTATATATAGGCATCAGCAGCGCGGTCCGCGAACCGGACAGCGATGCCTGCGTCTTCGGGATATGGACCGGCACCAGCAGGCCGGCGATGGCCGAAGCGGCGGAGAACGCGATCCATGCAAACGTGACGGTGAAGAAGAAAATCATCACGCCTTGCAGCACCGTCATCTTCGAGAATTCGACGATGCTGAGCATTTCGAACAGCGCGTAGCCGGTCAGGCCGAGCGTGGCGAGAATCACGATGGCGCGTGCAAATATTGCCCGGATCGGTGCGGGTCCGAGCGCACGCACGACCTCCGGAGCGCGTCGTAGATCCTGGACCGGCATGTCGATCGGGCGCTCGAAAGGCATGCCGCCGCGCACTACGTCGCGACCTTCAGTGGCAGTCGTCGGGGATTTCAGCTGGCCGTCCATCGATAAAGCCAGGTTTCAGTAATGGGACGATTGGCGCGCAGCAGCCGCAATCGCAACTCGACCAGATTGCTGCCCGCGGGATCCAGCTCGAAGCTGGCGCGCACGCCCTTGGTCAATGGGTTCTGCTGCAACATTGGGTGCGACAGCTTGCCCGCCGAGGCGCCCACGTCAATCTTGAGATCCTCGATGTTACGCCCCGCGCCAGCGAAGTCGATGACGAAGATACGACGCTTGCCATCGATCGTCGGACCGGAGCGGGTCGCGGTCACTCGTCCCAGCGACGGGGTGACGCGCGGCGTCGCGTTCCAGCGCAGGCGATACGACACATGCCAGGGTTTGCCGGCCGGCAGTACGTAGTGCGGTCGGAAGAACGCGATGATGTTGTCGTTGCTCTCATTCTCAGTGGGGATTTCCACCAGATCGACGGAGCCTTTGCCCCAGTCTGAGGTGGGCTCGATCCAGGCGCTCGGACGGACCTCGTACTTGGCCTCGAAATCGCGATAGTCGCTGACGCGCCGGGACCGCTGCACCAGGCCGAACGCGCGCGGCGCTTCGGCCGTGAAGGCCGACACTTGCAGCTGTGTGGGATTGCGCAGCGGCCGCCACAGGCGTTCGCCCGAAGCTGTAACCACTTGCAGACCGTCCGAGTCGTGCACTTCATCGCGGAAGTCGTCAATGCGGGTGCGCTCAGATTCATCGAACAGAAACATCGATGTGAGTGGCGAGATACCGATGTTGTCCAGGTCGACGCGCGGGAACAGCGTCACGTCTACATCCATGATGGTCTCGTTGCCCGGCTGGATCGAGAACCGATACGCGCCCGTGGTAGACGGGCTGTCCAGCAAGGCGTGCACGACGATGCCAGACGAATTGGCCCCGGGGCGTTCAATCCAGAACTGCGTGAACGCTGGAAACTCTTCGCCGGCCGGATGCGCGGTGCGGATCGCCAGGCCACGAGCCGACAACCCGTACTGTCCGCCGCGCGGCACGGCGCGAAAGTAGGAGGCGCCTTGGAACACCATGAACTCATCCCACACCGAGCGGGAATTCAGCAGCGTGCGCACGCGAAAGCCCGACAGCGGCAAGGTCTGGTTGTCGAGCAGCTTGGCGACATGCGGGCCGAGCGCAAACAAGTTGGGCGTGCCGCTCAGATCGGTGGCCATGCCGCTTTCCACCATCGACACCTTCACCGGTGTTTGAAACAGGAAGCCGGCCGGCAGCAGCTCGATGCGAAACGGCACCTGCTCGTTGCGCCACAGCGCCATGTCCGGTCTGGAACGGATGTCGCGATATTGATCGTAAGAAAGCTGCTGGAGTGCCGGGTTGCCTTCCAGGCGTTTGGGCACATAGGCGGCCGCGGCAGTTCGCTTGGCCAGATCCGTCACGGTGGCCGGCGTGAACTTGTAACTCGCCGCGCGCGTGTTGTCGGCTGCCGGCTTCACCGATGCAGCACCCGCCACACAGGAGAAAGTGATGGCGAGCATCAACAACCAATAGCGGCGCATGACTTTCTGCGACGGCAGGGGAGGTCGTGTGCGCGGGGTGGGCGGGACGCCGGGGTCCCGAGAATTTGCTGACTCGCCTGAATTCATCCGAATCGATCGTTCCTGGTTCAAAGGCCGCGGGCGCGAGCAGCGTTCAATCCTCAGGTCTACGCATGTCTCGTTGTCGCAGTTCCAGATTTCATCACTGTCGCGGAACTGCGTCGCTTCGTCGCGGGTTAGACGCTGCGATGTTTGCTCGTGGCGTTACCGCCACAACAGCAACCACTTTACCAGCCTACACCGTTCGTACCGCATTCTTATCGGAGACCAGCATGACCGACGCGTCGCGAGCCGCGGATCGTGGCCACCCCAACCAATGGGCATTAGTTCTGGCGGCAGGCGAAGGCAGCCGGCTGCGCGCGTTGACCACTCAGCCTTGCGGTACGCCGGTGCCCAAGCAGTTTTGCTCCTTGAGCGGCGGTCAATCGCTGGTGGAAGACGCCATGACGCGTGCACGATCCCTGGTCGACGCGGAGCGTGTATGCGCCATCGTGGCTCAGCAGCACCATCGCTGGTGGTCCAGCATGCCGGCGCTCGCTACGCTCCCGCACCCCAATCTGATCGTTCAGCCCAGCAACCGCGGCACTGCCATCGGCATCCTCTACTCACTGGTGCATATTTTAAGCCAGGACGCGGACGCGCAGGTGTTGTTGTTGCCTTCCGATCACTACGTAGCGCAGGAGTCGACGCTGCAACGGTCGCTGCAGGCCGCGATGGAATATGTCTTGCGCTGTCCTGATCGGCCGGTGCTGCTGGGCCTGCAGCCCGATGAACCGGATGGCGAGCTGGGTTACATCGTTCCGGACCAGCTCGATCCGTTCGGTGGCCGAACTGTGGCGCGGTTCGTGGAAAAACCCGAGTTGCCTGTGGCAGCCCAGATCGTGCGCGCCGGCGGCTTATGGAACACCTTTATTATTGCGGCGTCGGCGCGTGCGCTGTTGAACCTGTTCCTGCCGCGCTTCGCACCCATCGTCATGGAGATGCAAGTCATCGTCGGCAACGCGCTCGAGCACCGTTCGGCGGGTGGCTGGCCGGCTATCGTCGATATGTATACGAGGCTGCCCGATCTGGATTTCTCACGGGATCTGCTGGAAGGCCATGAGGCGTTGCTTTCGGTGCTGCGCGTGCCGCCGTGTGGCTGGAGCGATCTGGGGACTCCGCATCGCGTCGGCGAGACCGTGCGCAAATTTACCGGTGAGCGCACCGTCGGTCCTATGACCGAGCTTTCCACTTATATCAATCTCGCCGCCCGGCACGCGCACTTCGAGCGTTCCCTGTCGGGTGCGGTGCTCTGATCTGCAGGCCGCGTATGAATGAAAAGGGCAGGTAAGCCCGCGAAGGATCTGCTGTGAGCCATTCCGTTCCATTGCATTTCGGCCCGCAGCTCAGCGCCGAAGGGACTCAATTTCGGTTTTGGGCCCCGGGTGCACGACGCGTCGATCTGGTACTGGAGGCCAGCAACGGCGCACCGTCGCTACAGCAATTCACGGCGCTGGCCGGGGGTTGGTTCGAAACATTGGCGCGCGGCGTCGGGGCCGGCGCCCGCTATCGACTGCGCATCGACGACGAGCTCGATGTCCCCGATCCCGCTTCGCGATTCCAGCCCGAGGGCGTGACCGGTCCCGGCGAGATTCTCGACCCCGATGCATTTCGATGGCGCGACCTTCGCTGGCAGGGTCGTCCCTGGTACGAAGCCGTTTTGTATGAATTGCATGTTGGCACTTTCACCCGCGAGGGCACTTACGCCGCGGCGATCGAGCATCTGGACGATCTGGCCAGGCTCGGTATTACGGCCATCGAACTGCTACCGCTGAACACGTTTGCCGGACGGCGCGGCTGGGGCTACGACGGAGTGTTGTTATATGCGCCGCAGCCGAGCTACGGTCGGCCTGAGGATTTGAAACGTTTCGTTCAGGCGGCGCACGAGCGTGGGCTGATGGTGCTCATCGATGTGGTCTACAACCACTTCGGGCCGGAAGGCAATTACCTGCATCGTTACGCCGAGGATTTCTTCACCTCGGCGCATCACACGCCGTGGGGCAGCGCTATCGATTTTGCGCATCCTGTCGTGCGTCAGTTCTTCATTCAAAATGCCTTGTACTGGTTGAACGAATATCAGTTCGACGGGTTGCGGGTCGACGCCGTGCACGCCATGTTCGACGAGGGCGACACTCATTTCATCGACGAGCTGGTGGACAGCGTACAGAGCGGCCCCGGCAGCGAGCGATATGTGCATGTGGTGCTGGAGAATCATCGCAACGAAGCGCGCCGGCTGGGCCTGAAGGGGCGTTCGATGGTGGCGCAGTGGAACGACGACTTTCATCACCCCATGCACATCCTGCTGACCGGCGAAGCCGATGGCTACTATGGCAACTACGCCGAGCGGCCAGTCGAGCATCTCGGTCGCGTGCTTACCGAAGGGTTTGCCTATCAGGGCGAGGTTTATCGGACCGACGGCCACGCCCGCGGCGAGCGCAGCGCTGGGCTGCCCCCGACCGCCTTCGTGAGTTTCCTCCAGAATCACGATCAGATCGGCAATCGTGCCTGCGGTGAGCGGCTGGTTCAGCTGGCGCCGCCGGAGAAATTGCGCGTCGGTCTGGCTGTACTCTTGCTGGCTCCCCAGATCCCGATGTTGTTCATGGGCGAGGAATACGGCGCCCTGCAGCCGTTCCTGTACTTCTGCGACTATCAGGGCGAGCTGGCCAGGTCGATTCGCGAAGGCCGGCGCAACGAGTTCGCGTCCTTCGGAGCGTTCGCCGACGAGCAGCGGCGCGAGCAGATTCCCGATCCCAATGCTGAGCAAACCTATCGCGCCAGCCAGCTCGACCTGGATGAGCGTGCGCGTGCGCCGCATCGCCAATGGCTCGCGTACACACAAGAACTGTTGAGAGTGCGCGCCGAGAAGTTGGCGCCGTTGATTCCCGAGATCATTCCAGGTGCTGCGCGCTATACAACCGACGGTTGCACGCTCACCGTGACGTGGCCGTTGAAGGATGGTCGCGCGTTGCTGATGCAAGCGAATTTCGGCGATCAGGCGAAACCCGTGCCCCGCCCGGGTGAGCTCTGGTACTCAATCGCCGGCGCACCGGCGCACAGCGAAGAGCTCGGTCCCTGGGAAGTCAGGCTGTCGCTGGCAGCGTCATGAATGCTCTGGTGCCAACCGAGCCGGGTGCGAGATTCAAGATTCCTCGCGCCACGTATCGACTGCAGTTCAATCACCAGTTCACATTCAACGACGCGTCGCGCATCGTGCCGTACCTGGCGCGGCTCGGGATCAGTCACGTTTATGCATCGCCCATTCTCAGGGCTCGGCCGGGCAGCATGCATGGCTACGACGTGGTCGATCACTCGCAGCTCAATCCGGAGCTCGGCACGCGCGAGGACTTCGATCGGTTCGTGCAGACGCTGCACGAGCATGGGCTGGGCCTGATCGTCGACATCGTGCCCAATCATCTGGGCGTGATGGGCGACGACAACATCTGGTGGCTGGACGTGCTGGAAAATGGGCCCGCCGCGCGTTATGCACATCACTTCGACATCGATTGGCGGCCAAACCGGGGCTCGATGCGAGACCGCATCCTCGTGCCGATACTGGGCGACTCCTATGGGCTGGTGATCGAGCGCGGCGAATTGCAGGTCGAGTTCGATGCCACTGACGGCAGCTTTTCGGTGCGCTATCACGATCATCGTTTGCCGATCGATCCGCGTGAGTATCCGCGCATTTTCTCGCAACCGATCTCGGCGGAACTGCTGCCGCAGGACAACGCGCATCGAGCCGACTTCGACAGCTTGCTCACCAGTTTCAGCAGTCTGCCGCCGCGTGACGATACCTCGACTGAAGCAGTGGCTGTGCGCTATCGGGACAAGGAAGCACACAAACGTCGCCTGGCGCGTTTGATCGAGCGCAGCCCCGAAGTCCTGCGCCACATCGACGAGAGTGTCACCCGCATCAATGGCACGCCCGGGCAGACGGAGAGCTTCGATGCACTCGACGCGTTGCTGGAAGCGCAGGCCTATCGCCTGTCGTACTGGCGCGTTGCCGTCGACGAGATCAACTACCGCCGTTTCTTCGATGTGAACGATCTGGCGGCGCTGCGCATGAACGAGCGCAGCGTGTTCGACGCGACTCATCAGCTGATCTTCGAATTGATCGACGCCGGCAGCATCGATGGCCTGCGCATCGACCACTCCGATGGCCTGTACGATCCTGAGGAATATTTCCTGCGGCTGCAGGAACGCTTTGGCGGCGAGCCTGGGCGGCGACCGCTGTATGTGGTGACAGAGAAGATCCTGGCCGCTCATGAGCGCCTGCCCGAGACGTGGGCCGTCCATGGCACGACCGGCTATGACTACGCGGCGTTGCAGACCACCTGGCTGGTGTGCGGAGACGAAGAGTCGCGCATGACTCGCCGCTACCGCAACTTCACCGAGAACGAGGCGTCCTTCGAAGCGATCGCATACGAAAGCAAGCAACTGGTGATGCGTTCATCGCTGGGTGCCGAGGTCGAAGTGCTGGCGACTCAACTGGACCGCATTGCTCACTTGGATCGGCACACGGCTGATTTCACCCGAGGCGCACTGCGCGAGGCGATCCGAGAGGTGATCGCGTGCTTCCCGGTGTATCGCACCTATATCTCTCCGCGCGGCATCGGTGATGAGGATCGCAGGATCATTCATTGGGCGGCGGCGCTGGCGCGGCGGCGAAGCACGGGCTTGGAAGTGAGCGTCTTCGATTTTCTGAGCGATGTGCTGTTGAGTACCGCCGCGCAAGGGCGCTTGCCGTCGCATAGTAACGCCATGCTCGAGTTCGCCATGAAGTTCCAGCAGGTGACTGCGCCGGTGACCGCCAAGGGCGTGGAGGACACGGCGTTCTACCGTTTCAATCGCCTGATCTGTCTGAATGAAGTGGGCGGCGATCCGAGTCGCTTCGGCGTGTCGTCGACGGCCTTGCACCAGGCCAATCTCGAGCGCGCCAGGCTGTGGCCGCATGCCATGCTGTCGACTTCGACGCATGACACGAAACGCAGCGAGGATGTGCGGGCTCGCATCGCGGTGCTGAGCGAGTTGCCGGATCTGTGGAAGCAGCACCTGTCGCGCTGGTCGCAGCTGAATCGAAACAAGCGGCGCCAGGTGGAAGATGGGCCGGCGCCGGATCGCGAGGATGAGTACCTGCTGTATCAGACGCTGGCTGGACTGTGGTCGCCGGAGCTGCCCACCGAACGACTGATCGAGCGATTGCAGGCGTACATGACCAAGGCCGGGCGCGAGGCCAAGCGCTCGACGTCCTGGATCAATCCGAATGCCGACTACGAACGGGCGGTGAGCGAGTTCATCGTGCAGCTGCTGAGCAATCCCGAGCGGAATGCTTTCCTGCGCGATCTGAGCTCGTTCGTAGCCACGATTGCCTTCTTTGGCCGGATCAATTCGCTGGTGACGACAGCCTTGAAGATCACTTCGCCCGGCGTACCTGATTTTTATCAAGGCACCGAGTTGCCGGTGTTCACGTTGGTGGATCCAGACAATCGCGCGCCCGTCGACTTCGAGGCGGCCGCCACGCAGTTGGAATCGCTCTCCAATGTTTCAGATGCTCAAGCGCTGCTCGAGGAATCCGACGGTGCACGAGCCAAACTGTATGTAACCACAAAGCTCCTGCAACTCCGCGCTGCCGACGCAGCGCTGTTCGCTCTGGGCAACTATCAGCCATTGCAGGTGGAAGGCGAGAAGAAAGATCACGTATTCGCTTTCATGCGCACGCATGAGGAGCGGAGCTGCGTGGTCATCGTTCCGCGGTGGGCGGCGCGGCTGATGGATGGCGAGATCCGCCTGCCATTGGGCGAGAGCTGGGGTGATACCAGAGTGCTGCTCGGAACTGACATAGGTGGCGAATTGCGCGACGTGCTCACGTCACGGTCCGCGCGCGCAGATGCTCAGGATGGCGCGCTTCGTCTCGCGGAAGTTCTGTCCGTGTTCCCGCTTGCCGTGCTGACGTCCGCGGCAACGTCTCTTTCCACGTAACGCGCGCGCCGACGCGCGATGCTCCAGAAAAATCAAGACGAAATAGACAGGTGCAATCGTGGCTGTTTGTATATACAGCTGCGAAGTGCCTGCGTATGATTTCGCCAACTCGACTCGAGCCCCGACCCGCCGCAGGAGGAACTCATGTCTGAAACAGGCTTGTCCGAACTGATCGAGCACGAGCGCAGCGAGCTCATGCAGATCCATGCCATGGTCCGATGTTTGAATGACGTGCTGCTGTACGCGGACGACGATGACTCGTCGTTGCACGCGGACGTGGCGCTGGTGATTGCGCGTCTGTTGAATGAGTGCGTCGGGCGGCTGGAGAAGGTCCGAGCGCGTGTGGCGGAGTTGGAGCGGGTCGCGCAAGCGTTGCCGCCGCCGAATCAGGTGCGAGAGTCGCTCGGCTCGTATCGAGTCAGTCCGCGACGGAGCGACTGTGGTCAACTCGATGACGGGTCCGCACCGCAGCGGGCGATTTCGGAACCTTGGCTGATGGTGCGCGATTGCTCGGGTGTTGTGCGCACAGGAGACTATTCATGCAAGCCGAGTTCGAGAAGTTGGGTGAGCTGATCAAGGATATTCGCGTTGCCATGGTCACGACCGTGGAGCCGGATGGAACATTGCACACGCGGCCGCTGGCCTCGCTGGCCTATGAGAATGACGGTCAGTTGTGGTTCTACACCGCGATCGATTCGGCGAAGGTCTATGAAGTCGTGAACGATGTGCGCACCAGTGTGGCATTCGCCGATAGCGGCAAGGATGCCTACGTTGCCGTATCGGGTACAGCGGACGTCGTCACCGATCGTCGACGCATTCACGAGTTGTGGACGCCGTTCGCCAAGCCCTGGTTTCCGAATGGACCGGAGGATCCGAGCCTGGCGTTGTTACGCGTCCACGTAGAGCGCGCCGAGTATTGGACATCGCCTGGCAAGGCGGCTTATCTGTTCGGCGTTGCCAAGGCTGCGGTTACTGGCCAGCGCACTCAGCTCGGCGACAATCGCAAGCTGACCATGTAACTTCGGTTGGGATCAAACGCGCCCCGGCGCGGCATCACCATGGCATTCGTAGTGCTGCACCGTCCGGGGCCGTTCCAATAAGTACTTGTCATCCAGTGGGTAGTAACGAGCGAGCTCGATATCGTCTCCGGCGAATGCGCGGATCGACTCGAGCGAGTCCCACCAGCTCAGCGTAATCACTTCCGTTCGCCTGTCATCCAGATCGCGCACGGCGATGGCCGCGCCCCGATTGCCGGGAGTTGCGCGATAGTCGTCCAGGCCTGTGCCTTTTATATAGGTCACATATTCGTCGCGGTGCTCGCGTCGGATCACGCCGCGCCATTCACGCAAGATACTGCTCATTGCTGTGCTCCCATCCAAAGAAGAGCAGCCCGGCGCGATCAGGGCAGATTGCGCGTGAGTGTTTCGCTCTCACCGAGCCGCACGTTGACGACATTGCGGAATTGCAAGTCCTCATCAGTCGTCGGATTGTCGTCGTTGCCGATGCATGTGACCGCGAGCGTGTAATCGCCCGCCGGCAGAAAACTCAATGTGTAGAAGAACGAGTTGCCAGAGGTGAAGACAGGCGAGGTCGCGAAGGGCTCGACGCCGGTGCCGTCGATATCGTCGGGTGTGACGTCCCGACCCTGGAATAGATAAACGGCGCCGCGGGCCAGCGACTGACCCGCCGGGCAGGTGCCGCTCACGGTGCCTTCGATGCTGCTCGCCCTCGCGGTCTCCACGGTATGCATCGATGGTGTCAGCGTGTATTGGGCGGAGCCGATGTCGAAGCTGAGCGACTTGCGCAGGTCCAGTACCAGGGTGAAGGAGTCGGTGCTCCTTTCGTTGTCCTCGACGTTGAAGCGCAACGCTGCAAAGTCGCCGTTGGCCAGATTCAACGGGAACCGCGTGCCGGCAGCGGTGCTGACGAAAGTCTCGTTGGGCCGATTCTCATCGAACAGCAAGCGCACCCCCGTGTAGTTGCCCTCGGACAGCTGTTCGTCCGTGAACAGCCGGAGCACGCCGTTGTTTTCGGCGAGGATGATGAGGTTCACCTGTTCGCTGCTGCTGAACTCCAGCGTCTTGCTGCCGCTGCCGGTGCTGAATTCCAACCCGCGGATGTTGGCGACCACCTCAGTGATGTTCGGATTGGCGGGCAGTGCGGTGGCCAGGTCCATGGTGACGGAGCCTTCGCAGCCGGCGAGCAGGGCAAGCAGTGCGATAACGCTCAGACGACTGATGCCGCCGCGCCCGAAGCTGAACCGCGACCAAGCTGAACGTTGCATAAAAGCCATGAAGCGCACCATCGAGTTCCCTTGCCTTAGCATCCCTGATTCTGATGCAGGAGTCCCGCTTTGGTCAGGGGGGTACGGCAGAAAGTTCCCCCGCCTGTCGTTGACCAACAACGCCGGCCAGCGACGCTGACTGTGGCTTCCCGCAATCGTCCCAGCCAGGCGCTCCGGCTGCCCGAAAGGACACATCACAGTCACTGCACCCGCCCCTACTCTGCGCGACGGACGTGTGGGGTTCATGACAGCGTGAGCGCCGCCGGCCATCAAGGGGAAATCATCGTGGAACGTGGTGTCGTGGTCGGCGGGCTGATGATCTGCGGCAGTTTTCTGCTCGCGGCGCTGCTCAACCGTTCCGCAATGAAAGAGGTGCCGGTGCCGGTCGCGCCGCCTGTCGTTCAGCCGGTAGCGGCGCCGACCCTGCCAGCTTGCGCCGAAGTGAACGCGCGCATCGGCGCGAATCAACCGGTCAGCGACGCCGAACCGCCCGCCGCTGACCTTATGGTCAATGGGCCCGAGGCCTGCCGACGCTGAGAATCGATGCGCCGCGGCTGGTTGCATGCACCCGCTTTAGCGCGCGATCCGTTCTCCTCCCGCTCGGACGCACGTTGCAGCCAGTCGCGGCGTCTCCTCATCTAGTTTGCTTCAGCTACCATTCACCGCATGTGCATCATTGGGGCGGCGTGTGATTGGAGCGAATCGGGCGTTCATAGGTTGGTTGGCGCTGGCGCTCGCGCAGGGCATGAGTGGCTGCGCACGCGCGCCCCAGGAACTGGCCATCTCCGGGCCGACCATGGGGACGACTTATTCGATCAAGGTCGCGTCCGCGCCGGAGGGTGTCGATGCCCATGCGTTGCGGGTCGCGGCCGATCAAGTGCTCGATCGCATCGATCGCAGCATGTCCGGCTATCGCGCCGACTCCGAGATCTCCCGCTTCAACGCCTCGTCCTCGACCGATTGGTTCGAGGTGTCCGCCGATCTGGCCACCGTGGTCGATTATGCGTTCCATGTCAGCCGCGAGTCGGGCGGCGCCTTCGACATTACTGTCGGGCCGCTGGTCGCCGCGTGGGGCTTTGGAGCGCGGGGCGAGCCCATCGACTTGCCTGACGAAGCACAGCTCGCGGAGCTGCGCTCGCAAGTCGGCTATCAAAAACTCGAGGCGCGAGTGCAGTCACCCGCGCTACGGAAGTCCGCGGCGAGCGTGCAAGTCGATCTCAATGCCATCGCGCCCGGATACGCCGTCGATCTCATGGCCGAACGCTTTCGAGCCATGCGCCTGAAGCACTTCATGATCGACATCGGCGGTGAAATTCGTGCGCAGGGCCGCAACGCCCGGGGTGAAGCGTGGCGAATCGCAGTGGAGCGGCCGATCGACGCTGAGCCCGAGCCCTATGCCATCTTGAGTCTGGATGATGCATCGGTGACGACTTCGGGCGAGTATCGTCACTATTTCGACCGCAACGGGCAGCGCTACTCGCACACCATCGATCCACGCACCGGACGCCCCGTCGAGCACAGTCTCGCGTCGGTGGTCGTTGTCGGCTCGACAGCGATGGAGGTGGATGCGTGGACGACGGCGTTCAACGTGCTCGGCACGCAAGCCGGGCATGAGCTGGCGCTGAAGCGAGGCATGCCCGTGATGTTCATCGACGTACAGGACGGCGAGTTGCATTCGGTGACGACGCCGCAGCTCGATCGCTATTTGTCATCGACTCAACCCAGCAGGAAATAAACATGAAGTGGATGATTCCGACCAGCCTGGCCATGACGGCGATGTTTGGCGCAGGCACTGCCAGCGCGCAGGTTTCCGGAGCGCAGATCGACGCCGCCGCGGGCAAGGTGGCAGCGAAGGTCATCAGTTGGCGTCGGGACATTCATCAACATCCCGAGTTAAGCAATCGCGAGACGCGCACGTCGAAGCTGGTTGCCGATCATCTGAAGAAGTTGGGTTTGCCGGTGCGCACTGGCATTGCTCACACCGGTGTTACCGCGGTGCTGAAGGGTGGCAAGCCGGGGCCGGTGATTGCGCTACGCGCCGATATGGATGCGTTGCCGGTGTCGGAACAGGTCGATGTGCCGTTCAAGTCGACGGTGACCACTGAATATCTCGGCAAGAAAGTCGGTGTCATGCATGCCTGCGGCCATGACTCGCATGTGGCGAATCTGATGGGCGTCGCCGAGATGCTGGTGAGCATGAAACAGGAGTTGCCCGGCACGGTGCTGTTTATTTTCCAGCCGGCAGAGGAAGGCGCGCCGGAAGGCGAGCAGGGCGGTGCGTCGTTGATGATCAAGGAAGGCGTGTTCAGCGAAGTGAAGCCCGAGGCGGTGTTCGGCCTGCATGTCACCTCGACGCTCAACAGCGGCACGCTCGGTTATCGCTCCGGGCCGTTCATGGCGGCGTCGGATTCGTTCCGGATCGAGGTGCAGGGGCGGCAGTCGCACGGCTCTCGGCCGTGGTCGGGCGTCGATCCCATCGTCGCGAGCTCGCAGATCGTGATGGGCTTGCAGACCATCGTGAGCCGTCAAATCGACATCACCGAGCTGCCCGCGGTCGTGACCATTGGTAAGTTCGACGGCGGCGTTCGTCACAACATCATTCCGGACAAGGTCGAGATGTTCGGCACGCTGCGCACGTTCGACAAGGACATGCGCGCGGACATCATGAAACGCATCGACCACACGGCCAGCAACATCGCGCAAGCCACTGGCGCGCAGGCAAAGGTCGTGTTCAATCCGGGCAACAATCCGGTCGTCATGAACAATGCTCAGCTCACTCAGCGGGCGCTGCCGTCGCTCAAGCGTGTGGCCGGTGACGATAAGGTGGTGAATCTGCCCTTGATTACAGGCTCCGAAGATTTTGCCTACTACGCGGACTTGATTCCGAGCCTGTTCTTCTACGTTGGTGTGACGCCTCCGGGTCAGGACGCGAATGCAGCTCCGAGCAACCACTCGCCGCTGTTCTATATCGACGAGCCCGGCATCGCCTTTGCGACCCGCGCGCTGGCATCCGTGGCGATCGATTACTTGCAGGGCTCGAAGTAACTATCGCAGTCCCGCCAACGCTGCCTCCATCGTATCGCCGATCCCGTCATGGATGACGAGATCGGCGATCTCGTCCAGGGGGGTAGGGTCGCGGTTCACGATGACGAGTTTTGCGCCATTTTGTTTGGCGCGAACTGGAAAGTCCGCGGCAGGAAACACTGAAAGAGACGAGCCGAGCACCAGAAACAAATCGCACGCAAGGGTTTCTTGCTGGGCGCGACGCATGGGCAGCTCGGGCATTTGCTGGCCGAAAGAAACGGTCGCGGTTTTGATGATGCCGCCGCAGCGTTTGCAGGGGCCGACGCTGTTGGTCTGCTGAAACTCGAGTTCCAATTCGGCCAGCTCGACGCGCGTCTGGCACTTGAGGCATTTGGCGTAGGTCGAGTTACCGTGCAGCTCGATGACCTGCTCTTCGGGGACGCCGGAGACCTGATGCAGATTGTCGACGTTCTGCGTGACCACGGCGTTGGCGCGCCCGGAGCGAACCAACTCCGCGACGGCGTAATGACCGCGGTTCGGCTTCGCGCCCACCCAACCGTCGGCATTGCTGAACCGACGTCGCCAGGCCTCGCGACGGGTATGCTCCGAGGCGACGAACTCCTGGAAATAGATGGGCTGAATCTTGCTCCACAGGCCGCCGGGGCTGCGGAAATCGGGGATGCCGGACTCGGTGCTGATGCCGGCGCCACTGAATACCAAAACGCGCCGGCTGGCGCCGAGCAGATGGCTAAGGTCAGTCATAAGAGTCAGCGGTGGACGGTGGACAACGAGTTAAGAGGTAGGAGGAAAAAGTCTCCTCTTTATACTCTCACGCGCCGCCCGGCCCGCCTACCGCCAACTTACCGAGGCTTTTGTAAGCTTCGGCACACCTTAAACGGTTGAGCGCTGCTGCCCGTTCCGTCGATTTTCAGGGGTGAGCCAGCTGCAACTCACCGTTGACGACTGGAATCTGCGGCCCCGGATCACGGTCCATGCGCACCGTCTCTTCCTTGTCGCCGAGCCGATAGCGCACGTCGTAACCGACGATCTTCTCGTTGCTGTCGTACACCGTCTCGCAACGCTTTTCCGTCGTCGTATAGGTATTGCCGTTCTGCATGCGCTGTTGAACTTTGTTTCCAGCATAGCCCCCGGCAGCTGCGCCAGCTGCGGTCGCGACTTTCTGGCCGCGGCCATCGCCGATTTGATTGCCCAGCACACCGCCCACTACTGCGCCGATCACGGTGCCGGCGATACGCTTTTCGTCTTTCACAGGCGCTTGATGGGTGACGACGTGGTCGCTGCAAACCTCCCGAGGTGTGCGGGTCGTTTGCTTGACGGCATCGACATTCAGCACTTGAGCGAATTTAGGGCTGCGATCGAAGATATCAAAATTGGCGACGGCCGCACCCGCTGTCACCACGGCTGCGCCGATAACCAGACCGGTCACCAACGACTTGTTCATGAATGGCTCCTTCAGAAACTTGCGCGCCGACAATTACGCGCAGCATGTAGGACAAAGATTAAACGAAACCGCCCCAAGGACGGTTCCCGTCGCCATCCGGCGTCAGTAAGCGCCGCACAAACAAAAAGGCGCCGGAAAAACTTCGCGGCGCCCAAGAAAAAGGATGTCCTGACAGAGTCGTTAGTTCGCGCGTGCTTCGCGGTGCTCCTGTTGCATCTCGCTCTTGATCGTCGTTTCCAGCCAATCATCCATCGTGATCATGGTGTTGCGCGTCGACTGCGCGTGCATGCCGATGATGACGCCGGTTGTCTCATCGATTACCGGCGCACCCGGCGCGATGTCACGGGAGTCCAGATCGTGCGTGAAGCCGCCAGCGCTGGAATGAACGATGCTGTTCGCGCGACGCTCGTACACCGTGCCGCGTGCTTTGCGCTTGATGCTGTCCGCGTCGATATCGGTCTTGTAGCCAACCATCACGACGGACGCAGCGGCGCCGGAGAAACGGCCGAGCGGCATGGTCCGCTGGGCATATCGCGACGGCTGGCTCAGGCGCACGACGGCGAAATCTTTGCTGATCTGACCGGCGGCGCCGGCTTCATCCCACTGCGATTTCACATACGAGACCGGAATGCGCTCGCGCACCTGGCCGAGCGAATCGATGCTGTTGTAAGTGCAGTCGGCAGGCTCCGCCCCGGAAGCGCTCTTCTGGAACGTATGAGCAACGGTGACGCCGATGTCGAATGCGCCGACCAGGAATGCCGTGGACGTGCGCTGCCTGCCATCGACCATGCAGGAAATCACACCGACACCGCTGAAGGACGCGTAATCCTTGGAGGTCACTTCACTGCGACGCAAGGAGGTTTCGTGCGGAGTGGCCAGGTCATGCGCCATGGAGAAGCGGAAAAAATGCTGACTCTCGGCCGGCGAGGACAGATCCGGCGCGCACCGGTTGCCTTTACCGCACAGAGCCAGATCGGCATGCGCGCGCTCAGTGCCCATCAATGCCAGCGCTGCCAACGCACCTGTGACCAGCGCGAGCTTCACAGCGCTCGAGCCGGAGTTGCTGGCAGAGGGCAGAGAGGCAAGTTTCACGCGCATGGTCACCACCGGCTCGGATGCTTGAGAAGTTCGCATGCCAGGGCGGGGGTTTGCTTTAGGGCGAAACCTGAAGCACCCGATCGCCTTGGCCTGTCCGTTGTCTGCGGACGGGGACAGTTGCGGCTCCACTATCCCTTGCGACCGAGCCTAGGGCGCCAAGTTCGATGCAGGTGTGATTCGCCTCAAACTCTCGCGTCCGAAAGTGAGAAGTGCTCTGAAAAAAAGCCACAAAAAAACGGCCGGGACGGGGCCCGGCCTGAAATGGGATCTGCTGAATGGATGGACGCTTACGCGCTGGTCAGGCGGAAGGTGATGGCGACCTGAGTCCATGCGCTAATCGGATTGGCGCCGTCGGTGGCAGCCACGAAGCGCCACTTACGAACGGCTTCCATGGCAGCCTGGTCGAGCCGCGCGAAGCCGCTGCTGGTCGCGACCGCGACATCCTTCGGGCGACCCTTCTCGTCCACCAGTACTTTCAAGCGCACCGTGCCTTCCTCCCCCGCGCGTCTTGAAGCGGAAGGATAGGTCGGCTCGACCCGATTGCTGGTCTTGAGATCCTGCGCCACTGCGCCGGCAGTCGTCGCAGCGATCGCATTCTCGGAAGGCGGCGTAGCGACTTCCGCAGGCGGTACCACAGGCTCGTCGAACTGGATCTCGGGCATCGGCGCCTCGGTCGGCATCACTTGATCGATCTCGGGCTTCACCGGTGCCGGCGGATCGGGCTCGACCTGGGTCTGCTCCGGAATGAACACGGCTTCGAGCGGCGCTGCGAATTGCGGCACCCTCACCACGCCCATGGTCGCGGCCAACCCATAGATGACGAGGATGTGAATACCGATCACGGCCATCGCCGTGCCGCTGCGAGACAGAAAACCCTCGTTGCTCGGAGTACCTGGTGCGTACATTCTTACCTCCATTGCTACGCAGGCATGACCTGCGCTCCTGCTTATAAACGGATGGAATGACGGCAGGGTTCAAAACCGGGTCGGGCAGAAGTGTCGCGAGTTGGCGGCAACCCGAAAAAGTTCCGTACACTTGGCGTTATGACGGCAACAATTTCCGACACCGCACGCACCTTGCTTGCCGACAGCGAGCAACGACTGGCCAGTGCGTGCGAAGAGAATCCAGACGCCTGGCGGACGATTCTCGAAGACGCGCGCGTCGCTGAATCGTTGCCGCGAGTGTGGGCGTGCAGCGAGTTCGTCGCGACCAGTTGTCTGCGCTCGCCTGCGTTGCTGTCCGATCTCATTACCGACGGAAATCTGCTTTCGCTCGCGCCCGATGGTTGGTTGGCGCGGGAAGCAGAAGCGCGCGTGCGTGGTGAGTCAGAGGCCGATCTGATGGAGTCGCTGCGGCGCTTTCGCAAGCGCCACATGGTGCGAATCGCGTGGCGTGACATAGCTGGCTGGGCGTCGCTCGATGAAACGTTGCGAGATTTATCGACGCTCGCCGATGTTTGTATCGATCTCGTCTGCCGGCGCATGTATGCGGCATTGGTCGCGCGCTACGGCACACCCCGAGGCGCCGAAAGCGGTGAGCCTCAGCCGCTGATGATCCTCGGCATGGGTAAGCTGGGTGGCGGCGAGCTGAATTTTTCTTCCGACATCGATCTGATTCTGCTGTATCCGGAAGACGGCGAGACCGATGGGGCGCGTCCCATCGATAACGCCGAGTTCTTTCTGCGCCTGGGTCAGAAGATCGTCCAGCAATTGGCGACGCCCACGGTGGACGGCTTCGTGTATCGAGTCGATCTGCGCTTACGGCCGTTCGGCGACAGCGGCCGCCTGGCGCTGAGCTTCGCGTCGTTCGAACACTATCTGCAGCAGCATGGCCGCGATTGGGAACGCTACGCGTACGTCAAAGCGCGTGCGTTGACGGCGAAAGAGCAATTCCCATCGCTCTACGACGAGGTGCTCCGTCCGTTCGTCTATCGGCGCTATCTCGACTTCAGCGTGTTCGAGTCGCTGCGGGATATGAAGGCGATGATTGCGCGCGAAGTCGAACGGCGTGAGCTGAAGGACAACGTCAAGCTCGGGCCCGGCGGCATCCGCGAAATCGAATTCATCGTGCAGGCATTCCAGCTGATCCGCGGTGGCAGCGATCGCCGTCTGCAGGGCAAGGAACTGCGCGTCATCCTGCCGCAACTCATCGGCCAACGCTTGCTGCGCGAAGACGCGGTCCGGGATCTGGAAAGCGCGTATGCCTATCTGCGGGTGCTGGAGAATCGACTGCAACAATGGAATGACGAGCAGACCCATCAGCTGCCTGATGAGCCACGCGCCCAGGAGCGCTTGGCGTTTGCGATGAACGCTGCCAGCTGGGACGAGCTTGCCGCTCAAACCAACGCGCACCGACAACGCGTCGAGCGCTACTTCACGCAGACCGTGTTCGGTCCGCAGGAGCGCACCGATGGCATCGCTTCGATGGAAGCGACCTTCGATCTGGAAGCCGATGCGTCCGAGCGTGCGCGCATGATGGTCAGCTGCGGTGTGACGAATCCCGAGCCGATCAATGTCCGGCTGGAAGAGCTGCTCAACAGCACTTACTACCGTCGGCTCGATGAAACCGGCCGTCGCCGGCTGCGCGATCTGTTGGCGCGGATCCTGCGGATGCTCGCGCCCGATGCTGCGCCGACCACGACGCTCGCCAGAATTCTGCGCATTTTCGAGATGATTGGCGGCCGCACGGTGTATCTCGCGCTGTTGACCGAAAACGCCGCGGCGCTACGGCGGCTCGTCGAGTTGTGCGCGCGCAGCCAGTTCCTGGCGGATCAAATTGCCGCGCAGCCGCTGTTGTTGGATGAGCTGATCGATGAGCGATTCATTGAAGAGGCGCCATCACGAGCGCAATTCGCTGCCGACTTGGCCTCTTCTCGCGGCCGCATGCAGCACGAAGATCCCGAGCGTCAGGTCGAGCTCCTGCGTCAGTTCCAAAGCGCGGCGATGTTCCGAGTGGCCGTCGCCGATCTCACCGCAGGTTTGCCGTTGATGAAGGTCAGCGACCGCTTGACCGACATCGCCGAGCTCATCGTGCATGAGGCGTTGTCGCTGGCGTGGTCTCAGATTACCGCCAAGCACGGCGTGCCTCGTTACGTCGATGAGCAAGGCGAGTCGCACATGGCGCACATGATCGTCGTGGCGTACGGCAAGCTCGGCGGTCTGGAGCTGGGTTATGGCTCCGACCTGGATCTGGTGTTCCTGCATGACTCGAGCGGCGAGTCGCAGCGGACCGATGGCGAGCAGTCGGTGGAAAACACGGTGTTCTTCCAACGGCTCGGACAGCGGCTGGTGCATCTGTTGACCGTGCATACCGCGTCGGGGCGGTTATATGAAGTCGACACCCGCTTGCGACCCAGCGGCAATCGCGGCTTGCTGGTGCAGTCCCTGGCCGCGTTCCGCGAGTACGAGTTTCAAGAAGCGTGGACGTGGGAGCATCAATCGTTGCTGCGAGCCCGGGCGATCGCGGGCGATCCGCAGGTGTGCGAGCAGTTCGAGCTGGCCCGTATCGAAGTGCTGCGCAACGCTGTCCGGCGCGATGGCTTGAAGCACGAGGTGCGCAAGATGCGTGAGCGAATGCGCGAAAACCTGTCCAAGGCGCGGCCAGGGCAGTTCGACATGAAGCAGGATGCGGGCGGCGTCGCCGACCTGGAATTCCTGGTGCAGTTCTGGATGCTCGAATGGGCGGACCGCTATCCGGAGATCGTCACGTTCTCGGACAACATCCGGCAGCTGGAAAGCCTGGGCTCGGGCAATCTGGTGCCGCAGTCGCGGGTGGACTTCCTGGTCGATACCTACCGCAAATACCGCCAGCGCATGCACCGGCTGGCCCTGGACGGCGTTAAAAACGTGGTGAGTGACGCGGAATTCGTGGCCGAGCGCCGGGGCGTCGTGGAAGTTTGGCAAGAGGTCATGCGCGAGGCGGGCGATCTGCGATAATCCGCCCTTTCGGAAAGAGCATGACCGACCGTTATGACGACTGAACCTGCCGCCAAGCTGATCCAGCCAAACGCCCAGAACCAGTACACCGTGACCGCGGCCGACTTGCCCCTGTCGTGCCCGATGCCCGGCATGCACCTGTGGAATTCGCACCCGAAGGTGTTCCTGCCCATCGAAAAGACCGGCTGGGCCAAGTGCCCCTACTGCAGCGCTGAGTACACGCTCAGTCGGTGATTTTTTTATGCTGAGGCTCGGCCACTTGCGGGTCCGTGCGGCGCCCCGATCGAAAACTGGCTCACGCTCCCCGGTGAGCGATTTGGTTACCATGGTCGGATGACCAAAACACTGGACACTACGCCGGCGGCCGACGGCTTTTATATGCCGGCCGAATTCGACGCGCACGACGGTTGCTGGATGCTGTGGCCGGAGCGGCCGAGCAACTGGCGGCTCGGCGCCAAGCCGGCGCAAAAGGCCTTCTCGGCCGTTGCCACCGCAATTGCCACGGGCGAGCCGGTTACTGTCGGTGTCTCCCGTGCGCAGTTCCTGCAAGCCCGGACCATGCTGCCCGATGCGATCCGCGTCGTGGAGCTGTCGAGCGACGACGCCTGGACGCGCGATGTCGGCCCGACCTTCGTAGTCAACAAGCGCCGCGAGCTGCGTGGCGTCGACTGGGTGTTCAATGCCTGGGGCGGCATCGGCGGCGGCCTGTATTTCCCCTGGGATCAGGATGACCTGGTCGCCCGCAAAGTCCTGGAGATCGAAGGCTGCGATCGTTATCGCGCGCCGTTCGTGCTGGAGGGTGGCGCCATCCACGTCGATGGTGAAGGCACGCTGCTCACCACCGAGGAGTGTCTGCTCAGTCCGCATCGCAATCCGCATCTGGACAAGGGGCAGCTGGAAATCCTGCTGCACGAGTATCTGGGCATCACCAGCGTGATCTGGCTGGGCAAGGGCGTCATCGACGACGAGACCACCGGTCACGTCGACAACCTCTGTTGTTTCGCACGGCCCGGCGAAGTCGTTCTCACCTGGACCGACAACAAGCGCGATCCGCAGTATCAGGTCTCGAAGGATGCCTATGAGCGGCTGATGGATGCGAGAGATGCGCAGGGCCGGCGCTTGAAGGTGCACAAGCTGCAGCAGCCGGGGCCGTTGAAGCGCACGCATCAAGAGTCTCTCGACGTCGATGTCGCCGATAGCGGCGCAGCCTCGCGCAAGGTTGGGGAACGATTGGCGGCGTCATACGTCAACTTCTACATGGGCAATTCCACCATCGTGATGCCGCTGCTCGATCCGAAGCAGGACGGCGTCGCGACGCGCGCGTTACAGAAGATTTTTCCGGAGCGCCGGATCATCGGCGTGCAGGCGCGCGAAATCCTGCTTGGCGGCGGCAACATTCATTGCATTACTCAACAGGTGCCGGCACGCAAGCCGATGCGCGGCGGGGCCACGAAGAGGAAGTAATCAATGGCAGCAGCTCCAAGCATCAGCAAGGCGGCGTTCCAACGAAATCTGCCGACGCTGCGCGATGAGCTGCTAGACCTGCAAACGAAGCTGCACACGTCGAAGTCGTGCGCAGTCGCCGTGATCATCGCCGGTACGCCGGCCGCGGGGCGCAGCGAGACCGTCAATGCGCTGCTCGAATGGCTCGATCCCAAGCACATCGGCGTGCATGCGCTCGGTGTTCCTTCTGCTGAAGATAAGAAGTTTCCGCCGCTGTGGCGGTATTGGCAGAAGCTGCCGGCGCGCGGTCGCATGACTTTCTTTTTCGCCGGCTGGTACAGCGAATATCTCGGCGGCGTCATCAAGGGCGACAGATCCAAGCATCGCGACCGGCGTGCGGTCGAGCGCATCGTTCAGTTGGAAAACATGCTGATGCGCGACGGCGTGCGTGTAGTGAAGATCTATCTGCACACCGATCATGTGACGCAGCAGCGCCGGCTGAAGGAGCTTTGTGCCAACAAGCTCACCAGCTGGCGCGTCTCCAAGGAGGATCGCTGGCAAGCCAAAAATTACAAGCGCGTCAATCGCGTTGTACATATGTGTTTGCAAGCGACCGAACATGACGCCGCGCCGTGGCATCGAGTCGACGGCACCGATGAGGATTATCGATTGCTGACGGTCGGCAAGATCCTGCGCAACGAGATCGCAGCGGGATTGAAGGCGGCCGAGCAAAAGCAGCGGAACCGGCCCAGCGAGAAGACAGGCAAAGTGGTGCCGCTCGCCGTGTCGCAGTCGAAGCAGCCGCTCGATGATGATGAATACGAGCGGCAGCTCGCAACATTGCAGGGGCGCCTGGCGCGCCTCGTGCGCAAGTCGCGCTTTGCCAAGCACGGTCTGGTGCTGGCGTTCGAAGGTATGGACGCGGCAGGTAAGGGCGGGGCGATCCGGCGCATCACCCACGCATTGGATGCGCGTCAATATCAGGTCGTGCCGGTATCGGCGCCGACGCCGGACGAGTTGTCATACCCGTATTTGTGGCGATTCTGGCGTCACATTCCGGCGCAGGGATCGATCACGATTTTCGATCGGTCGTGGTACGGGCGGGTACTGGTGGAGCGAGTGCGCGAGTTCACGCCGGCGCCGGATTGGCAACGAGCCTACGAAGAAATCGTGGAGTTCGAGCGCCAGCTGACCGAGCACGGACTGTTCGTGGCGAAGTTCTGGCTGCAGGTGAGCAAGGATGAGCAGCTGAAGCGGTTCAAGGCGCGGGATGAGGATCCGCTGAAGCGCTTCAAAGTGGATCCCGAAGATTGGGCGAACCGGCGCTACTACGATGCGTATCAGACCGCCGCTGCAGAGATGATCCGACGTACCGATGCTGACGATGCGAAGTGGCACATCGTTGCCGCGGACGATAAGAAACAAGCGCGCCTGACGGTGCTGAAAGCGGTGTGCCAGACGCTGGAGCGCTGAGCAACTACCAGTCCTGTTTGATTCCCAGAACAAAGACGACGTCCGGCGAGTGCTCGACCGCAAGGTCTTCACTCACGCCGAGGTCCAGACGCCAGCCGGATTCGAAACGGTAGTCGCCGCCGACAGTCAGCACGATGGCATCGCTGAGGAAACCCAGGTCGCTGTCGTAAGCCGCAGTGCGTGCGTCGATCTGCGCTTTCAACGACAGGTTGCGCCAGGTTTCGACACTGACGCCCGCCATGCCGCTCCATACGAGGCTGCGCTGCTGATCGGGCAGCAGATCGCCCTCGCCAAGATAAGTTGCCGCCGCTTGTCCGAAGACCGACCAGCGGGTGCTGAGATGGCGCTGTCCCGCCAGCAGTAAAGAAACATCCGTCGCACCGCTGCCAGTGAGTTTGTCCGCGTCGCCGGTTGGAAGCTCGATCGTGAGCCAGGCCGTAAGTGTCGTTTCGGTTGGGATCTCATATCCGATCGCGACCTGGATGTCGGCGAGGCCGCTGGCGGATGAGCCGATGTTCAGTCGGCGAGTGCCCGCGCGGGTGTAGGAGATGCCGATCTGATCGCGCGGTAATGCCGAGCGCGCGCCGTCTGGCAGGCCAAAGACGTCATGCCAGCCATCGATGAAGCTATCGAGAGTGCCGCCGCCCGTGTAGCGATAAGGAAGCTGAATCTGCCAACCGATGCCGGTGTCCATGAAAGAGCCCTGCAGCGTCAGCCGGGCTTCGCGGGTTTCGGCATCGACGAAGAGAGCTTCGTTGCCGCGCTCCTGCACGAGGGCGGTGCTGCCCCAGAACAAATCGATGCGACCTGACAGGCCATACGGGACGCTGGTCGGCATGGTCATGGGCAGCCCGAAGCCGGACAGCAGAGGGTTTTGATCGCGAACGACAAACGCGTGGTCGAAATCGCACCTCAGGCACGCGTCCAGGGCCTCATCCTCATCCGACGCGGCATCGGCGAGCACGCCGCCCGGGATCAGTAGCAGCGTGAGGAGGGCAGCCCGCACTGAACCGCTAGAACCAGATCGACACGAATGCCTGGATCACGTTCGCGCCGAACTCGTACAACGGCTCGCTGCCGGCAGGGCGGAAGTTCGGATCGGTGGGGGCCAGCTTCGAGACGCGCGCATCGCGGAAGTCGTCGTAGCGGAACTCGATGCGGTCGTAGAACAGATTCACCGAGGCCTTCTTTACGAAGCCCCACCCGGTGACCGGAGCGAACTCGTAGCTTGCGCCGATGCGGAAGGCGATGCTGTTGAAGGTCGACAGCTCCTTGTCGCGGGCCATGAAGTTCTGCTGGTTCACACGGCTGAACAGGTCCTCGTAGAACTCGGCGTTGTCCTGCTGGTAGTAACGCACGCGCGCTTCCAGCGTCCATTGCTGCTTGATGGGATGGATATAACCCAGCTCGAAGGTATCCGCGCGGATGTCCCAGGTATCCGTGAAGAATCGATAGCCGCCATAGATGGCCGCCCGATAGGGCAGGAAATAGCGGGCGTTGACCGCTACGGCATTGCTTGTGCGAGTGCGAGGATAGATTTCCTGCGCGAGAATGAACCGACGGGTGTCGTTCGGATCGATGTATCGGTACGAGCGATACGGATTGTTGAGGAAGCCTTCGTCCGTGATCACTTCGAGATTCAGCGACGCGATCAACGACTTGGTCAGAATCTGCGACACCCCGACGCGGTAGCTCCAGCGGTCGATGTCGCGCTCGAAGCTGGGATCGGTGGAGTTGCGCACCTTATCCGCGCCGCGCGAGAAGCCCATGCTGATCGTAGTCAGGTCGCCGAACAGATCCTGGCTCAACCCAAAGCTCGCAGTTTGCGCTTCGTAGTCGTTCTCTTCGCTATTGGTATAGCTGAGGTTGTACGTGGTCTTGCCGCGCAGGTACTCGAAGCCCAGGGTGTATTGGTCGCGCTCTTCCTTGTATTCGCTCGCGCCGCTCACCTGGACGTCGATGGAGGCGCTGGTGATCATGTCCTGGTAGTAATTGGCGCTGACGGCGTACTTTTCCGCCATCTTCTTCCGCACCAGCACCGACGGACCTTGAATGGTGACGCCGTCGCCTTCGTAATAGTGATAGAGCGCGTCGACGCGATCATCCGGCAGCACGCCGGCCGAACTCACCTGCGGCAGTGCACATGCGGCGACTGCCACCATCGAGCAGAGAATTCGTGCTTTGTTGAAGCCTGAGCTCATGCGTGGTCTCAGTTGCAGCCGCAGCCACCGCCGCCGCCGCCGAGCGCGCCACGCGCGCCCTCACGAGCTTCCCACACGTGGTCCATATAAGCGGAAGAAACGGGATGGCGATTCGTGTCCATGATGGGATCGGCCAGTTGCTGGCGCTCGTAAGGCTTCACCCACGGCTCGATGTTGCCGCAGGCGGAAAGGCCGGAGGCCAGCGCGACAGCCGCTAATACCTTGACCGCGATTCCCTTGATCACGTCGGACCTCTTACTCTTTCAGCAAGGCGCGAATCTGATTCAGATACTCGCCTTCATCGCCGGCCTTGTAGCCGCGGTGCAGATAACGGATGTTGCCTTTGCGATCGATGAACACCGTGCTCGGCATGGCATTCACGTCGTACAACTTACTCACCTTGCTGTCGCGGTCGAACAGCACTGGGAACGACACCGGCGTGTCTTTCAACCAGCGTTCAGCATCCGCGGTGTTCGCTTCTACGTTCACGCCGACCAGGGTGAAGCCGAGCGAACTGTAGCGCTTGTGCATCTGTTCGAGAAGCGGCATTTCCGTGCGGCACGGGCCGCACCAGCTCGCCCAGAAATTCAGCATCACCACTTTGCCCTTGAGCTGCTCGAGCGACACGTTGTCGCCAGCCCGCGACGGCAGGGTGAAGGTGGGCGCCTGGGTGGAGCTGGCGCTCACCAGCGAACAAACAACCAGCGCACTGCCCAACAGCGCGGCGCGAATCCATTTGCTCATCGACATGGCAGACGCCCTCTATGACACACCAGTCCAGCAGGTATCGTCGCTCAGAAGAAAATCGATAAACCGAGATGCGCCTCTAGGTTATTGACGATCTTTTTCTCGCCCACCAGGTCGCTGTCGAAGATGTGGTCGCGCACGTCGAAGTGCACCGCCATCCAGTCCGCCGGCAGGACGCGATAGCCGAAGCCGCCGCTGACGGTGAAGCGATCGTCGCCGGCGAAGCGGGTGTTGCCGATGCCCGCCACCAGATAAAACGCACTGTTGTACGCACGGTTCTTGCCGATGAAAACTTCACCCGGCAGCGCGTTCCAGCCGAGCGACAGCGCGTAGTACGAATAGTCGCGCTCCTTGTCGCTGAGCAGATCGGCGGCGCCGGCGAGATTCTCGTAGCTGGTACGGCCGGCGCGTGACTTGCCGTAAGTGCCTTCGAGGAAGAAATCCTCGGTGAGGTGATACGCCAGGCGTGCGCCATAAACGGCGTTGCTCTCGAAATCCTCGATGTTCAGGACGCCGACGTAGGCGCCGAGCTCGAAATCTTCCGTATCGATGCGCGCGCGCCGGATCTCGCGGCGCTCGACCCGCGGATCGATGATGGGCTGCTGGTCCGGCTCGCCCGTCAACGGCTGGGCATCGGCGGCGGGCGCGAGCGGCGTGGGCCGGTCATTGTCGCGGCCACCCAGCATGGAGCAGCCGGGCAACACCGTGACGGCGAGCAGGCTCAGAAAAAGAATGCGAAACCGAGATACTTCCATTCGTCCACTTCCTCGTTGTCGTTGCGGCTGGTGAATACGATGTTGTGTCGATATTCGGTGCGCAACATGAAACGACGGGTCAGATAAAATTGCAGGCCGCCACCGACGTAACCGATCTGATCGTCGCGGTCGATGGAGTCCACCAGGTTCGACTTCGGATCGGTGTAGATCACACCGGTGCCGAGCGTGAAATAGGGCGACAGCCGCCACTCGGGCGCAAACACGTGCAGCAGGCCGACGGTGTAGCTGTAGCTGTTGGAGAACTCGCCGAGGATGTGATTGACGGTCAGCTCGATGGACAGGTTGTCGCTGAACGCGTACCCGCCGAACGCCGAGATCAAGCTGGCACCCTCGAAGTCGCCACCACTGACGCCGGCCTGCCAGCGGCGGCTCATGTAATTCTCGCGCGCCGGCTCTTGCAGATCGAGCGGCTCGCCGGTCGGCTCCAGCGTCGCAATCATCTGTTCGCGCGATGCCCAGCCTTCGACGCCCTGATCGGTCCGTAACTGGAACCAGTCGGTACGGCGCTTCACCAGCTCCACTTCACGGCCGCGCTCCACCACATGAAATACCGGATAGCCGCGTCCCGGGCCGGAGTGCAGCTCGATGAACGGATCGGCGATCAGGATCTTGTGCGCCGGTTCTTTAGCCTGCGCTCCCGCCGCGAACAGCAACAGTAAGCATAGGAGCGTTAACGGCGTGAGCGACCGAGACATCAATTCTCCGGAGCGGTGAACGGGTCGTTGAAGTACTGCGCGCCGATATCCAACCATTCGGACAACAAGCGTAACTCACTTGGTGACATAAAGTCGCTATGGTTGATCGTGCCGGCAGTCGTGCCCGATATCTTATTGAAGAAGCGGGCCGAGGCGGCCGCGCCGTTCGAACTCATGGAGGCTGGCACGTTACGGAAGGCCACACAGGTCACGACGTTGGTCACCGGGTCAGTCTGGAATTCCAGACACTCATCTTCCAGCTGACCCATGTTGTTCACGATCTGGCCGCGGCGGCCGAACAGCAGCGCGCGATAGGATTTGAATTGCAGCGCTTGTGCCTCGGAAGGCCCGTCGGTCAGGTCCAGATCGCCGGCCGGCACTTGCGCCGCATTGGCCGCATCCACCGGCGTATGGCAGCTGCTGCACTTGTTGTTGATGACCACGCCGCCGCCGTCCACGTCGGGGATGCCGTCCATGTCGGCATCGACGAACCGGTCCAAGCCCCACAACGGATGAATGTGCTGCTCGTAATGAATGGTGATCCGGCAGAGGGTCGTCGGATTGGTGCGGCATGCCGGCGCGACCGGCGCCAGGGAGCCGGCGGGCAATGAGTTCGTGCAGGCGAAACGGGCAGTCGGATCGGCCGCATCGGTCAGCACGTTGTTGATGCCAGCGGCATAGCAGGCATCGACCTGATTGTTCGCCGGCGCAGCCGACAACCAGTAGTCCTTGAATGCCAGATCGACGCTCATCGAACAAGCGCCGCCGCACATGATGCGGCTGCGAGTTTCGGCCATGGTCTCGCCCGTGCTGTTGGCGAACAAGGCAGCGTTGGTGTTCGGGAAGGGCACGCCCGCGGTCGGTGCGCCGGGATTCGCCGAGTTCGTCATGCCTTTGCGACCATGCGCCAGCGGCGTGGTGGCATTGCCGTTGTGACAGCCATTGCAGGTCAGCTGCTCGCCGGGTTGCACCTGCAACCAGTTGGTGTGGCGGCCGCCCAAGGCACCACCGAGACGGCGGCCGTTCGCGTCGATCACGCTGATCGAGAACGCGACGTTGGCGGGCACTTTCACCTTGACCGAACCGTCCGGCTCGACCGGCGCATAACCCAGGATTTCTCGCATGCCGAGCGCGCGGTTCGGGCCGAACGCGGTGTTCGAGAAGTTGCGGGTGGCATTGTCCGGAATGGAAACGGCCTTCTCGACCCGCAGGAACCGAGCAGGGCGGGTCGCATAACCGGGGTTGACGGGGTTACGAACCGTGGCGATGCCGCCGGGCGCGGTGTCCACTCCATCGATGTCATACACGCTGCGAATGCTCAGCACGCCGACGCCCTCATCCTGCAGCTGCTGCGGATAGTCGATACCCGCAACGCGATTCGGAATGACGACGGGCAGCGCGCGCTGCGAGCCGGAGACCACTTCGGTGTAAATGAAGCCTTCCTGTGGAACGACGATGGGACGCTGCGTATTTTCGCGCACGTCGTACACATAGATGCCATACAGCGGCGGGGCTTCCACCGCGTTCGGATTCTGCAAGCGCTCGCTGGTGCAGGGGACGATGCGGTTGTTCTCGACCAGACGACACTGCGACCAGCTCACCAGCAGCCGGCCGGTGCCGTCATACAACGGTTGCGCCGTTCGATATCGGCCGCCGGGCGACGGGCCAGGAATCGTGCGCACATCGGTCGGCAGCGCCCGGGTCTGCGCCGGGCCGGTCATGCCGATATTGGCAGCCAACGCCGCGCGAGTGTTGTCGACGTAGGTATCGGTGTCGATCAGCACCAGATCGCCGCCTTCGCCGGTGCCTTGAAAGGGCCGGATCAGCGACAGAGTGCGGCCATCCTGCAGCGGCTTCGGGTTCAGGAACTGAATGGTGCTCAGCGTGTTGGCGGGTGGCCGATTCGGCGTGCCGGTCTGATGGCTGTTGGCGCCGTACAGGAGCTGCAGATCGGAGCCGTCGGGATTGATGGAATACAGATCGAACTGGTTGTCATCGATGTGATGCTCCCAGCGCGTGAACACGATGCGGCCGTTGGGCAGCACTTCCGGAGCCAGGTCGTGGCTCTGATTGAACGAGATCTGATGGATGTTGGTGCCGTCGGCATCCATCACGTGCAGCACGAAGGCCGGCTCGTTGTCGTTCTCGTCCTGCGCCGCGAACTGCGGTTTGTTCTCGTCGAGCAGAATGGCGCGCGAGGTCTGCTGGCGGCTCGAGCTGAACACGATGCGGCCGTCCGGCAGGTAGTTCGCCATGATGTCGTGGCCGGTCTCTGCCACGATGTCCGAGCGGATGATGCGGCGAAGCTGACGGCTCGCCACGTCGTATTCCCAGATGTTCCAGGTCGGCTGATCTTCCTCGTCCGCACCTTCGATGAAGCGCGCCCGCATCGAGAACAGCACCTTGCTGCCATCGTAGTTGACGCTCACGTCGCGGATATCGCCGAGGCTCTGGGTCTGCTGCGCGGTTAGGTTCACTTCCGGTGCGGAAGTCGAAGCGCGATCGCGCATATACAGGTCGGCACCGATCTCGAACCGCAACAGCTCGCGCGCATCGGCGTTTGCCAGTTCGTCGTCTTCCGGATCGGGCACCGGCCGCTTCACATAGAACACCGGGAAGTCCAAGGTCACCGGATCCATGTTCTGGCCGCTGCCAATGGTCACATCGGTGCCGCCGCTGCCGCTGTCACAGCCGCCCAGCAGGAACGCAATGGCGCTCATGAGCAGCACCGCTGCGCCATGGCGCACGGGGGCTCGATTCGACGCGGCTGGCTGCGCCTGATGACTCATTGAAGCGTTACTCCGAAAGATTTCGCATCGATTAACAAAGTTGTCTGCCAGGTATCGCCAGTTATTCGATGTGGGAGGGCGCTTTGTTCGGGGGGCGCCATCTTCGACGCGACATATTTCGCGATCCGTTAAGCGAGTCACAAGCGGACGCGATATTCCCTGAATCTTCCGCCTGCCTCGCCGGGCTTCGGGGCAATGCGTGAAGCACCTCACATTCCAACCGTGATCCCGTCGATATCAATGGCGGGTGCGCCGGCGGACTGCGCATCGTGGCGGCGAGACTACACGCGCGCGCGAAGCCCCCGGCACTGTCTCCCGCGCGCGACGTGTGTCGATTGAGACAGTTAACGGCCTGAAAACCCGACCGTATAGTCGGCCCCGAAAGTCGGGGGACAACTGACTTTGTATCAAGAGCGCGGGTGACCCTTAAGAGTTTACCGGAGTCTGCCGAGAGTAGATCGACCGGCCTTGGGAAAGAGCTGCATGAGCAACATGAAACGAAGCAATGGAACGTCGCCACTCGCGAAGGCAGCCGCACTGGGAGTGGCATTACTGGCCTTTGCGTCAGGGCAACAAGCTGGGGCGACTCCGACCGGCCGCGCACAAGCGCTTCGCATGTACGAGCGGCTCACGGGGACGCCACCGTCCGAGGCGCTGCTCACCACGCTCGAAGGCATGGTCGGTGCCGGGTCGATCCCGGAGCTCGAGTCGACCGCGGCGTTCATCATCAATCCCAACAACGAGTCTTCGAAGAACTTCTATTCGGTCACGCTGAAAAACTTCGCGTCGCCGTGGACCAATCGCGACCAATCGATCTTCGCGCCGCTGAACGACTACACGGCGACCGTCATCGGCCTGGTGAAAGACGACGCGGATTTCCGCCAGGTGCTGTTCGATGACGTGGTGTACATCGGCAATGGCTCCGGCGTGCCGCCGTACTCGCCGACCAGCAACGCGCATTACGATGCGCTGGAAAGCAACAGCGTCGATCTGCGCGGCTTGACGCGCACGACGCAGTCTTCGCTGAATGGCCTGCCGCCGGCGGCGACCGCGGGTGTCATTACTTCTCGCGCGGGCGCCGAAGCGTTCTTCATCGACGGCACCAACCGCGCGATGTTCCGCTTCACGTTGATGAATCACATGTGCCGCGACCTGGAACAGGTGCAGGACACATCGCGTCCGCCGGATCGCATTCGTCAGGACGTGACTCGCAGCCCTGGCGGCGACAGCAGTGTCTTCAATAACAACTGCATCGGCTGCCATTCCGTCATGGACTCGATGGCGCAGGCTTTCGCCTATTACGACTACGACAAGACCGCCGGCCGGCTGGTCTACACGCCCGGTCAGGTGCAGCCGAAGTACCTGATCAACTCCGATAACTTCAAGCCTGGCTATGTCACGCCGAACGACGCGTGGGAAAACCGCATGCGTCTGCCTGGCCGTAACGATGAGCGCGTGCTGGGCTGGTCGCCGAGCCTGCCGGGCAGCGGTAGCGGTGCCAAGAGCCTGGGCCAGGAGCTGGCATACAGCGGCGCGTTCGCGCAGTGCCAGGCGGAAAAAGCGTACCGCAAAGTTTGTTTCCGGGCGCCGGCCACCCTGGCCGAACACAACGCCGTGAGGAGCATCGGTGACAACTTCCAGACCAACGGCAGCATGCGCCAAGTGTTCGCGCAGGTGGCTGCGCAATGCGCTGGCCAGTGAGGCGCGGTGATCCCATGAGCATCAGAAGCATCAAGAAACAAATGCGCGCTCATCACGTCAGCATGGCTACGAGACTGGCCCGCTTTGCGGCGCTGGCCGCGCTCGGCGCATTGACGCTGGCCGGTTGTAGCGGCGGCTCGACCACCGAGCCAAACCCGATCCCTCCCGGATCCGCGATGCCCGATTCGAACTACAGCGGCCCGGGCGCCGCCGACGACGAGATTCGGGCATTCCAGAACGGGTTCTGGACCAACATTCGCGGCACCGATCGTTGCGGCGGCTGCCATAACGCTACGGGTCAGGCGCCTTCGTTCGCTCGTTCCGATGACGTGAACCAGGCGTATCAACAAGCGATCGGTATCGTGAATCGCGAGAACCCTTCGCTGTCTGCGCTCGTCACCAAGGTGGCGGGTGGCCACAACTGCTGGCGTGGCGATACCGGCGCCTGCACTGCCGACCTCATCACCTGGATCAATGCCTGGGTCGGCGCCGAAGACACCAGCGGCAAGCAGATCCAGCTGATCGAGCCACAGCCGATCGAACCGGGCGCGAGCAAGCGCTTCCCGGCGCTGCCGCCGGCGGCCTTCAAGCCGGTCTATGATCTGCTCGATCAATATTGCTCGAGCTGCCACCAGCCCAACTCCGCGACCGCACAGTCGCCGTTCTTTGCGGCGGGCGATCGCAACGACCCCAACATTCTCACCTCCGACGAGTACCTCGAGGCGTATCACGCGTCGCAGGCGAAGATCAATCTCAACGAGCCGGCGTTGTCCCGGTTCGTGGTCCGACTGGGCAAAGAAAGTCACAACTGTTGGACCGACTGCTCTGCCAATGCCGCAGCGCTGCTGGCTCGTATCCAGGCGCTGGCCAATGCCATCCCTGTCGATCCGACGCCGCCGGGCACGCTCAGCAAGGCGCTGACGCTCTATGACGGTACGATCGCGAGCGGCGGCAGCCGCTACGAAAGGAACATCGTCGCGCTGTATGAATTCAAGACCGGCAGCGGCAACATCGCCTACGACACCAGCGGTGTGGCACCGGCGGCCGACCTGGAATTGACGATGCCCAGTGCCGCGGGGCCTGGCATCGAATGGGTCGGCGGCTACGGCATCAACATTCGTAGCGGCCGCGCCAAGACCTTCGGCGCGCCGAGCCGCAAGTTCTACGACAAGATCTCCGCCACCGGCGAGTACACCGTCGAAGCGTGGGTCGTGCCCGGCAACGTTACCCAGGAAGACGCTCGCATCGTGAGCTACTCCGGCAGCGCGACGACGCGCAATTTCACGCTGGGGCAGCAGCTGTACAACTACGAGTTCGCGGGTCGCAGCTCGGCCACCAACGCCGATGGCGCTCCGAGGCTGTCGACCGATCCCGATAAGGAAGTCCTGCAGTCATCGTTACAACATGTGGTCCTGACGTTCGATCCGGTCAACGGGCGCCGCATTTACGTAAACGGCCAGTTCACCGGCGACGTGGACCGTTCGGGCGGCGGCACGCTCGAGGCGTGGGACAACAGCTTTGCCCTGTTCCTCGGCAACGAGGCCAGCGGCAATCGTCAGTGGCAGGGCGTGGTCCGTCTGGCCGCCGTTTACAGCCGTGCGTTGACCTTGCAGCAGATCAACCAGAACTTCGAGGCCGGTGTCGGCCAGAAATTCTTCCTGCTGTTCGGCGTGTCGCACATCATCAATGTGCCGCAGGCGTACATCCTTTTCGAAGCCACGCAGTACGACTCGTACGGCTATCTATTCACCAATCCGAAGTTCATCAGTCTCGATGAGACGGCTACGCCGGGCAGCATTCGTCTGAAGGGCATGCGCATCGGTGTGAACGGCGCCGAGTCGCAGGTTGGACAGGCTTATCGGTTGCTGGATATGAACATCAGCAGCGAGATGTACTCGGCGGCAACCGGCCAGCTACTGTCCTCGGTGGGCACCATCATTCCGGTGGAGCAGGGGCCGGAAGCGGATCAGTTCTTCCTGTGCTTCGATGCGCTGGGCACGGAAACCAACGCTTGCACTCAGTACGCCGTGGGTGTCGCACCGACTCCGGTGCTGGCCGAGGCGAGCTCGGACATCGGCGTGAAGCTGTTCGATGCGATCAACGCGACGATGTCGACGATCACGGGCGTGCCGCAGAACAACGCAAAGGTGAAGGCGACGTACGCCAGCGTGCGTCAATCGCTGCCGGCGGTGAACGATATCCAGGGTTATCTCTCGTCGCACCAGACCTCGCTGGCGCAGCTGGCGCTGCAGTACTGCAACGTGATGATGGATACGCCGAGCCTGCGTGATGTGTTCTTCTCGGGCATCAACTACTCGTCGCCGCTCACGGAGGCCGACTACAGCGCCGTCAATGCGAACGGTCAGGCGGTGATCGATCAGCTTCATTCAAAGATGATCGGCGCCTCGATCTCGCAGCCGAATCTCACCGAGTTCCGCACCGACATGGGCGATCTCATGGAATCGCTGTGCAATCCGAACCTGCCGACCGTCGTGATTGCGCCCGCGACCAGGAATCGGGCGTGCGGCACGGTCAATCCGCAGACCAACGTCAACCGCACCGTGGAAGTCATCAAGGCTGCCTGTGGTGCGGCGCTCGGCAATGCCGCGACTCTGGTTCAGTAAGGGGCAATTCGCATGTTGATCATCAAATCGAACCGCAAGCGTGCCCTCGGCCTGGACGAGCCGTTGAAGCACGAGTCGCACAAGAAGCCGGTGACCCGTCGCGATTTCCTGGCGCAAGGCTTTACGACCGGTGCAGCCACCGTGGTGGTGCCCGCTGCGATGAGCATGCTGGCTCCGCGGCGTGCTGCAGCGCTGACCGGCACGTTGGAGACGGTCGATCGGGCGGCGTGCAACATCACCGATGGCCGCGGCAAGATTCCTTTCATCTGTTTCGATCTCGCCGGTGGCGCGAACATTGCCGGCTCGAACGTGCTGGTGGGCCAGCAGGGCGGCCAGATGGATTTCCTGAGCACTCAGGGGTATTCCAAGCTGGGCTTGCCGGGCAACATGCTGCCGAACAATTCCACCACCAACTTCGTCAATACCGAATTCGGTCTGGCGTTTCATTCCGACAGCGCGTTCCTGCGCGGCATGCTGGAGAAAACTTCGCCGACCACGCGTGCCATGGTGAGCGGCGCAGTCATCGCCGCGCGCTCCGAGAACGACACCAGCAACAATCCTCACAACCCGATGTATGGCATTGCCAAGGCGGGCCCTGCGGGCGAAGGCGCGAAAGGTCAGCTGCTGACGTTGATCGGCTCGCAGAACTCCGAATCGGGCGGCAACTCCATGGCACCCGCCGCGATGATCGATCCGGCCAACCGTCCCACCAAGATCGATCGCGTCAGCGACGTGACGGGCCTGGTCGACACCGGCGAAGTGGCGACCATTCTCAGTGTCAGCGATACCGTGCAGACGCTCGAGGCCATGTACAAGCTGAGCGGCCGCAAACTCGCGCACGTCGACACTCGTCTCGGCGCGGACGATGCCCCGGTAAAGAAACAATTTCAGTGCGCCTACCTCAAGACGGCCGACACGGTGGAGACCTTCAGCAATCCTGCGTCGCTGAATCCCTCGCTGGATCCGCGCATTCAAGGCTTGTTTGGCGGTGCCAACTTCGGCGGCGACGGTGAATTCCAGAAGACCGCTGCAGTGATGAAGCTGGTCGTCGACGGTAACGCCGGCGCGGGTACCATCACCATGGGCGGCTTCGATTATCACACTGGCGAGCGCGCCACTGGCGAGGCTCGCGATCTGCGCGCTGGCCGTTGTATCGGCGCGTGTTTGGAATACGCGGCGTTGGTCGGCAAGCCGGTGATGATCTATGTGTTCAGCGACGGCTCGCTGTCCTCGAACGGCATGGTCGACAATTCGGTGGGAGGTCGCGGCAAAGGCCAATGGACCGGCGACAACCAGCAGACCGCGGCTTCGTTCTTTTTTTTGGGTGTACAGCCCGATGGGACGTCCAACGTTGATCGGCGAGGGCACGCCGGCGGCGGCCCGCCATCAGCAGATTGGTTACTACAGCGCCGGTGGCGACGTGGTGACCAGCAGCAGCCCGGCTGCGAACAACGTCAACTTGCTGGTGCAGACGGTGATCCTGAACTACATGGCGCTGCACGGCGAGCAGGGCGCATTCAATGGTCTGTTCGGTAGCGGCCTCGGCAGCGGTGCCTCGCTCGACGGTTTGATCGCCTTCAATCCCATCGTCACCGGCCCGGTCTGATTTTCTTTTCGCGCTGTCGACTTCAGGCCCGGCTCGCGCCGGGCCTTTTTATTTGCGCTTGCGCCCCTAGCACATTCCGTTTGCCGATCGGCTTGCATTTCTACGGCGCTCGCCGAAATATGGCCTCCGAGCGGCGGGCTGCAGCCCGGTACCTTCTCCATCAGGACCAACCATGAACGCCATGACCGACAGCGGAGTGATGAAACATCGGCTCACCGTCGATGAGTACTACCGCATGGCTGAAGTGGGCTTGCTCGCGCCGGATGCGCGGGTGGAATTGATCGATGGAGAGATCATTGACATGCCGCCCATGGGAAGCCTTCACGGGGGAACCGGAGATCTGCTGATCTATCTCTTCTCGAAAGCCGTTGGCGACGCGGCACTCGTTTCATCGCAGAGGACTCTGGTGCTTGGCAAGTACGATGCCCCCGAGCCGGATCTCATGCTGCTGCACCCGCGTGCTGATTTCTATCGCCGCTCGCATCCAACGCCCGCGGAAATTCGACTGGTAGTCGAGATCAGTGACAGCACGTGGCGGTACGACCGTGAGATCAAAGCACCCCTCTACGCGCGGCACGATATCTCCGACTTCTGGATCGTAAATCTGCGGAAGCAGGAGCTGGTTTGTTTCCGCGAGCCTCGCCGCGGTGAGTTTGCCGAGGTTGTTACCATTACAAATCCTGGCTTAGTTGCCGTGCAATCGCTCGGCAATGTGCCAGTCGATTTGACGGGCTTGTTCGACTAGCTCATTTGCACGGTTGCGCAGAGAACGCTCAGGCCCGGCTCACGCCGGGCCTTTTTGTTTGTGCGCGATCTTCCGCGCGCAAACGCGCGGGAATCCCGCGGAACAAAAAATATCTCCTACCTCATCCCAGTCGAAATTTGTGTTGATTTTCATGCCGAATCCCGATGAGCTGGTGTCATTGCTCACGGGGTCACGCTGTTAAGGTCTCTTCTACATGGCTACCAACTCAATCAGCGACAGGAATTACCTTCCGTACCGCTTTTCGGTCGAGCAGTACTACCGCATGGCCGAAGTGGGCGTGCTCGCGCCGGATGTGAGGACGGAGCTGATCGAAGGAGAGATCTGCGATATGCCTCCGATAGGATGTCGGCACTCGGCCACGGTCTCCTGGCTGCATCGGCAGCTGGCAAAGGCGGTCGGCGATCGGGCCTGGGTGTTCGAACAATCCCCGCTGCGGCTGAGTCGTCACTCCGAGCCACAGCCCGATCTCATGTTGCTCCGGCCGCGTCGTGATCAATACAGCGAGGCGCATCCGACCGCGCGCGATACGCTGCTGGTCATCGAGGTGAGCGATAGCAGCTGGCTCTATGATCTGGAAGTCAAAATGCCGCTGTATGCGTCCTACGGTGTGCGCGAGGCGTGGTTGATCGATATCGGCGTAAAGACACTCAACTGCTTCGGCGCGCCGCATGGCGGAGCGTTCGTGGAACAGACGTCGATGCAGGTGCCCGGGCCGTTAGTCGTGCCATCGCTGGATATCGCTGTCGATCTGACCGAGCTGTTCGACTTCGGTCGTTACTCCGTCTCGTAACGAACTTCAACGAAGAGCGTGCGACCGCGGCCGGGGAAATAACGATAGTTGCCGAAGGCAAAGTCGGCGCGATCGGCGTAGGCGCGGTCGGTGACGTTGTTGAGACGAACGAGGGTTCGCAAGTTCTCGGTAGCACGCCAGCTCATGCGCAGGTTCAACAGGTTGTGGCCGCCGTATTCATGCTGGTTTGCGGCATCGACGAAGTACTTGCCCACGGAGACCCATTCCAATTCGGCCGCGGCCGAAGGCAGGAAGCTCCAGTTCAAGCGGGCCGTGTTGATGTGACGAGGCGCGGTGTCGATGTCGCGTCCGGCGACGATGGTTTCGCCTTGCTCGATCACGCGATTGAAGTCGTAGGTATGTTTCGCGTAGGTGCCGGCGAGCGCCAGTGACAGCGTCTCGAGAGGAGCCCACGAGAACTCATATTCCACGCCTTCGTGCTTGGTGCGCCCATCGCTGACGTTGAATCCGTTCGAGTCGCGGAAGATCACATTGTCCTTGTCCATCGTGAACGCGGCGAGCGAGTAGCTCAGCGGTCCAAAGAAGCCGCGAGCGCCGAGCTCGATGCTGTCGAGCTGCTCCGATTCGAGATCCGCGATCGACTGCTGGCGTTGCAGTCGATACAGCTCGCTGGTATCCGGTGCACGATAACCACGCGTGGCGGTGGCATACAGAGTGTGATCGTCGGCGATTGCGTAAGTGAGCCCCAGCTTGGAAGTCACATTGCTGAAATCATCGCTGCGATCCGCTGGACGATTGAACAGACAGCCGCCCGGGCAGGTTGCGCCATTCTCGGCGGTGTTGCCGGAGATCATGCGGTTGTCATAGTCGTATTCGACATACTCGTAGCGCGCGCCGGCGATCGCTTTCCAGCGCTCGGCGAACGGTTGCTCGATCTGTCCATAAATAGCGGCAACCCGACTGTCCACCTGGTAGTCGTAATGCTTGCCAGCGGGGCGAATCGCGTTCGCCGCGGGCGCGCCGTCCGTCGCCGGGCCCGGCTGGGTTTCCTTCAGGAAGCCTTGGGCGAACTCGACGTCGAGGCCAGTCAGGAAGCGCGTGTTGTTGAACGCAGTGAAATCGAGGGACGTCACCACCCCGACCGACTCCTGACCGTTCTCCTCGAGCGGTTTGCCGACGAGGAAGTGCTGCAGGAAGTCCATGCGGGAGTAACGAACGTATGGACGCACCGCCAGTTGCATGTTGTCGCTCAGCGGCCGCTCATAGCGGCCCGTGAGCCGCACGGCATACGCGTCCCGATAGGCTTCCGGATTCGCGTTCGACTTCGCGATGGCGTCGTTGCGATAAGCGTTGAACCCTTGAATGAAGCCGGCCGTTTCCTGATTCAGATTGGTGGCAGCGAGATCCAGGCCCATCTGTGCCTCGCCGCTGCGATGCGTGAGCCCAATGTTCAACTTCTGTTCTTTGAGCCCCGAGTTGTCACGCCAGCCACCGTCGTGCGAAGCGATCAGGACCCCGCCGATGTCGGTGGCATCGCTCTTCTGGCTCAAGCCGAGCTTGCCGCGGTAGTACTCATTCGGCCCGCCTTCGAGCGCAAGACTGCGTCCGGGCATTTCGCCAGGCTGAGCTGGAATTACATTGATCGCCCCGTGCATCGCGCCGGAGCCGTAAATCACGCCTGCGGGTCCCCGCAGCACTTCGATCGAGCTGGCCTGTTCGCTGTTGACCTCGAACAGCTCATTCACGTTGCAGAATCCGGTGGGACGGATCGGCACGCTGTTTTCGAGAAACAAAAACGTGCCGCACGAGCCCGGACCGCTGAGCACCGGTGAGCGGATTGCGGTCAGGCTTTCCTGGCCGCTATTGCGCTGGATCATCGCGCCGGGCACGCGATTGATGATCTCGCTGTGATGCGTCGAGCCGACGACTGCAATGTCGTCGCTTTTCACCAGCGAGATGCTGCCAGCGAAATCGCGCAATTGTTCCGCCTCACGCGTGCCGGTGACGACGACTTCTTCCACCCGGCCGTTATTGCGCTCAGCCGCCTGAACCGTAGAGACGAGCAGCGCCGTGCAACCCAGCAGAGCCGTGGAACCGAAGCGCGAAGCACGCATGATGATGACCTGTTCGTTGAAACGTCAGCGCGCCGGCGGCAGCGCAAAGGCGATCACGTAATCGCCGCGTTTGGTTTTCAGCCCGCCATGTCCGCCGGCTGCAATGACTACATACTGGCGCCCGCCGACCTCGTAGCTCATGGGAGTCGCCTGGCCACCCGCGGGTAGACGGCCCTTCCACAGTTCGCGACCCGTCTTCGATTGTTCGAAAGGCGCGCAGGTAAATATTGTCAGTGGCCGCGCCGATAAACACCAGTCCGCCCGCGGTCACCAGCGGCCCGCCCATGTTCGGCATGCCTATGGTCCGGGATGGCACGAACCAGGGCGTGCGATCGCGGGTCGAGCCGAGCACCACCTGCCAGAGGATGGCATTGCGCCGCAGATCGACCGCGGCCAGTGATCCCCAAGGCGGGGCCGTGCAAGGCAGCCCGAGTGGCGACGCCAGCATTTCGCGGCGCATGCCGTAGGGCGTGCCGGCCTGCTGTGCGAACTCCGAGTCGGGATATTTCCCGGAGTCGCGCATGGCTTTGAGTTGATCGCGCGGCACCAGGGTCGCAACCATGGGCACGTGATTGACGGCCGCGAAGATCAACTGGCGCTGCGGGTCGAACGCGAGACTGCCCCAATTCACGCCGCCGACGAAGCTGGGCGACAGAATGGTTCCTTGCAAACTGGGCGGCGTGAACAATCCCTCCGAGCGATATTTGCTAATGAGGTCGCGGCACCTGGCACGATCGATCACGGTCAGACCCCAGGCATCCTGCGGAGTGATTGCGGCATGCGAGACGAGTGCGGGCGTGGCGGGAAACGGTTGGGTCGGCGAAGCAAGCTCGCCGGGCACAGTCGACGGCGGCACCGGTCGCTCGACGATCTCGAACACCGGCTCGCCGGTTTCGCGATCGAACACGAACAGCATGCCGGTCTTGGTGGCCTGCACGACTGCGGCGATGGCTTTGCCCTCGCGCTCGAAGTCGATGAGCATGGGCTGGGCGGCGAGGTCGTAATCCCACAGGTCGTGATGGACGAGCTGTCGATACCACACCAGCTCGCCGGTCTCGGCGCGCAACGCGACCAGCGAGTTTGCGTAGTTGTTCATGCCGGGGCGTTCGCCGCCATAGAAATCCGGGCTGGCCGAGCCCGTTGGCACGAAGATCAAGCCGCGGCCCGCATCGACCGAAATCGTCGACCAGGCATTCGCAGCGCCGGTGCGTCGAGCGGAATCATCCGTCCAGCCGCGTTTCGTCGCCTCCGCAGCCGTATCGGGAACGGGGTCCCAGGACCAGCGTTGCGCGCCGGTGCGGGCGTCGAAGGCACGAACGATGCCTCGTTCCAACTCGACGCCGCGATTGTCACCAATGGCTGAGCCCGTGATGATCAAGTCGCGATAGACCGCTGGTGGCGATGTCACTAAATACTGACCGCGCTCAGTGGGTCTTGCGCCGGCCGCGAGATCGACGCTGCCATTGTTGCCAAAATCGGCGCACGGCGTGCCGTCGCGAGCGTCGAGCGCGATCAGTCTCGCGTCCAAGGTGCCGATGAAAATACGTTGTGAGCAGCGTGCGTTGCTGTCCGCCGATTCATCGGTCCACCAGGAAACGCCGCGCGATGTCGCCTCAGCGTAATGCAGGTGGCGCGGAATCTTTGGGTCGTGACGCCAGCGAAATTTGCCGGTGGTGGCCTGGAGCGCGATCACGATGTCGGTGGGCGTGCTCAGGTACAGCGTGTCATCGACCAGAATGGGCGTCGCCTCGAATGACAACTTATCGGCGCGTAGAAAGCCCCCGCCGAGCTCGCCGGTGCGATGGGTCCACGCGATTTCCAACTGATCGACGTTATCGCGCGTGATTTGCCTCGAGGCCGCGTGACGACTGCCACCGGCATCGCCGCCGTAGTACTGCCATTGGGCATCGCTATCGTTGAGCCGCCTATGCGGAGGTGCAGCGAGCGCCTGGCCGGCAAGAACTGCGCCCCACAGAACGATCAGGGCGGCGAGCGGGGCGATCGGCAGCGGTGTGGCTGGCCGGCGACAGGCGAGTGACATGCAAAAAGCCTAGCGAGCAAGGTTCGGGGTCACAAGCTCTGTCCTATAATTTCGACGATGAAGGCCCACCTCGCATGCCGCGCCCGGCGCTTCCGAGCGTCGTTGTCCGCGATATTCATGGCGCTGGTCCTCGGCGCGTCGTTGATATCACCAGTGTTGGCGGTCGCCGCGGAGCAGTCGCGCCCGCGTGTCGGTCTGGTGCTAAGTGGTGGCGGCGCACGCGGAGCGGCGCATGTCGGTGTGCTCAAAGTGCTCGATGAGATGCGCATTCCCATCGATGCGATTGCCGGCACCAGCATGGGCGCGGTGGTCGGCGGCCTGTATGCGTCGGGCATGCCGGTTGCGGACATCGAGAAACTGTTGCGCTCGGTGAATTGGGAAGACGCGCTCAAAGACCGTCCGCCGCGCGAGGAGCTCGGATTCCGCCGCAAGCAGGACGATCGCGAATTCCTGGTGCGCTACGCGCTCGGCGTGACCAAGGAGGGTTTCGTATTGCCGCGGGGTCTGGTTCAGGGTCAGAAGCTCGAGCAGGTGTTGCGAGGCGCCTCGCTGCCGGTGGCCGGGATTCAAAGCTTCGATCGTTTGCCGATTCCGTTTCGAGCGGTGGCCACCGATCTGGAGACGGGCGATTCCATCGTGATGGACTCCGGCGATCTGGTTACGGCGATGCGCGCCAGCATGTCGGCGCCAGGCGTATTTGCGCCGGTCGAGCGCGATGGCAAATTGCTGGTCGATGGCGGGCTCACAGACAACCTGCCGGTTGCGATTGCGCGTGCGATGAATGTCGACGTGTTGATCGCCGTCGATGTGAGTTTTCCTTTATATGCCAGCGAAGACCTGAAGTCGCCGCTCGAGATTACCAACCAGGCGTTCGCGATTCTGATTCGCGGGCGCACTCGGGAGCAGCGCGCTTTGCTCGGGCCGAACGACATCTTGATCGAGCCGCCGCTCGGTCGTTTCACCGCGGCAGATTTCGCTCGCGTTCCGCAGGCGTTGCGTGCCGGCGAGATCGGGGCGCGGGAGCTGACCGCGCCGCTGCAGAAGCTCGCGCTCAGTCCAGACGCTTATGTGGGTTATCTGGCTACTCGCAATCCGCGTGACACCAGCTTGCCGACCATCGAATTCGTGCGCGCCGATCCGCGTTCGATGGAATACGACCCCCTGGTGAAGGCGACCATGAGCAACCTGATCGGCAAACCCTTGGATGCCGATCGCGTGCGCCGGCAGCTGTCGTCGCTGTATGCGTTGGATCGTTTCGAGTCCATCGACTACAACCTGGTCGAAGAGGGTGGGCGCGCCGGACTCGAGCTCGACTTGAGGCGCAAGAGCTGGGGGCCGAATTACGTGCGCTTCGGCTTGAACCTGGAAGACAACTTCGAAGGCATCAGCCGCTACAACGCGGCCGTGCGCTTCATCGCTACCGAGCTCAATCCGCTGGGCGCCGAATGGCTCACCGATGTTCAGATCGGCAACAACCCGCGGCTGTTCACCGAGTTCTATCAGCCGCTGTCATTGGCCAGCCGCTACTTCATTGCGCCCAGTATCGATTTCGAGGAGCGCAGCGTCTTCCAACTCGGCGCCGATGGGCGGGATCTGCTCGCTGAGTACCGCGTGCGTAGCTTGCAGGGCGGGCTCGATGTCGGGCGCGAGATATCGAATTGGGGCGAGATCCGGTTCGGCATGCGACGAGGTGCCGGTCGTTCGCGGGTGCTGATCGGCGATCAGACGCTACCGCTCGATAACTTCAACCGCGGTGGTTACTTCGCGCGCTTCTCGTACGATCGACTCGACAGCATTTTCTTCCCACGTCATGGCCAGCAGTTCGAGTTCCAGTGGCGTGGCGAACGCGAAAACATCGGCTCGGACCAGAACCTGAATGCGTTCGAGTCCTCGTGGCTGGTGGCGCGCTCGTTCGATCGTCACACGCTGATCTTCTGGGTGAATGGCGGCACGATCGCCAACGCCGAGGTCACGCGGCCGGAGAATTTTTTCTCGCTCGGAGGCTTCTTGAACCTGTCCGGCCTGTCGCCGGGGGCTCTGGCCGGGGAGCATTTTGGCATCGGCCGACTCATCTATCAGCGCCGCATTGGTCGCGGCGGCTCAGGCGTGCTCGACTTTCCGGCCTATGCGGGGATGTCGTTCGAAGCTGGCAACGCCTGGCTGGAGAGCAGCGACGCCGGCTTTGGGGACCTGCGTAAAAATTTCAGCATCTTCCTCGGCCTCGACTCGCCGCTCGGGCCCGTCTATCTGGCGACGGGCTACGACACCAAGGAGTCGCAGAAGGCGTTCTACCTGTTCCTGGGCAGAACCTTCTAGCGGTCGATCTTCTCGAACTCCAGCGTCGGGCGGTCGCCCGGGCGGAAATACACATAGCGGCCGCTCATTTCCTTGAGCATGCGGTCGCGCTCGTCGCGCGTCGCGTACCAGTGCTCGCGCGTCCAATCGCCGCCGACCAGGTTCTTGAACGGATCGGTGGAGCGCAACTTGACTCGAATGCCGAACTGGCAGTCGCGTGGCAGGGGGCGCGCTAGGTTGTGTTCGTGAGCGATGGGCATGTGCGTTTGGACAAGTTCTAAACGGGCGCGATTTTACCCGGATCGGTGCAGGCTCCACCAGCTGCAATCATCCCGACCGCGGCCTCGGTTCTTTTTCGTCAAAGTGTCTTCCGCGCACCCCTCCGCCCGTCTTTAGACGAAAGCTGCCAAAAGAGGTCCCGATTCCGCCAATCGTCGTGGCGTACCTGCAACTTTTGGCGACGACGGTTATCCACTCATCCTGCGAATCGACAGCTGATTGTGCGCGGTGCTGTCTCATTCATTGCGTAATTCGCGCCGTGCCGGACTGAAGTGAGTACAGCACTGCAACCTTTCGCCGCATGCGGCAATCAGATCATCGTAAAGCGCTTGTAGCCGGCGCGATTTGACGTGGAAATGGTAACAACTCAGCCGATTTCCAGGATGTGTCAGCTTTTAGGGTGGAGTTGCGGCCCGCGCCTGTAAGGGTGGGACGCAGCTCCAGTAAGGCCGGTGTTGCGGCCGGTGTTGACTGCTAAGCAACGGGGAGGGGTAACGGGATGATTCTCCGTCGAACCCATGAGATGGTGAGTGGTGATCTGAGTGCGGCGTTGGCGCGACAGTCCAGCTCCGAAAATACCGTGGTGAGCCTGCACACGCAGGTCGCCGATTACACGCTGGATGGTGAGCGCTTCGCGCTATTGAGCGCATGGGGCGGGCGGCAGGACGTTACGCTGGACAACCGGCGCATCGCAGTTGACGACGATACGTGGTTGCCGATACCCGCGGGTCCGGCCGCGGTACGCATTCGTGGCTCCGAGCCCGTGAATGTGTTGACGGTACTGTTCCGCAAGGGCATGCCGGAAGAGGTGCTCGGCACGATGCTCACTCCCGAGGATCGGCTGCTGGACGACGGTGAGGCGCAGGCGTCAGCGACCCTGCCTTTCATTCCCCACCTGCAGACGCATGACCGGGGCGTCACGCCGGTGCTGCTGTTCATTCGTCGGCACTGCGAGATGGGCTTGAACGATCCGTTGTGGTTCGAAGAGCAGTTCGCGTTCCTGCTCGAGCGCATGCTGGCTCGGCATCGGGATGTGTTGCAGCGGGCGAGGGGCGTGCCGGTACGTCGCGCGGCCACGCGTCGCGAGATCCTGCGTCGAGTGTCGCTGGCGACCGATTTCATCCACTCCAATTTCGACAAGCCGTTGATGCTGGGTGACATGGCTCGCGCCGCGTTCCTGTCGCGACATCACTTCCTGCGACTGTTCAAGCACATCCACGACGTGACGCCGCACGAGTACTTGCAGCGCAAGCGCACGACGGTGGCTGGCCGGCTGCTGCGTGGCAGTGAGTTGGCGGTGGAAGACATCGTCAAGGTGGTCGGCTTCGACTCCCGCTCGACGTTGTTCCGCGCGTTACGACGCTTCCATGGCGTGACCCCGCGTGAATGTCGTCGCGCTGCCGACTCGCTGACCTTCATGGGTGGCATGGGGGCAGCGGCGGCGTGATGCGGAATGTTTGAAGCTCCAGCAGGGATGCCTGCTGGAGCTTTTTTCTTTTAGGGGGGCGATTTCAACTACTGACAACGGGACGTTTGTTTCCTCTGCGACGAAACGTTGGCTCTGCGCGACGAGCGGCGCAATGAATGTCACGACCTGCCGGTCTTCAAGCAGGACCAGACATTCAACGATTTCAGAGGAGACCTTTCATGTTCCGAACCGTCGTCGCGATGGCCTTGTTTGCCGCCAGCACCGCCCAGGCATCCGAAACCCAATGGCCCATGGTGATTCCTGCGCCCAATGGCGCGGTGGTGCTGCCCTCAGCCGTCGATAAGGAAGGCTACGACGAATATCGATACGCTGCGGTCCGTCGCGTCGACAACATGCTTTATTTGTCTGGCGTGGTCATGGGGCCTCGCGAGAAGGAGGCCACGGACGTTGCGGCTTTCAAGGCGCAGGTTCGTCGTGGCTTCGAGCGAATCAAAGCGAGCCTCGAGGCGTCAGGCGCCAGCCTCGCCGACGTGGTCATGGTCAACAGCTTCCATGTCTGGGATAGCCCGAGCTTCTCCGGCACGCGCGATCAGCATTGGGACGCGTTCTACGAAGTCGTTGCCGATTACGTCAAAGCGCCCTATCCGGCATGGACGGCAGTCGGCACGAACGGCTTGCTGGCCAAGCGAGGTGTGGTCGAAGTGCAGGTGATCGCGCGTCTGCCCAAATGATACGAATAACCCAGGTCAATCCGAGGGCTGCGGCACCAGCGTGGTGCGTCCACGCTGGTGTGTTTTTTAGTCAACGGCTCTAAAGTTTTGCCCGGCTGCGGTCGCTCTATGTCCTGACGACGCTTTGACCGGTGATCACGCGGGCTCGCGAGTATCAGACGGAACTCGAGCGCCCTGATCCACGGATTGCCGGAATGAGCATTGGAGCAAGAACAGTCTGCCCTGGGGTGAGCCCGTGAGGCTCGCTGCCGATTTGCAGCGCAATCGACAATTGCGCTGGCTGGTGAGCACACTGCTGCTGGCGATCGTCATCCTTACCGGCATCGTTCGCATCGTCTCCTATTCCGATGCGACTGGCATGAGCTCGACCCGCGCCGCTGCCGGGTCATATCAAGCTTCGATTACCGCACCCGGTCGCGTTCAACCTCGCGATGGTGTGATCCACATCGCGGCGCCTTCCTTTGAGGCCGGCCAGGCCATCGTCACCGAGGTGCGGGTTCGTCAGGGCGCTTGGGTCAAGCAAGGTCAGGTGTTGGCGACGCTGCGAGGTCGCGCGGAACTCGAAGCGGCGCTTGCCGTACGCGAGCAAAAGCTCGCGGTCGCGAATGCCAGGTTCGCCGCGTTGAAAGCTGGCGGCAAGGCAGACGATATCGAAGCGCTGAGTGCCGAAGTGCGCAGCGACGAAAGCTCGCTGGCCTACGTCGAAGCCGAGACCAGCCGCACCAGGAAATTGCAGCAGGAGCGCATGGTGTCGCTCACGACATTGGAGGCGCAGGAATCCAAGCTGGCCGTCGCGACTCAGGCATTGCAAGCGAAGCGAGCCCGACTCAGCAGTCTCTCCACCGTTCGTCCCGCGGATCTCCTCGTTGCTGAAGCAGAGTGCCGGGCGGCGCGAGCAGAAGTGGAAGAGATCCGCTCGCGACTCGAGGCGACATTGGTTCGCGCCCCCGCCGACGGGCGCATTCTCCAGATTCATGCACAGCCCGGGCAAAGCGTCGGCGATGCTGGACTGCTGTCCTTCGGCAATACCTCGGAAATGTTCGTCGAGGCGGAAGTCCTCGAAGAGGATATCGGCCGCGCTCGCGTGGGCCAGAAGGCGACGATCACGGGCGACGCGCTGGGGACCGAAGTGAGCGGCACGGTGGATGACATCGGCTATCTGGTCGGAGCGCGAGAAACATTTCGCAACGATCCCACCGCGTTCATCGACTCGCGCGTCGTGCAGGTCAAGATTCGAGCGGATCATCCGGAGCAGCTCGAGCGCTTCATCAATGCGCGCGTCACTGTGGCGATTCAGCAATGAATCCCGGAGTGCCCGTCGCGTTCCTGCAGTTGATGAAGCAGCCGCGGCGGTTGCTGATCGCGGTGGCCGGCATCGCCATGTCGTCGCTGGGCATCCTTGGGCAGATGGGCTTCGAGGACTCGCTGTTTCGCAGCGCGACGCGTCTGTTCCAGGAGTTCGATGCGGACATCGCGCTGCTCAGTCCGCAGTATCAGTTCATGGTGCTGCCTGCGCAGTTCAGCGAGCGGCGCCTGTATCAGGCGCTGTCGGTGCCAGGAGTGAAGTCGTTTTCTTCCGTGCGTCTCGGCGTCGCGCCGTTCAAAAATCCGCTGACGCGCTCAAATCGCAATGTCTACGTCGTCGGCGTCAGCCGGGCGGGCGACGGCGTCGTATTCGCGAATGACGGCTGGCAGCGCAAGACCAGCGCCTTGCGGGAGCCAGACGAGATCGTGTTCGACGCGCGCTCGCGCCCGGAGTTCGGTCCCATCGCTGCGCTGTTTCGCGAAGGCGAGGTGCACACCGAGATCGCCAACCAACGCGTTCGCATCGTCGAGCTGTTTGCGATGGGTGCCTCCTTCAGCGCTGACGGCACGGCGATTACCACCGAAGAAGGCTTCGAGCGATTGTTTCCATCGCGGCGCCCGGGGCTGGTCGATATCGGGTTGATCAAGATCTCGCGTGGCGAGGATGTGAACGAGGTGCTCGCGCGGCTGCAAGCTGCGCTGCCAGCCGATGTCGTCGCAATGACTCACGCGCAGTTGAACGCGCAAGAACAGAAGTACTGGCGGAGCACGACGCCGGCAGGATTCATTTTCAAAACCGTGCTCATTCTGAGCCTGCTGGTTGGCTGCGTCAGCGCGTACCAGATTCTGTACTCCGACATCTCCGAGAATTTGCGTCAGTACGCGACGCTGAAGGCGATCGGCTACCCCGACAGCTTCTTTCACCGCTTGACGTTCGAGAAAGCCTGGCTGCTGTCGTCGCTTGCGTATCCGGTGGGTTTCGCGATGGCCGCGGCTGTGTACATCGGAGCGACGCAACTGACGCTCGTGCCGCTCGTCATGACGGTCGAGCGCGCGGTCGGTGTGTACATCATTATTCTGAGCGCGTGCGTGGTGGCTGGTTTGCTGGCTATTCGGCGCCTGCGTCGCAGTGATCTCTCGGAGCTGTTTTGAGCGCCGCGCCTGTCATCTCGATCCGCGATCTGTCGCATGGCTACGGCGAGGGGCAGCATCGCCGACAGATCCTGCACTCGGTAGCTTTGAACGTCGAGCCGGGCGAAATCGTTGTCATCGGCGGCCCCTCCGGCGCGGGCAAGACGACGCTACTCACGCTGTGTGGCGCACTTCGCTCGGTGCAGGAAGGCGAGGTGAGAATCGCGGGTCGCTGTTTGAATGGCCTCACTGAAGATCAGCAGCGCGAGTTGCGCGGCACCGTCGGCTTCATCTTTCAGTCGCACAATCTGATCGACGCGCTGACGGCGGGCCAGAATGTGGTGATGTCGCTGCTGGGACGATTTCCGCCAGCTCAAGCCGAGTCCATGGCGGAAGCGGCGCTGGAATCGTTGAGTCTGCTGTCACGGGTCGACGCGTTTCCGGAAGAGTTGTCCGGTGGTGAAAGACAGCGTGTCGCCGTCGCTCGCGCGCTGGTTCGCAATCCGGAGTTGATTCTTGCCGACGAGCCAACGGCTTCGCTCGACAACGCATCGGCGACTGCAGTGATCGATGCGATCAAGGAAGCTGCGCGCCGCACGTCCTGCGCGGTGATGCTGGTGACGCACGATCCGCGCGTTCTGCACATTGCGGATCGAACCTTACAACTCGATGCCGGTAGGTTGCTCGAGCAGTCCGAAGATCCGTTGATCGCCGATTTCCTCGCCACTTGCCGCCTCGATCTGGGGAGTGCGTCCGGTGAGTAAGTTGCTGTCAGCCATCGGGCGCGGGATGCAGTGGCTGTCGGCGAGCCGCACCAATTACTGGCTTTCTTATGTCATCGATGCGGCGATGCCGTTTGCATTTCTTTATCTAGGCAGCCGATATGAGAGTGCGATGCCCATGGCGATGGCGAGCGTGGGCGCCGGAATGTTCGCATTCACGCTGATCGAGTACGCCGTGCATCGGTGGCTGTTCCATTGGAAGATCGGCTTCATGGTGCGCATCCACGATGCTCATCATTGCGCGCCGACTGAACCCGCGGCGCTACCGTTTTTCTGTGCGCCCGGGGCACTGATCGTGCTGTGGGTCGTGTTCGCATTGTTGCTAGGCGTGCCCGCTGGTAGCTACTTTGTCGCGGGCATTTCAGCGGGGTACTTCTGGTACGCGCTGCTCCATCACATGGATCACAGCGCCTGGATCCATTACCCGGCGCTGCGCTGGCTTCGCAAGCGTTACGGAATGCACGTCATTCATCATAAACGTGACAATCGCAACTATGGCGTGACGACGTCGCTGTGGGATCACGTGTTCGGCACGCACTATTTGTCCAGCAAGCGGTGAGGCTATTCCGCTGCCGCGTACGCCTGCGTCCAGAAATCGGTGAAGATTCTTGGCGGCTCGGGCGAGTCCATCAAGCGCTGAGTCATCAGGATTCCAATCAGTCCCTCGACGGGGTCCGCATAAGCGGAGGTGCCGGTGCCGCCGTCCCAGCCGAAGCGGCCTGGTGTTTGATAGACCTCCCCACGATGAATGCACACGCCCAGGCCGAGCCCCCAGCTCGAGTGTGTGCCGAAGAAGAACTCTGCGCCTTCGCGTTGCTGCGGCGTGAGCTGATCCGAAGTCATCATCTCGACGTTGGCGCGCGAGAGGATCTGCTTGGGACCAAGCCGACCTTTGTTGAGCATCATGCGTAAGAAGGCAAAGTAGTCGTCGACGGTCGAGACCAGCCCGCCGGCGCCGGACTCGAATGGTGGCGGCAGCGCCCACGAACTGTCGCGTCCCGCAGGATCGTAGACCTCCAGCTTGTTTGTAGCGTGATTAAATGAGTAGCTGGTCGGCATGCGATAGAACTGGCTCGCGGGCACGTTGAACGCCGTGTCTTTCATGCCGAGCGGCTCGAAGATGCGCTCGCGCAGGAACGTGCCCAACGATTTTCCAGTGACGCGTTCGATCAATATGCCGAGCACGTCGCCGCTGTGGTTGTACAGCCATTTCTCGCCCGGCTGGGCCATTAATGGCAACGAGCCCAGGTGCTGAATCCACTCAGCCGTTGTTGGTGCTGTCTCTTATACACATCTGACGCTGC